>NZ_JBVHIP010000022.1:0-150299 GCF_055560495.1 Kitasatospora sp. NPDC023176 | reverse complement strand
TGTTTGGGTATTGAACACACCCGTGTTTGGTTCCGGTGTTTTGTTCACCTTTCCAAAATATTACGGGGCGGTGGGTTCCCCACCCCCCCCCACCCCCGTGGGACGGGAGCGCGATCCGCACGCCGGCCCGGCTCCCCGGCACTCATGTACCGGCCGGGCGGCTGCACCCCGCTAACTCCACCCCGTGTCACGGGGACGACGGTGCCACTGGGAGTCCCCTCCGGCGTCCACCGGCGAACCACCGTCACCACCGGGTCCGCCCCGGCTGCCCTCCGCGCTGAACATCCCCCGGCCCCCTGGGTGGTAGCGGCGGGCTCCCCCGCACAGGCGACGATCATAATCGCCAGCGAGTGGAAACCGCACCTCCCGGGTGGCACCGACTGGCGAAAGAAGTCGCCGGACGGGCCTCGTCCCGCCAACGGGCTGACGGACTAGACGCCTTCGTCCGCGCCGAGGTCCGCGGCGAGGCTTCCGCCGAGGTTCCCGCCGCGATCCGCGCCGGGTTCCGCGTCCAGGTCCCAGGCCTGCTGCCGGTAGGCCGCGGCGACGGCGAGCATCCAGGCGATCTCCTCGCGCGGGGTACGCCCCCCGGTGGTGGCCCCGAGGGCCGCGGGCGGAGCGGGGGCCGGGAGGTCGCGGGCCCGGTGGCGGACGGCCGCGCGCAGCCAGCGGGCCTCGACCTGGGCGAGGTCCTCGTCGGCGGCGAGCACCGGCCCGCCCGCTGCGACGGCCGGGGTGTCCTCGCGCAGCACCAGCGCGGCGTCCCGGATCGCGAAGGCCCGGTGGGCGAGGTCGACCGAGCGGTCGCGGACGGTCAGCAGGTCGCGCAGCCGGCTGCTCGGGGTGCCCAGCACCACCTGCGGGACGGCGGCCACCACGTCCGCCCAGAGCGGGTGCAGCCGCCACAGCGCGTACTGGTCGCGCAGGTAGCCGCTCACCGCCCGGACGGGCGGGATGGTGACGCCGAGGACGAGCAGCACCAGCATCAGCGCCGGCAGCAGCTCGCTCAGCGTGTCCTGGAGCGGCACCGGCTTGCCGTCGGCGTCGAACCGGGTCGAGTCCCCGTGGGAGAAGGTGAACCAGTACCGGTACAGGGTGTACGTCAGGCCGGTCGCGCCCGCCGCCGCCAGGCAGGTGACCCCGACCCGCAGCGCCCCGGGCGGGACGGCGGCCCGGTTGGACCAGAACAGCACCATCGTCCGGGCACTGGCCAGCGCGAACACGGTGTTGAACACGTACAGGTAGGCCTTCACCCCGGGGTCGCCGAAGTGGGCGTCGATGCCGAAGGCGCCGTCGGCGTCGTGCGGGAGGGCGAAGACGAACAGCAGGGTCAGCGCGACGCCCGCGACCACCGTGAGCAGCAGCCGGGCACGGGCGGCGCCGGGACGCTCCGGGCGGTGGCGGACCTCCTGGACGTACTCCAGCAGGAAGTACGCCGCGGCGACCCCGGCCAGGTGCTTCAGCAGCTGGGTGACGTCCCGGATCCCGGTGAGCTCGCCCAGCGCACGCTCGATGAACCCCGGCCGGCAGCTGAGCCCGACGGCGATCGCGCCGAAGGCCGCCCACAGCACGCACTTCGCCCGGGTGGTGAAGGCCGAGGGGGCCCGCCAGAGCACGACGCCCCAGATCAGCGAGGGCATCAGCCACGTGAACAGCGGGCGCATCAGGACTTCCTCCACCGGGGTCGGCGAATCGGGTGCAGCAGGCTCGCGGCCAGGCGGTCGGAGGCCGGGCCCGGGTCGGTGGTGGTGCCGACCAGGTCGGCGAGCAGCAGGGCGAGCATCTCGGCCTCCTGCTCGTCGGCGGTGTGGTAGCTCGTCCGGCCCGCGCCCATCAGCTGGGCGATCAGTTCGGGCGTCAGGTCGGGCAGCAGGGCCGTCAGCCGGGAGAGTTCGAGGGTGCCGGTGTGGCCGCACAGGACGTGGCCCAGCTCGTGCAGCTTGATCAGGTCCTGGTGGGCCGGGCTGGTGCGTTCCTCGTAGTAGACGACGTCGATGCTGGGCAGCGCGATCCACAGGCCGCAGGGCAGATCGGGGCCGAGCGCGGGCAGCGGCTCCATGACGATGCGCCGGCCCCGCTCGCGCTCCAGCGCGGCGCGGAAGCCCTCGACGGTGAAGGGGGTGGGCAGGCTCAGGCCGGAGAGTCGCCGCTCGCAGCGGCGGCGCAGGCCACGGGGGAAGGCCAAGGCGAGGGTGTTCCTTCGGAGCGGGGGCGGGGCGGGAGCGGGCCGGGGGGCGACGCTCCCGCTCATCTTCCGTCGGGCGGGCCGGCACTCCGGTCGGCGGCCTCCCGTCCGACGGTGTCGCGGTCGGCGGTGTCGCGGTCGGCGGTGTCCGCGTCGCCGCCGGCGTTCTGTTCCAGCCGGCGGAGGTTGTCGGCGAGCGAGAGCAGCACCCGCAGGCTGCCGTCCGACAGCGCGGAGGCCCGCTTGACCAGGCTGACCACCCCGTCGTTGCCGAGCGCCTGCGTCAACTCGGCGATCCGCTCCAGCTGGTCGAGTTGCTCGTCGACCACGGCGGCCTTGGCGTCGTCCAGGAAGTAGCTCGCGCCGGCGCCGATCCCGAAGCCCCGGCCCAGCCAGTCGAGCGTGTCCACCGTGGGGTTGCAGGCCTGGCCCTTCTGGTTCAGGCCGAGGTGGAGGTTGCGCACGGTGTCGCGGGAGATGACGTCCCGCCCGGCCAGGCGGTTGATCCGGTCGGCGAGTTCGCGGTAGGCGGGCGGGCGTCCGCCGGATCTGATCGCCTCACGGGCCATCAGCCGGTCCACCCGGCGGGCGATGGCCGAGGCGCGCTCCCCCGGCTGCTCGGCCCCACCCGCTGCGTCGCGCGCTGCTGCCTTCACCATCTGCTTCCCCCTCCGCGGCTTCGTCACGATACCGTCGGTGTTCGACCGGACGGTAGCGGAAGGCACCCGGGGCGCGGCCCGCGGCGGCCCGCGACGGTCAGCGGCCGGGGTGGTGGACGAAGCGGTAGGTGTCGCGGTCGAGTTCGGTGACCTGCACGCCGATCGCGGCAGGCACCGCGATGTGCTCCCGCAGCACCTCCAGCACCCGGGCGGTCAGTTCGGTGCGCTGCGCGGCCGTCCGCCCGGCCAGGATCTTCACCTCCGCCAGCACCACGGCCTCACCGCTCGTGCCGTCACCGACGGTGTGGTGCGGGGCCGGGCGGAACAGGGTCTTGCACTCCGGCACGGTGGTGTCGATCACCTCGGTGACGGCCTTGTGCAGGGCGGCGGCCAGGTCGTCCAGACCGGCGCGGTCGAGGGCGAGTTCGGCCGAGTGGTCGACCAGGATCTGCGGCACGGGGTCCTCCGGGGCGGTGCGGGTGGGCAGCGCCTGACCCTACCCCGCCCCCCGGGGCACGGCAGCGGGCCCCGGCCGCTGGAACTCGAGGGTCGGCCGGGGCCCGGAGAGCGATGGACGCGGTCAGCAGCCGAAGTTGATCAGGCGGAAGGTCGCGTAGTGGTCGCCGGTGTAGTAGTCCTCCTGGGAGCGCTGGCCGGTGACGATCCGGCGGGTGCCGCGGGTCGGCGCACCGGGCGTGACCACGGTGTACTCGTGGTAGTAGCCGGACCGCTGGGAGGGCAGCACGCCCTCCTTGTTGGTGAATACCACGCCGTCCTGGCGGTACGGGAACGGCCCGCCCTTGGCGATCAGGTTGAGGGTGGTCCGGGCCTGGGACGGCAGGGCGGACACGCACACCGTGCCGCTCACCGCGGCGTGCGCCTCGGTGGCGACGGCGACGGGCGCCAGGGTGGCCAGGGAGAGGACGGCGACGGCGACGGCACGGGTCTTCCACGCGCGTAGAGTTCGGGTCATGCCCCACAGGATGGCGAGCCCCCGGGCTCGCCGGAAGGCACGTTCGGAGTCTTCATCTCCGGTCAACTCGCCGTACCCGTCGATGACTTGAACCGGCAGGCCAGCCGCCGTGGCAAACCGTGGCAGCCGACGCCGTGGGCAGGGCAGGGCAGGGCAGGGCAGGGCAGGGCAGGGCAGGGCAGGGCAGGGCAGGGCAGGCGGGATCGTGGGCGAGTCGGGCGGGCTCGTCAAGTCCGGTGCCGGCCGACCGGACCGCCGGGCAGAATCGCCCCCATGCGCATCCTGATCGTCACCACCGGCTCCCGCGGGGACGTCGCACCGTTCACCGGCCTGGGCCGACGCCTGGTGGACGCCGGGCACCGGGTCTCGGTGGTCGCCCACCCGACCTTCGCGCCGCTGATCGAGTCCTGTGGCCTGGAGTACCGACCGCTGCCGGGGGATCCCAAGGAGCTGATCCTCGCCAGGGCCCGGGCGACGTCCCCGGAGGAGACCCGGGCGGTGATGACCGCGTTCGTGAACGGGCTCGCCGACGGCGTGGCGGACGCCGTGGCGAGCGGAGCCGACCTGCTGCTCACCGCCTTCGCCCCGTCACCGCTCAGCCTGACGGCGGGAGAGGCCTTCGGCGTGCCCGTCCTCGGCACGTACCTCACGCCCGCCTTCGCCACCGGGGAGTTCCCGCTGCCCGGCCCCGGCAGCGCCGAGGACCTGGGGGCGAAGGGCAATCTCGCCGCCGGCCGGGAGCGGCTCCGCCGCGCGGAGCGGCTGTTCTCGGGCGCCGTGGCCCGGATGCGCGAGCGCCTCGGCCTGCCCGGCACGACCTCCCCGGAACCGCTCGGGCACTCCCGTCCGGTCGTCCACGGCTACAGCCCGCTGCTGGCGCCGCGCCCGGCGGACTGGCCGGCCCAGGTCGAGGTGGCGGGCTTCTGGTGGCCCGCCCGGCCGCTGGACTGGCAGCCCCCGGCCGACCTGGTCGACTTCCTCCAGGCCGGTCCGGCCCCGGTGTTCATCGGTTTCGGCAGCATGGCGCCGGAGGAGGGCGAGCGGCTCGGTGAGCTGGTGACGGCGGCGGTGCGGCGGGCGGGGGTGCGCGCGGTGGTCCAGGCGGGCTGGGCCGGCCTGGCGGCGGTGGGCGACGGCGTCCTCTCCGTCGGCGATCTGCCCCATGACTGGCTGTTCCCCCGCACGGCCGCCGTCGTCCACCACGCCGGAGCCGGCACCACCGGCGCCGCGCTGCGCGCCGGGGTCCCCGCCGTACCGGTGCCCGTGATGGCCGACCAGCCGTTCTGGGCGGCGCGGCTGCACCGGCTGGGAGTCGCCCCGGAGCCGGTGCCGTTCGCGGAACTCACCGCCGAACGCCTCGCCGCCGCGATCACGGCCGCCTCGGCCGAGCCGGTCCGCCGCCGCGCGGCCGACCTCGCCGGGCTCATCGCGGGCGAGGACGGGGCCGGGGCCGTCCTCGCCCACATCGACCGGCTCACCGAGGGCCCTCGCCGCTGAGCCCTGCCGCCCCGGGTCACCGCGGAGCGTCAGCCCCGGGCCGGCGCACAGCGTCAGCCCCGGATCACCGCGGAGCGTCAGCCCCGGGTCAGCACCAGGGACTGCACCGCCGGGAGCTTGCGCCAGTCGCTGGAGACGATGCTGGCGTGCGCCCGGGCCAGCTGCTCGGTGCGGGCGCGGGCCTGGTCGACGGTCGGGTCGGTGGCGCTGATCTGCGGTGCGACCGCCTGGGCGTCGGTCATCACCAGCAGGTAGTGGGAGCGGTCGTACCAGGCGGTGTCGATGCCGTTCAGGTAGGTGGCCGCGTCGCCGTCGAAGACCACGAACCAGGGGCGGATGCCGGCGTCCGCGCCGGTGTACTTGCTCCGCGGGTCGCCGCCCGCCGCACCGTGCACGGCCGGGAACAGCTGGGCCTGGCCGATCCGGCCGGCCGCGGCCAGGTCGCGCAGGTGCCGGCCGTACTCGACGTCGGTGTGCAGGGTGTCGAAGGGGTTGTGCTCCTCGACCGTCCCCGGGATCGCGTAGAGCAGCACCCGCCCGGCGAGCGCGGAGCGGCTCGGCCAGTTGCCCGCCCGCACCGCCTCGTCGACGCTGGCGTAGGTGCCGCCGCCGGGCTTGGCCAGGACGTCGGCCGGGCGCAGCACCGCGTTGCCGAGGTGGGCCGCGATCAGCGCGTCGAGCTGGTCGGGGCCCATGCCGAGGTTCGCGGCGAAGCCGCCCTTCACCTCCAGCTTGACCACCAGCGGCCCGGCTGCCGGGTGGGCGCCGAGCCAGACCCGGACGTCGTCGAGGCAGTGCTCCAGGTTCTTGTTGGTGCCGCCGCCGTAGAGCTGGGCCGGGGTGTCGGCGGCGGTGCAGTTGTTGGAGTTGCCGAGCGGGTTGGAGTGGCTGACCTTCCACTCCTGGGTGACGACGTCGGTCCAGAGGTCGAGTTCGATCATGCCGGTGCCGGTGTCCAGGCTCTGGGCGAGGTACTGGTAGGCGGCCGGGTCGTAGGTGTTGTGCAGGCCGACGGTGGTGGCCGAGCCGAACGGCAGGGCACCGGTGCCGGTGTCGGCGACGGCGAGGGTCGCCGTGGGCAGCAGGGATGCGGCGGTGGCGAGCAGGCCGGCGGCCAGCAGGCCCGCCAGGGTACGGCGTACGGTCATCGGAATCGTCCCCCCGGGGTCGGTCGTGGCGCCCGCCGGTGCGGGCCGCCGGAGGCAGCATCGCCGGACGGGGCGTGCACCTCGTGAAGAAGGCACGACAATAGCGTGACGGTTTCCCCACCCCTGCCCCGGCCTCCCCTTCACTGCCCCGCCCGACGGCACGCCACGCCCCGGTCGTGACGGAGCGTCAGGATTGTCGGACCCGGGCGCTAGCGTGGCCCGCGAGCGGACGGCCGCCGGCCGCCGCGAACAACCCACCGAGCAGTGGAGGCAGCACCATGTCCCTGGTCCGGGTCCACAACTTCTCGATCTCCCTCGACGGCTACGGCACCGGCGAGGGCCAGAGCCTGGAACTCCCCTTCGGCCATGCCACCGACCGGCTGCACCGCTGGTTCTTCGGCACCCGCACCTTCCGCCGGATGCAGGGCAAGGAGGGCGGCAGCACCGGGGTGGACGACGCGATGGCCAGCGCCTGGGGCGACGGCATCGGCGTGGAGATCATGGGCCGCAACAAGTTCGGCCCGCAGCGCGGCCCGTGGGAGAACGAGGACTGGCAGGGCTGGTGGGGGCCGAACCCGCCGTTCCACACCCCGGTCTTCGTGCTCACCCACCACCCGCGCCCCAGCGTGGAGATGGAGGGCGGGACGGTCTTCCACTTCATCGACGCCACCCCCGAGGAGGCGCTGCGGCAGGCCAAGGAGGCGGCCGACGGACAGGACGTGCGGATCGGCGGCGGCCCGAGCACCGTCCGGGCCTTCCTGGAGGCCGACCTGGTCGACCACCTGCACGTGGTCGTGGTGCCGGTCGTGCTCGGGCGGGGCGAGTCGCTCTGGGCCGGGCTGGAGGGGCTGGAGCAGCGCTTCGACACCGAGGCGGTGACCAGCCCGAGTGGGGTCACCCACCTCACCTTCACCCGACCCGGCACCGCGTGACCGCGTGAGATCGCGCGCACCACGTAACCGCAAGGCCGACGGGCGGCCTCCCCGCACCAGCGCGGGGAGGCCGCCCGTCGGCCTTGGGCCGGGTCAGACCCGGTCGGCCGCGATCAGCACGTACTGGAAGGAACCGTCCTTGTAGGACTCGATGAAGGCCTCCTCGATGCCGGTGACCAGCGAGGTGGTGTTCCGCAGCTCCCAGTACGGCAGGGTGTCCGGGGTGAGGTCGATGACGGCCTGGGGCACCAGGCGGTTGTCGGCCATCGCCCGCAGGTACTCGCGGCGGGAGTGGATGTTGCACTCGAAGTGGGCGTTGATCTGCGAGACCCACTTCGACGGCTGGCCGTACTTCGGGTTCCAGCAGCCGGTGATGGTCACGTACCGGCCGCCGACCGCCAGCACCCGGGAGTGCTCGGCGAACAGGTCGTGCAGGTCGACGTACATGCTGGACTCGTTGTTCCAGGAGCCGGCGACCGAGCCGTTCTCCAGCGGCATGTCCAGCATGTTGGCGACCCGGGAGCGGACGAACCCGCCGATGCCCAGCTCGGCGGCGCGCTTGTTGCCGAAGTCGGCCTGCTGGGTGGAGAGGGTCAGGCCCTCGACCCGGCAGCCGAAGCGCTGGTGGGCCATGACCATCGAGCCGCCGCGGCCGCAGCCGGCGTCCAGCAGGGTGTGCCCGGCCTTGATGTCGCCGAGGTTGTCGAGCAGGACGTCGGTCTGGGCGGACTCCAGGCGGTGCAGCTCGGCGATGACCTTCTTCTCGCGCTCGCTGTCCGCCGGGTCGCCGATCGCCGCCTGGTCGATCTCGCCGATGCCGTAGTGGTGGTGGTACAGGCCGTCGACGTCGCCCAGGCGCAGGTTCACCGGGCGGGCCTCGTTGTTCCAGTAGCGCGCGATGTCGCTCTGGTACGGAGTCGCCGGGCCGGGGATGGCGCTGCCGGGGGTGGTGATGTCGTCGGTCAGGGACATGAGGGGTCAACTCCAGGGTTCTTCAGGGATGGTTATCGGAAAACGGGCGACTGCCGACCGGCGCATTACCAGAAGTCAGGCAGGCTGTACCGGTGGGTGTTGGTCTGGTGCCAGTGGTGGTTGCCGTCGAGCCACGCGGCCACCCCGCGCAGGAACCGCACCAGGGTCGGCACCGGGCAGGCGACCGCCAGCGCCGCGGACTCGGCCTCGAAGGCGTGCATCAGCTCGTTGTGGACCTCGACGGCCTTCAGGTAGCCCTCCTGGCGCGAGACGCCCTCGCGCTCGGAGATCACCACCGGCAGGTTCAGATGGAGCCCCGGACCGGCCAGCTCCTTGGTGTACGAGTACAGGTCGTTGACGATCGTGGTGGCGTTGCCGGCCAGCGAGATCACCCGCTGCATGGCCGGCAGCGCGTGCAGCTCGGCGGGCAGCTCGTAGCCGCCGACGGTGTCGGTGATGGTCGGGCAGGGGCGGAAGTTGTTGAACTGGCGCATCGCCAGGTACTCCCACACCTCCGGGACGTGGTCGGATTCGGACCAGGCGGCCTCGGCCAGGTACCCCAGGTGCAGCCGCGCCATGTCGTGCCGGAAGCGGTCCGCCTGGGAGGGCGTGGCGGCCCGGACGAAGTAGTCCATCGCCGAGCGGTACGAGCGCCGGGGCGCGTCCTCGGAGAGCGAGGCCTCCCAGGCCGGGTGGTACTCCGCGGTGGTGTGCAGCGGGTCCAGCGCCGTGTGCGCCAGCAGCAGCCGGCTGCCGAGGCCGATCGGCGAGCCGCCGAGGTCCTCGCAGTAGCAGTCGTCCACCGCGTTCTCGGCGACCATCAGCCGGGCCGCGAGCATCAGATGGTCGACGCTCGGCGCGTCGGGGTGGCAGGCCACCATGTAGCGGCCGGTGGAGAATCCGTCGAAGTCCTTCTCCCACTCCGGCGGGTAGAGCTCGATCTCGTCGATGGCCCAGGCCTTGATCTTGAGGCTGAGCGCCTCCACCCGGACCGGGTCGGGCTCGGCGATCGGGTGGTGGTAGAGGCCCGGGATGGGGTCGCCCAGCTTGGGCTTGCCACCGCTCGGCGCCGCGGCCGGGGCGCCGAAGAGCAGGGCAGGGGCGGACGGCAGCGTCGGAGCCGAGGGCGGCGTGGCGACGGACGGCAGTTGGAGGTCGGGCAGCACGGCCTCCAGCACCGAGGCCGCGGCCGCCACCGCCTCCGCCGCGACGGCCTCGACCAGCGAGGCCTCCACCGTCGGGAGCGCGGCCGTCGGGAGCGCGGCCGTCGGGAGCGCGGCCGTCGGGAGCGCGGCCGTCGGGGCCTCGGGAGCCGCGACATCAGGCGCATGGACCGCGGGCGCCGCCACCTCCACAGCCGGGGCCGGCGGCCTCAACTGCAGCCCGGCGGTGCCCAGTCCGGTGGGTCCGCGGAGGATCCGCTCGATCGCCGGGGAGCTCATGAGCCCACCGCCGGGGCGGGAGCGGGCCGGGGTGGTGTGACCGTTCTGATGCGCTGGGGCATGGAGCCTCCTCTGAGAGGGATCGCATGAGGTGACGGGTCGTCATCCCGCCCGTCGCGATGGGGAACTCCACGCCGCGGGCCCCGTCTCGCTCGCTGACCAACCGTAGGCGCGAAAGCCCGTTCCGGATCGCAACGGACGATCTTCTACACCCGATAGAGTGAACGTTCATGCTGACGGCGTTCGGTCGTACCCCTGTCATGCATCGGTCCGCCCCGCACCTTGGCGCTCCGCACCCGACCCAGCCGCCCCCACCCTCCCCCGCGCCATGTCAACCCGGTGAACTTCGGGCGTGCCCCGGGGTGGCCGACCGCGTTGTGCCGGTTGTGGCGGGGGCTGTTCGAACGCGGATGACCAATCGGCCTTCGCGTGCCACGAGTTGGTCGCCCACACGAACCTCCTGGACGGAACGGCCAGTGGCAGCGATCTCGATGCCGGACTGCTCCATGCCGTGGCCGGCCCGCCTCGATCCCCACCCGGAGACCGCGGGCCCGGAACCTGCTCCGGGCCCGCGAGACCGGGGTGCTCGAAGCCGGCTGGGACGAGGAGTGCTTCACCGCGATGGACTTCGCGCTCGCACGGCGTCCGGCCGGTGTCGGGCCGGTGTCGGGCCGGACGCGTAAGGAGGAGAAGAATGGGCCGGGCGCCGTGCGAGGAACGCGGCCAGGAAGGAAGACCAGCGCATGGAGAGCCAGGCCCGCAGCCGCACCGCCCTCGTCGAGGACCTCATGGAGCGCTTCCCCGACGTGCCCCGGGAGGCGGTGATCAAGGAGGACCTGCTGCGCGGCGGCATGGCCTTCGACGAGTCCGCCCTCAGCGGCAGCACCGGCGCCGACGGGAGCGGCGAGGTCAAGCCGAAGTCGTACTTCATCTTCTCCTTCGACCACCGCACCCTGCCCGAGCTGGGCGCGGCCGCGCTGAACCGGCCGCCGGAGGAGGTGGTGCTGACCGGCGGACCGTACGGGCTGCGCCGCACGGTCGTGTCGGTGCGGGTCAACCCGGACTCGCCGTACCGGGTCGGCGCGGGTGAGGACGGCACGCTCGGCCTCTACCTCGACGGCGCGCGGATCGCCGACGTCGGCCTGCCGCCGATGCCCGACTACTACCGGCACACCCTGGCCAACGGGAAGTCGGTGATGGAGGTCGCCCCGACCATCCAGTGGGGCTACCTGATCTACCTCACGGTGTTCCGGGTCTGCCAGTACTTCGGCGCCAAGGAGGAGTGCCAGTACTGCGACATCAACCACAACTGGCGCCAGCACAAGGCCGCCGGCCGCCCGTACACCGGGGTCAAGCCGGTCGAGGAGGTGCTGGAGGCACTGGAGATCATCGACCGCCACGACACCGCCCGCGCCTCCCGGGCGTACACCCTCACCGGCGGCGCGATCACCTCGCAGGTCGGCGGCCGGGACGAGGCGGACTTCTACGGGCAGTACGCCAAGGCCATCGAGGAGCGCTTCCCCGACCGCTGGATCGGCAAGGTGGTCGCCCAGGCGCTGCCGCGCGACGACGTCCAGCGCTTCCACGACTACGGCGTGAAGATCTACCACCCCAACTTCGAGGTGTGGGACAAGCGGCTGTTCGAGCTCTACTGCCCCGGCAAGGAGCGCTACGTCGGCCGGGACGAGTGGCACCGTCGGATCCTCGACTCCACCGAGGTGTTCGGCGCGGAGAACGTGATCCCCAACTTCGTGGCGGGCGTGGAGATGGCCGAGCCCTTCGGCTTCACCACCGTCGACGAGGCGATCGCCTCCACCCGGGAGGGGCTGCGCTTCTTCATGTCCCACGGCGTGGTGCCGCGCTTCACCACCTGGTGCCCCGAGCCCACCACTCCGCTGGGCAAGGCCAACCCGCAGGGCGCGCCGCTGGAGTACCACATCCGGCTGCTGCGGACCTACCGGGCCACCCTGGAGGAGTTCGGCCTCTCCTCCCCGCCCGGCTACGGGCCGGCCGGGCCCGGCAAGGCGGTGTTCTCGGTCAGCTCCTTCATGGACTCGCTGCCGGGCTGAGCCCGCGCCCAGCGGCGGTGCTCCGTTCCCCCGCCGTCGGCCGGGGAACGGAGCCGGCGGGCCGCTGCCGTCAGTGCTCAGCTCCCGGCATCGGCCGGACGGTGAGGATCTGCTCGGCCCGGCCCACCGGCCCGTGGACGTCGTGCAGCACGGTGCTGGTGACGCCGTGCCCGGCCGGACCGAAGCTGACGCTGGTGTCCAGGCCGGTCCAGCGGCCGCCGGGGCGGCGGTGGAAGTGGATGGTCAGATCGGTGTTGGGGAACATCCAGGCCGTCGGCTGCTCCCGGACGGCGATGCCGTTGGCGGTGTCCACCAGGGCGATGAACGCGGCGTGCGGGCCGGCGGGCTCCCCCGCGACCAGCTCCAGCGGGGTCGACAGCCAGGCGGCGGCCCGGCCGGGAGCGGTGGAGCGGCGGCGGACCTCCACCGAGGCGATGTAGCCGCCGGCCCACTGCTCGCTCATCGGCCAGGGCTCGAACTCCTCCGGCGCGGGCAGCCGTTCGTCGTGGGTGCCGGCCACGGCGGCGGTGTCCTGCTCGGCCAGGTACCAGGCCCGGGCCCGCACCACGGCCCGGCCGGCGATCGAGGCCACCGCCTCCACCAGCTCGATGGTCCGGCCGGGGCGGAGGGTCTCCACCGTGACCTCCAGCTCGTCCAGGGCGATCAGGCCGAGTATGTCGAAGCTGATCCGGGCCAGCGCCAGCCCGTCGGCGGGGCGGTCGGCCGGGTGCTGGTCGGCGCGGTACCGGTCGATCGCATGGGCGATCAACCCGCCCACCGGACTGAAGTGCTGCTCGTCGGGGTGCCAGGCGCCCTGCGCGTGGGCGGTCGGCTTGTAGTGGTGCTCGCCGGTGCGCTGGTAGTAGCTGTCGGGCGCGGCGGTGGGGCTGGTCACGGTGCGCTTCTCCTCGGGCCGGTTCGCGGGTGGTGCCGTACGGCCGCCGGCCTCGGCGTGACCGGCGTCGCGATCACGATCGTAGGAGCCCGAACCTCCACCGGTTCTGTGATGCGCCCCACACCCACCCGCTCCCGGCGGCTTGTCGGCCGGCGTCGGATGGTGTGTGATCTCCGGGTGCTGGGGCTGTGACGTGGGAGGTTGGCCGTGGTGGCGGAATGGACCGTGGGGATCGTGGGGTTGGGCCGGATGGGGCTGACCCTGGCCGGCGGGTTCGGCAGGGCGGTGGGGCCAGGGCGGCTGGCGGTCTCCGGTCGGTCAGCGGAGAGCATCGAGCGGGTCCGGGCCGAGGTGCCGTCCGCCCGGGTGCTGCCGTTGGCCGAACTGGCGGACGAGGCCAGGCTGCTGGTGTTGTGCGTGCGCAACGGGCATCTTCCCGACGTCCTCGGGGTGCTGCGGCCCCGGCTCTCGGCCGAGCACCTGGTCGTCACGGTCAACAACGGGCTGCCGCTGTCGCTGCTGGCGGAGGCGGTCGGTTGTGGCGTCGCCAAGCTGATTCCCAGTGTCGGCAACGAGATCGGCGCGGGCGTGACCCTGCTCGCGCCCGGCCCGGGACTGGACGAGGCCACGGTGGCCGGGTTGACGGAGTTGCTGCGGGCGTTCTCCCGCCCGTTCGTGATCGAGGAGGCGCAGGGGCGGGCGGCGACCGATCTGGCCTCCTGCGGTCCGGCGCTGCTGGCGGGTGCGGCCCGTCTGATGGTCGATGCCCAGGTCGAGCGCGGCGCTCCGCTGCCGCCCGGGCTGGCCGAACAACTGCTGGCCGGCAGCTTCGCCGCGGTCAGCGCGCTGCTGGCGCAGGGGGCGACGCTGGCCGAGATCGTGGACCGGGTCGCGGTCCCCGGCGGCAACACCGCCGCCGCCCTGCTGGCCGGCCGGCCCGGCCTCACCGAAGCCTGGCAGGCGGCGTTCCGGGCGACGGCCGACAACGAGGGCTCGAAACCGCTGCCCGCATTGTGAGGCGGGCCGGCGGCCTCGATGGTCCGCGCCCAACTGCTGGGCCCGGATGGCGGCGCCGATGATCGAGACCACCGGCAGCCGCGGATGGCGGGCCGTCGAGCGGGACTTCCGCATCATCGAAGGCATCGACGACTGACCGGCGCGCAGGAGACCACGGCCGCCCCGACCTGGGCGCCACGACGTTCTGTCAGCTCCGCTTACCGGTGGGCGATGAGCGGGTAGTGGTCGGAGAGGTCGGTGTAGGTGTAGCTCTTGCCCCAACTGCTCACCGTCCAGGGGGCGCTGTGCACCCGTCGGACCTCGTTGGTGTACTGCTGCGGGCGGGCGTGGTCGGCGCGGTAGAGGACGAAGTCGAGGTCCTCCTTGGGCTCGCCCGGGTAGCGGTAGGCGGCGATGGAGTTGTCGGCGGTGTCGAACGAGTACGGCCAGCCGGTGCGGGCGGAGGCCGGGGCGAGGTTGCCGTTCTCCAGCAGGGCCTGGTACTCGGTGCCGTGGGAGTCGATGTTGAGGTCCCCGGCGAGCAGGATCGGCTCGTTCACCGGGATCCGCTTGGCATCCAGGAAGGCCCGCATGGCGCCGAGCTGCTTGGCGCGGATGCCGACCGCCTGGCCGCCGGCGCAGCCGGAGTCGGTGGACTGGAGGTGGGTGCCGACCACATGGGTGCGGCGGCCGTTGACGTCCAGGACGGCGTAGGCGAAGCCCTTGTTCGACCAATAGTCGGGCCCGGCGGGTCGCGGGATGTGGTGTATCCAACTTCCGTGCGTGTACGGCCCGCAACACTTTCGGCGAGCATTCGGTGAATTCGTTCGGAACAGGACGACCCGTCGGTAGCGGGGATCGCCGCCTGCCCCTGACGTGCGGTCAGCGGGTCGACTGCACCGGACACCTTCTCGAACACCGCCAAAGGACCGATAAGATGACCGACGGTGTGCCGGGAAGTCTGGTCGGCTCGGGGGACGACTGCGGCGATCGGGCCTCGGCGACCCCGAAGGTTGCGATGGGTCGTTTCTGCAGATGCACGCCGTGGGGATCGTTCTCGTCCTGGTCGTCCTGGCCACCAGCGTGGCCACCTTCGCCCGCCGATGGCGGGTGCCCGCGCCCTCCCTGCTGGTGCTGGCCGGGCTCGGCGTCGCGCTCGTCCCCGGGGTGCCCGCACTGCACGTACCGCCGCAGATCATCGGCGCGGTGGTGCTGCCGCCGCTGCTCTACGCCTCCGCCGAAGAACTGTCGCTGCGCGACCTGCGGACGGTGTGGCGGCCGGTCACCATCCTCTCCTTCGGCCTGGTCTTCGCCTCCGCCGCGGCCGTCGGCTTCGTGGCCGTCGCCGTCGCCGGGCTGCCGCCCGCGATGGCCTTCGTGCTCGGCGCCGTGCTCTCCAGCACCGACCCGGTGGCGGTCACCGCGCTCGGGCGCCGGCTCGCCCTGCCCGGGCGGGTCCAGGTGCTGGTCCAGGCCGAGAGCCTGTTCAACGACGCCACCTCACTGGTGCTGTTCAAGGTCGCCGTCGGCGTCGCCGTGGCGGCCGGCGGCACCGTCGACCTGCCCGCCGCGGGCGGCGAACTGGCGTTGCTCGGCGGGGGCGGCAGCCTGGTCGGCGCGGCCGTCGCCGGGCTGGTCTGGCTGCTGCGCCGCCGCACCACCGACCCGGTGCTGGAGACGGTGATAGCCCTGGTCACCCCGTACGCGGCGTACGTGCTGGCGGAGTCAGCGCACACCTCGGGCGTCACCTCGGTGGTGGTCGCCGGGGTGCTGCTCGGCCGCTCCGGCCACCGGCTGACCGACGCCCGGATCCGGCTGCAACTGCACGCCGTGTACGCGGTGGTGGTGTTCCTGCTGGAGAGCGTCGTCTTCTCGATCGTCGGCCTGGAACTGCCCACCCTGGTCCGGGAGCTGCCGGCCGGCGCCGGCTGGTGGCCGCTGCAGTCGGCGGCGATCGCGGCGGTGCTGATCGCCGTCCGGGTGTTGTGGACGCTACCGCTCACCCGCGCCGTCAAACCCAGCCGGGGGCGGCTGTCCTGGCGGGTCGCCGGGGTGGTCACCTGGGCCGGCACCCGGGGCGTCATGCCGCTGGCCGCCGCGCTGTCCATCCCGCTGCTCACCGAGGCCGGCGGCCCGCTCGACAGCCGGCCGCTGGTCCTGGTGCTCACCGTCTCCAATGTCGTGCTCACCCTGGTCGTCCAGGGCCTGACCCTCGCCGCCGTGGTCAACCGCTCCGGCCTCGCCCTCGAACCCGAGCACACCGCGCGCGAGGAGGCGGACGCCCGTGACGAGCTCAACCGCGCCGCCCTGGACCACGTGGACGGCCTGGCCGAGCTGGAGGCCGTCCCGGAGACCGCCGTCGACCGGGTGCGCCGCGCCCTCACCGCCCGGCTCGACCGCACCCCCGAGGCCCCCGACGGCACCACCGCCGACGACGCCTACCGGCAGCTCCGGCACGAGGTCATCGCCGTCCAGAACGACCGGCTGCACCGCCTCTACGAGGAGCACCGGATCAGCGACACCACGCTGCGGGTGCTCCAGCGCGACCTCGACCTGGAGCAGGCGGCCCTGGGGCGGAGCTGACCGCCTCCAGCAGGCCGGGGGTCAGGTCACCGGAAGTCAGGTCACCGGAAGTCGGATCACCGGGGTCGGAACATCAGTACGAGCAGGCCCGCCGCGCTCAGCGCGCAGGCCAGCGAGAGCAGGGCCAGCCCGAACTCCCCCGGGGGCGGCGGCAACCGGCGCACCGGATGGACGGCCAGGCCCCGGCCGGGGCGGGACGGGTGGTACAGCACCGTCACCTCGTCCCCCTCCTGGTACCGGCCGCCCTCCGGGCGGTCGTCGCGCCGCAACAGCTCGACGGTCCGCCCGTCCGGCAGGCCGTACACGATCGTGACCCGCCGTCGCTCATAGCCCTCGGAGGTGGTCTGCCAGCGCACCTTCCGCACCCGGCCGACCGTGCAGACCCCGTCCCGACGCAGTGCCCGGGTCGCCCGGCCCGCCGCGGCGAAGCCCACGGCGAGCCCGGCCAGGACGGCCGCCCCGACCAGCAGGAAGAGATCGACTATCGCTCCCACGCCGATCAATGTACCTAGCACGCAACGGAGTTGGGAAGACAGCGGACCGGCTCCGCAGGTCCGGCGGCACCCCGGCCTTCCGGCCGTCCGGCGCTGACGGCACACTGTCGCGAGCACGGAGGAACCACCGAACGGGGTCAGCATGGCCAAGCGTCCGAACAAGAAGCAGAAGAGACCACTCGCGGCCGGGGTCAGCCGGCCGGCCGGGACCGCCCGGCGGCGCCCCCGCAAGGACGTGCCGCTCTCCCCCCGCACGGTGCGCCGCACCGCGCTGCTGGCCGGGCTGGTCGCCCCGCTGCTGATCCTCGGACTGCTCGCGGTGGCCACCAACCCCGACTACCAGGCGCCCTGCACGATCATCGCCGTCCTGGTGCTGATGGCGGCCGTCATCGGGGTGATGATGATCCGCACCAGCGGCTGGGTGCTCTGGCCCGCCGTGCTGCTGGGCGTGCTGCTCCTGGCGCTCCCCACGGCCGCGCTGCGCGCCCAGCTGATCTCCCACCGCGGGGTGGACACCCGGGTCGTCATCACCTCGGCCCACAGCGGCAAGGACAAGACGGGCAAGGTCAGCTGGACCTGCGGCATCCGCCGCGAGGACGGCCGCCCGCTGCCGCACGGCACCATCGGGGGCTTCGGCTGCTCCGGCTCCTCCGTCGGCGGAACCACCACGGTGCTGGCCGACCCGGACGGCTGGGCACCGCCCGCCACCCTGGACGACGACCTCTCCTTCCGCGCCGCCGGAGTCTGGGTCGCGGGCGCGGTGGCCGTCCTCTGGGCCGGGCTCACCTTCGGCGCGGCCCGCCGCACCCTGCGCGGGCGGGGTGGGCGCGGCGGCAAGGGCGGCCGGAGCAAAGGGGCGGCGGCATGACCGGGCGTCGGGGCCGTCCTCGGCCCGCCGGCCGCTTCCGGACGTCAAGATCGCGTACAACTGCCTGGCCCCGGGTGGCCCGCAAGGCTAGCGTGACGCCGTGAACGAACTGGTGTTCCGGGGCAAGGACCTCTTCCGCCCCTCCAAGCCGCACCTCATCGGCGCGGCCTGCTTCTTCCTCCTCGCGGTGTCCGCCGGCCTCCTGCGCTCCGGCCCGGTGTTCGCGGCCTGGTCGCTCGCCGCCGTCCTGGTGCTGTTCGCTCCGGTCTTCTACAGCTCGTGGCGGGGCTGGAGCCGGGTCGGGCCCGACGGGGTCACCATCTGCTGGGGGTTCGGGGCCGGCCGGACGTACTCCTGGCAGGAGATCCGCTGGGTCGACGTCCGCGAGACCCCGATCAACGGCGTCACCGGCGGCGGGGGCACGGCCCGGGCGGCGCGGATCTTCACCACGACCGGGCGCCGGCGCTCGCTGCCGGGCCTGGCCTGGAGCCCGATGTACCCGGCCCGGGACTTCGACGTGAACGTCCGGCGGCTGCGCGACTGGTGGGAGTCGAGCACCGAGGAGGCGCAGCGCGTCCGGCCGGCCAAGCAGTTCCGGGACCGGCTCACGCCGACGACGGTGGCGATCGTCGCCCTCGTCCTGATCGCGGTGGTCGGCTGGTTCGTGATCGCCTCGCGGTACTGACCGCCTTCCGCCGCAACGCAGTCGAGCGGGTGCGTCCCCGGCCGGGCCGGGGGCGCACCCGTCGTCGTTCGCCGCGCCGTCAGCCCCGCAGGCCGTCCAGCAGCGCGAGGGCGTCCTCGACCGAGCCGGCCGGGTCGGTGACGGGGTAGAGCACGCCCCGGACGGTGCGGCCGGCGTCGAGGATCAGGGTGAGCCGCTTGAGGCGCTCGACGCCGGCGGCACGGAAGGTGGGCAGCCGTAGCCCGGCGGCCAGTTCCAGTCCGGCGTCGGAGAGCAGTGGGAACGGGATCCGGGCGTGTTCGGCGAACGCGGCCAGCTGGTCCGGGCGTTGGGTGCTGACGCCGTAGACGGCGGTGTCGCGGGCGGCGAACTCGCCCATCCGGTCGCGGTAGGTGCAGGACTCCAGGGTGCAGCCGGGCGCCCCCGGGATGTCGCCCCAGCCGGGCGGGTGGTCCACCCCGCCGGGCGCGTAGGCGCCGGGGTAGCAGTACAGCACCGTCCAGGCGTGGTCGGCGGCGACCGGGTCGACGGCCGCACCGGTGGCGGCGGTGAGTTCCAGGGCGGGCAGCCGGTGGCCGGTGAGGGCCATGACCCGCCGGGTCTCGGCGGAGTCGGGGGTGCTGGTGGCGGAGAGCGTGCCGTCGCCCAGGACGTAGCGCCCACCCCAGTCCTGGAGGGCGACCAGCACCGGCAGCAGCCCGCGGCCGCGCTCCGTCAGGTGGTACTCGTAGCGCGGCGGGTGCGGGTGGTAGAGCCGTTTCTCCAGGACGCCGTCGGCGACCAGGGCCTTGAGGCGCTCGGTGAGCACCTTGCGGCTGATGCCGAGCGCGTTCTGCAGGGCGTCGAACTGGTGGATGCCGCCGGCGACGTCCCTGATCAGGAGCAGGGTCCAGGTGTCCCCGACCACGGTCAGGGCCTGGGAGATCGCGCAGTCGGGGTCAGCCGCTTCCGTGTGCCGCATGATCACCCATTATAGTGAGTTCCCAAAAGGAACTCACTCGGTCGTGCGACCGGTGCCGGCGAAGGGGCGGACATGACGACGAAGACGGCGGACACGGCGAGAACGCTGGACCCGGAGACGAGCGGGGGCCAGGGCCGGGGCGGGGCCGGGGCGTTCTGGCGCTACTGGAGCGCTTCGACGGTCAGCCGGCTCGGCGACCAGGTGACGGCGGTCGCCCTGCCGCTGATCGCGGTGGTCACCCTGCACGCCTCGGCCTTCGAGGTCGGACTGATCACCGGCGCCGCCTACGTCGCCTGGCTGCTGATCGGCCTGCCGGCCGGCGTGCTCGTCCAGCGACTCCCGCTGCGCGGCACCCAGGTCACGATGGACCTGATCCGCGCCGCCGCCGTCGCCTCGGTGCCACTTGCGGCCGCCCTGGGGGTACTGGGGCTGCCCCAGCTGGTCGTGGTGGCCCTGCTGGTCGGCTTCGCCGGCGTGATGTTCGACGTGGGCAACTCCACCTTCCTGCCCGCCGTCGTCCCCAAGGAGCAACTGACCGCCCGCAACAGCCTCGTCTCCGGCAGCATCGCGGCCACCGACCTGGCCGGGCCCTCGCTCGGCGGCGTGCTGGTGCAACTGGTCGGCGGCGCGGCCTCGATGCTGCTGGACGCCGTCAGCTACCTCGCCTCGGCCGCGCTGCTCGGCAGCCTGCCGCCGATCGACCGACCCGCCACCCGGCCGGCCGGCGGCGCCGGGATGCGCGAACAGATCCGCGAGGGCTGGCGGTTCGTCGCCCGGCACCCGGTGATCCGGCCCTGCGTCGCCGACGCCACCGCGGTGAACTTCGTCTGCGGCGGGCTGATGACGCTCACCCCGGTGTTCCTGGTCCGCACCCTTGACGCCCCGGCCGCCGCCGTCGGCGCCCTGATGGCCACCGGCGGCCTCGGCAGCCTGCTCGGCGCCGCCGCCACGCCCCGGCTGGTGGCCCGGTTCGGCGGCGCCCGGGCGCTGCGCTGGGCGGCCGCGGTCGCCACCGCCTTCGCGCTGCTGCTCCCGCTCGCCGGGTCCGGCTGGGCCGCCCTGGTCTTCGCCCTCGGCAACGCCGGGTTCTCGGCGGGGGTCGTGGTCACCAGCATCGTCACCCGCACCCACCGGCAGACCGAGACGCCGCCGGAGCTGCTGTCCCGGGTGATGGCCACGGTCCGCTTCGTCTCCTGGGGCGCGATCCCGGTCGGCGCCCTCGCCGCCGGCGCCGCCGCGACCGCCTGGGGCCCGCGCACCGCGCTGCTGCTGGTCGCGGTCGTCAGCGTGGCGAGCCCGCTGATCCTGCTGGCCAGCCCGATCCGCCGGATGCGCGAGCTGGCCTGAGGCCGGGCCGGCGACAGCGCCGAGGCGTCACTGGTGGTGGCCCTGCCGTCCGACGGTCTCCACCGGCGGCCGGCCGGGCGCACCTTCGACGCCTTCCGGACCACGGCCTGGAGGAGTGGCTCCCCATGGTGCGGGGGTGCTGCGCTACGGTGCGCCGGACACATGGGCGCAGGTGGTCAGGGGCGCAGCAGTCAGTGCCGCGGGGGCAGGGGCTGCGAGGGGCAGGAGCGGCAGGGGTCGGAGCGTGCTGACGAGGCCGCCGTCGATGACGAAGTCGGCGCCGTTGACGTTTCCGGCCCGGTCGCCGGCCGGCAGCAGCACCAGGTCGGCGACTTCCTCGGGAGAGGTGAAGCGGCCGGTTGGGGCATGTGCGGCGGCCTGCTCGCGGACCCTAGAGCCCGCTCGGCCAGTTGTACCCGCTCGGCACGGTGACCGAGGCGTTCTCCTCGGCTGTGCCGTACACCAGGGCGATCTCGTCGTGGGCGTGCAACCGGACGGCCGCCGGGTCGCCGCCCACCGGCTTGCCGTCGACGTACGCGGTCAGCGTGTGGGTGGCGTCGGTGCGCAGCCCGCCGAGGTGGTCGGCGGAGGCGGAGACCTGCCACTCGGTCAGGAACTGGCCCAGGGTGAAGTCGGCGCTCACCGGCGACTCGACGTGGATGACGCCGCTGGTGTCATGGGTGTGCAGCGGGCTGATCCGCTGGGCGCTCTCGTCGATGCCGACCAGCGCGGGCACCGTCACGGGCTGTCCGTCGGCGTAGACGTCGAGGTGCGCGTGGATGTGCAGGGCGGTGCCCTCGGCGCCGAGCATCGGCAGGCCGGCCGCCTTCACGGCCGCCGCGACGTCGGCGGGCGCGTCCCAGGGCGGCGGGGTGGTGCGGCCCTCGGCGGTCGTCCGGGGGTGGGCCGGGACGCCGCTGGGGCTGGAGGAGCCCTGGTTGGTGGCGATCACGACGGCGATCCCGCCGATCACGACGAGCACCAGCAGGACGATGGCTCCGCCCACCAGCCATCGCCGGGACCGGGCGTGCCGGACCTCTGCGGCCCGGAGCGCCGCGACACGGGCCTTCCGGCCGGAGGGCCCCGGGTTCTGCGCTGACATGGCTGCCGGCCTCCTCGCTCGAGGCGGTTCGTCCCTTCAGCCTCGCAGAGTCCGCCCCGCCGAGCGCGGTGAGCCGGACGCCGGACGCGCCCGGTGGCCGGGCGGCCACCGCGGGTGGCGGCGCGCCCGGAACGGCCTCCGCCCCGGCTCCCCACGAAGGGAGCCGGGGCCGAGGCGCGCGGTCAGCGCTGGCCCGGGTAGCCCTGCTGCCCCGGCTGGCCCGGGTAGGGCACGTTCGGGACCTGCGGCGGGTACGGCTGGGCCTGCGGCGGCACCTGGGCACCCGGCTGCGGCGGGTACGGCTGGGCCGGCGGGTAGGCCTGCGGCGCCGGGTAGGGCTGCGCCTGCTGCTGCGGCGGGTAGGGCTGGCCCTGCTGCGGCGGGTACGGCTGCGCCTGCTGCGGCGGGTAGGGCTGGCCCTGCGGCCCGCCGAAGCCCTGCGGCTGCTGCGGGATCATCTGCTGGCCGGGCGCCGGCTGGGCCATCGGCTGACCGGGCGTCTGGTAGCCCGGCATCGGGTAGCCCTGGTTCTGCGGGGTGTCGAAGGGCTGCGAGCCGGCGTCGATCGACCCGGGCGGGAAGGCGGCGCTCAGCTGGTCCATCTCGGCCCGCCAGATGCGGTGGATGTTCAGGCGCACCGGGCTGGAGTCGCCCGGCATCTGGAGGTACATCGAGCTCCAGATGCTCGCCCGCTTGACCCGGCTGACCGGGAACGCGTGCCGCGGGTAGGCCGCGACCACGTCGCCGGGGCGGTTGTTCCAGCGGTTGGCCGAGTTGACCACCACGTGGCTGTTGGTGAGTGTCAGGAAGTAGTACCTGCGGGTCAGCACGATGATCAGGCCGACGAGCGGAATCTCACCGAGCGCGGCGGCGAGCCACGGGCTGGGACCGCTCTCCGCGTGCACGCAGGCGATGAAGGTCTCCCCGGGGGGCGCGACCTGCGTGAGCTTCTCGATGACCTGGGCCTTCTGCTTGGCCCGGAGGAATGCCATGTCTTCTGTACCTCTTACCCCGTCGTGTCCGCCGGCTCGGTGCGGCGGGAAATCGGCTGAGGTTAGCAGGTGGTGATGACACTTCGAACACCAGCGCCGCCGGGCCGGGCGGCACCCCGCCGGGCCGGGGACCGGCGGGGCCACGTCGGCATACGGAGCATCCGACGACTGCTTGGGTCGCGGAGGTCAGCCCCGGGCGCGGCAGAGCGGATCAGCGCACGGTGGTGACGGTGAAGCCCTCCGGGGCGCGCAGCCGGACGGCGCCGGTGTGATCGGTCTCCGCCTCCACCGGCAGCCCGGCCACCGTCAGCCCGCCGATCCGCAGCGACTCGTAGCCCGCCGGGACCCGCTCCCGCACCCAGAGCCGGCGGTTGGGGGCGTCCGCCGCCAGGCCGAGCAGCGCCTGCAGGACCAGGACGGCCGCCGCGGCGGCCCAGGCCTGGGGGCGGCAAGAGGCCGGGTACGGGACGGGGCGGGCGTACTGGGCGCGCGGGTAGCCCGCGTACAGCTCGGGCAGCCGGTGGTCGAACGCGGCGGCGGCGCGCACCAGTCCGGCGGCCAGCGGGGCGGCGGCCTGGTGCAGTCCGGCGCGGGCCAGGCCGTACACGGCGATGGCGCTGTCGTGCGGCCAGACCGAACCGGTGTGGTAGCCCAGCGGGTTGAAGCCGGCGGTGGCGGCGTCCAGGGTGCGCAGGCCGAAGCCGCCGTCCAGGCCGGGGGCGGTGAGCCGCCGTGCCACCAGCGCGCTCTCCTCGGCGTCCAGCAGGCCGGTGCCGAGCAGGTGGCCCAGGTTGGAGGCGATCGAGTCGACCGGGCGCTTGTCGCGGTCGAGGGCGACCACCGGGTACCGGCCGTCCTCGTCCTGCGCCCAGAAGCGGTCGCGGAAGCGCTCGCGCAGCCGCTCGGCCCACTGCCGCCACCGCTCGGCGCCGGGGCGGCCGAAGGCCTCCAGCAGGTCGGCGCTCTTGACGGCGGCCTCGTGGGCGTAGGCCTGGACCTCGCTGAGTGCGATCGGGGCGGCGGCGATCCGGCCGTCGCGGAAGCGGATGCCGTCCGAGGAGTCCTTCCAGCCCTGGTTGGAGAGGCCGCGGCCGGTGCTGTCGACGTACTCAAGGAAGCCGTCGCCGTCCGGGTCGGCGTACCGCTCCAGCCAGCCGAGGGCGGCTTCGGCGTTCGGCAGCAGTTCCTCGACCTGCTCGGCGGGCAGGCCCCAGCGCCAGGCGTCGTGCAGCAGGACGAGCCAGAGCGGGGTGGCGTCGGCGGTGCCGTAGTAGCTGGGCGGCAGGTGGGAGCCGGTGTCCAGGTGCTGTTCGGCGCGGCGCACCTCGTGCAGGATCTTGCCGGGCTGCTCCTCGGTGGCCGGGTCGACGCGGCGGCCCTGACGGCGGGCCAGGGTGCGCAGGGTGCCGGCGGCGAGTTCGGTGCCGAGCGGGAGCATCATCCGGGCCGCCCAGAGCGAGTCGCGGCCGAACAGGGTGAGGAACCAGGGTGCTCCGGCGCCGAGGAAGGTGTCGGCGGGGCGCAGCGGGTCGGTGAGCAGCAGGCCGCGCAGGTCGTGGTGGGAGCGGGTGAGCCAGTGGGCGAGGTGGTGGTCGCGGCCGGTGACCTCGGGAGTGCTCCAGGGGGTGGTGGCGGCGGCGGGGAAGAGGTCGCCGTCGCGGTGTTCGGCGGTGCACTGGAGGACGGCCTGCCAGCTCTGGCCGGGGGCGAGTTCGAGGTCGTAGCCGAGGGTGCCGGTGGCGGCGTCGCGGTGGTGGGGGGCGGGGGTGAGGGTGAGGGCGGCGGTGAGCGGGCCGTCGGTCCAGCGCAGCCCGTCGTCCTCGCCCGTGGGCGTGAGCGGGGTGGCGGTGCGGCCGGCCTTGACGGTGTCCATGGTGGCGAAGTCGCTCTCGGCGCGGATCTCCAGGCGCAGCCGGGCGGGGAGGGCGCCGGCGTTGTGGAGGGTGTAGCGCTCGACCAGGCGGCCGGGGTGGAGGTCGCGGCGGCGTTCCAGGGTGGTGGCCGGGTCGGCGGTCCGTTCGGCGAGGCCACGCAGCACGGTGACGAAGGCGGTGTGGCCGTCCGGGGCGTCGACGGTGGCGACCGGGGCGTTGGGGACGCCGGGGGCGCCGACCTCCAGCCGGGAGAGGATGCGGCGGTCGCCGTGGTAGAAGCCGTCCGCGCCCTCGGTGATCCGGCCGTCGGGGCGGGCGGCGCAGAAGCTGGGGGCGGCCACGGAGAGCCGGGCGTCGTGCAGGAACGGCTGCAGCTCGATCGCTGACATGGTCTCCTCGTTCTCGGTCGGGGTCTTGACAGTTGCTTCCACCCGGGCGCAACCTTTCTGCCATTGGAGCGTTCCAAGACATTAACTCCCCTGGTGGGATTGATGGAACCCCCGCTTGGAACGCTCCAAGCTCAGCTCGATGGCGCCAGAACCTAGGATCACCGTCATGCATGCACACTCTTCGCCCCGGCCCCGGACGGGGCCCGCCGTGACCCTCGAAATGGTCGCCGCCCGGGCCGGCGTGGGCCGTCAGACGGTGTCCAACGCGATCAACTCCCCCGAGCTGCTGCGCCCCCAGACGCTGGAACGGGTCCGGCACGCCATCGACGAACTCGGCTACCGCCCGCACCGGGCAGCCCAGGCGCTCAAGACCAGGGCCAGCCGGCTGATCGGCTACGGCATCCGCTCCAGCAGCACCGGCGTCCCCACGCCCGTCCTGGACCAGTTCCTGCACTCGCTCTCCGAGGCCGCCGACCGGGCCGGCTACCGGGTGGTGCTGTTCGCCGTCGCCCCCGGGGACGACGAACTCACCAGCTACCAGCAGCTGCTGGACGAACACGGCGCCGACGGCTTCGTGCTCAGCGGCACCGACCGCGGCGACCGCCGCCAGGGCTGGCTGCACGAACGCGGCGTCCCGTACGTCGCGTTCGGCCGCACCTGGTCCGGCAAGGACGTCGGCGACTGGGTCGACGTGGACGGCGCCGCCGGCACCTCGGCGGCCGTCCGCCACCTGGCCGGGCTCGGCCACCGCCGGATCGGTTTCCTCGGCTGGCCCAAGGGCTCCGGCGTCGGCGACGACCGCGCCCGCGGCTGGCAGAGCGCGATGCGCGAACTCGGCCTGTCCACCCGCGGCCGCCGGGTGGAGAGCCCGGACGACCCGGAACGCGCCACCGAGGCCGCCGGCAAGCTGCTCGCCGGCGGCGCCACCGCCGTGGTGACCGCCAGCGACACCCTGGCCGTCGGCTGGTACCAGGCACTGCGCCGGGCCGGCCGCACCCCCGGCCCGGAGGCCGCCGTCATCGGCTTCGACGACTCCCCGATCGCCCCCCTGCTGTCCCCCTCGCTCTCCACCCTCGCCCAGCCGCTCGACGCCGTCGGCCACGCCTGCATGCGGCTGCTGCTGGAACGCCTCGGCGACCCCGACCGCCCCATCGAACACGTCCTGCTGGAACCGGAGTTGGTCCTCCGCGAAAGCGCCTGACGCCCCTCCCCCGAAGGTTCGCCACCACCCCTCCCACCCTCGCAAGGAGATCCCGCATGGCCACCTCCCGCACCCTCGCCGCGGCCGCCGTCTGCGCGGCCGTCGCCCTCGGCGGCGTCACCGGCTGCTCCTCCTCGGGCGGTTTCGGCGACGCACCGGCCAAGCAGTCCTCCGGCGCGAACCAGAGCCTGACCGTCCTGATCGCCACCTCCGGCGAGGCCGAGACCGCGGCCGTCAAGGCCGCCACCGCCGACTGGGCGAAGAAGACCGGCAACACCGTCACCGTGCAGATCGCCGGCAACATGAACCAGCAGCTCGGCCAGGCCCTGGCCGGCGGCAACCCGCCGGACCTCTTCTACGTCAACTCCGACCAGTTCGCCAACTACGCCAAGGGCGGCTCGCTGTACGCCTACGGCGACCAGATCCCGGACGCCGCCGACTTCTCCGAGCAGCTGCGCACGGCCTTCAGCCACGACGGAACGCTCACCTGCCTGCCCAAGGACAGCTCCACCCTGGCCCTGGCCGTCAACACCACCCTGTGGCAGCAGGCCGGCCTCACCGAGGCCGACTACCCCACCACCTGGCAGCAACTCGCCGACGACGCCGCCAAACTCACCAGGAACGGCGTGACCGGCCTGGTCACCGCCCCCGACTACCAGCGGCTCGGCGCCCTGCTCAAGGAGGCCGGCGGCTGGCTCACCAACCCCGAGCAGACCGCGATGACCGCCGACAGCCCGGCCAACCGGCAGGCGCTGGAGTACCTCCAGGGCCTGCTGAAGTCCGGCTCCGCCGCGTACGTGGCCGACGTGGACGCCGGCTGGGGCGGCGAGGCCCTCGGCAAGGGCAAGGCCGCGATGACCATCGAGGGCAACTGGCTCAAGGGCGCGATGGCCAAGGACTACCCGGACGTCCGGTACCAGGTCCTCCCGCTGCCCGCCGGCCCGGCCGGCCCCGGCACCCTCGCCTTCAGCAACTGCTGGGGCATCGCCGCCAAGAGCCGCCACCAGGCGGCCGGCGTCGACCTGGTCAGGCACCTCACCTCCGGCGACCAGCAGCTGGAGTTCGCCAAGGCCTTCGGCGTGATGCCCTCGCGCACCAGCGCGCTGGCCACCTACGCCCAGCAGTACCCCGAGTCCAAGGCCTGGGTCGACGGCGTCGCCCACTCCCAGGCGCCCGTCACCATAGCCGGGTTCAACCAGGTGCTCGGCCAGTTCAACACCGACCTCCAGTCGCTGAAGTCGAGCGACCCGGCGACCATCCTGGGCACCCTCCAGCGCAACGGCGAGCAGGCCGTCAAGCATGCGAAGTGACACCGGAGCCAGGCTCGGGCGCCGCCTGCGCGAGGGAGCGTGGGGCTGGCTGTTCACCGGCCCCATGGTCCTGGTCCTCGGCCTCTTCATGGTGCTGCCGATCGCGATGGCGCTCTGGGTCAGCCTGCTGCACTGGGACGGCCAGTCCAACCCCTTCGGCGGCGACGCGGACTTCGTCGGCCTGGACAACTACCGCCGGCTGTTCGCCGACGACGGCCTGGACCGCACCCTGTTCGCCACCTCGCTGCGCAACACCCTCTACTACGTGCTGCTGACGGTGCCGCTGCAGACCCTGCTGGCGCTCTTCCTCGCCATCGCCCTCAACCAGCGGATGCTGCGCGGCCGGGGAGCCCTGCGCACCGTGTTCTTCTTCCCCTCCGTCACCAGCTCGATCGCCGTCTCCACCGTCTTCCTGTTCCTGTTCCAGGGCAGCGGCGCCGTCAACCGGATGCTGGGCTGGATCGGGGTCAAGGGCCCGAACTGGTTCGCCGATCCGCGCGGACTGGTCTGGCTGGTGCTCGGCCGGTTCGGCGTGGACCAGCCCGCGCCCGCGGCCGGCGGCCCGCTCGGCCTCTCCTGGTCGGAGTGGTTCGCCGGGCCCTCGGTCGCGATGTGCACCCTGATCCTGATGGCCGTCTGGACCACCTCCGGCACCTTCATGCTGATCTTCCTGGCCGCACTCCAGGACGTCCCGCGCGAACTGGAGGAGGCCGCCGCCCTGGACGGCGCCGACCGGCGCCAACTGCTGCGCCACGTCACCCTGCCCGCGCTGCGGCCCGTCCTGTTCCTAATACTCACCCTCGGCCTGATCTCCACCTGGCAGGTCTTCGACCAGGTGTACGTGATGGGCAAGGGCGCCCCCGGCAACACCACCCTCACCCCCGCCTACCTGTCCTACTCGTCCGGCTTCGACAACGCCGACTACGGGCAGGGCGCCGCCATCGCGTTCGTCCTGCTCGGCCTGGTCCTGCTGTTCACCGCCGTCCAGCGGTGGGCCCTGCGGGAGCGGGACGGCCGTGCGCGACGCGGCCCGAAGGGAGCACGCCGTGCTCCCCGCTGACCAGCCCGCCCAGGAGCGGCCGGTCCTCGGCCGCTTCCCCCGGCCGCTGCGCCTCCTCGGCTACACCGCCCTGCTGGGCTTCGCCCTGCTCTACCTGCTGCCGTTCCTGCTGCAACTGGCCAACAGCTTCAAGACCGACCCGGACGCGGCCGCCCACCCGATGACGCTGCTCCCGGACGGCGGCACCCTGGCCTCCTACCGTCGGCTGACCGGGCAGGCGCGGGGCGTGGAGAACGTCCCGTTCCTCAGCTGGCTGGGCAACAGCGCGCTGGTGACCGTCCTGGTCACGGCCGGGCGGGTGCTCTTCGACTCGATGGCCGGCTACGCCCTGGCCCGGCTCCGGTTCCCGGGCCGCCGGCTGCTGTTCGGCTTCGTGCTGGCGGTGATGGCGGTGCCCGGCGTGGTGCTGCTGATCCCCAAGTTCCTGGTGCTGAAGAGCTTCGGCATGTTCGACACCTACGGCGGGATGGTCCTGCCGCTGCTGGTCGACGCCGCCGGGATCTTCATCATGAAGCAGTTCTTCGAGTCGGTGCCGCGCGAGATCGAGGAGGCGGCCCGGATCGACGGCGCCGGGACGTTCCGGATCTTCTGGTCGGTCGTGCTGCCGATGTCCCGGCCCTCGCTGATCACCCTCACCGTGCTCTCCTTCCAGGGCTCCTGGAACGAGTTCACCCACTTCCTGGTCTCCACCCAGTCCAGCGAGCACGACACCCTGACGACCGGTCTGGCGCACTTCGTCTCCGGCGGCCTCGGCTCCGGGACGCAGTACCCGCTCAAGCTGGCGGCGGCGCTGCTCTCCACCGTGCCGGTGGCGGTGCTGTTCTTCTGCTTCCAGCGGCACTTCGTGCGCGGCGCCAACTCCGGCTCGTCCAAGGGCTGACGGGGGGCAGCGCGGCCGGGGCGAGGTGGGTGACACCGTGCGGGCCGGGGGGCGAAATCCGGTCAAAAGGTCCTGATTTCGGCCTGATCCATTAAAGTCGGGGTCAAATAATCGTGTGCATCCTTGCTGATACTGTGCTGACATGTGTATGCGCTGCGGTGCTCTTCGCCGCAGGTGAGGGATCGGCCTGACCCTGTTTCGATCAGGCCCTGTCACAGGAGTTCCACCATCAACACCGCCATCCGCAAGGCCGCGCGCGGCACGCTGCCCGTCGCCGTCACCGCCTCGGTCCTCGCCGCCGGCCTCGCCGCCTGCGGGACCGCCGAGCAGCTCTCGGCCGGCCAGAAGGTGTCGAAGGCCTTCGGCAAGGTCGGTGACGGCACGTCGGCCACCTTCACGCTCTCCGTGGACGCCACCCCCGAGCAGATCGTCGCCTTCACCAAGGCCACCGGCGACGAGGCCGTCGACGAGCAGAGCGCCAAGGGGACGTCCGGCCTCTCCATATCCGTCGCGGTCTCGGCCGACAAGCCGCTCAAGGACGTCGACGCCTTCAAGAACGCGGGCGCGAAGGATCAGAAGGATGTCACGCTCGACAAGTCGGTGCGGATCTCCTACCGGATCGCCGACAAGAAGGGCACCCCGCTCCTGGAATACCGCCAGGTCGATGCCAAGGGGTACCTGCACGTCGACATGAAGAGCGTGCTCAAGCTCACCGGCCAGGACGCTTCCGAGGTCGACACCGTCGCCAAGGACCTCCCCGCCGACATGGCCCCCGCCAAGGCCGTGCTGAACGGCAAGTGGGTCTCGCTCGACCTCCAGGAGCTGGCCGACGAGGCCAAGAAGGACGACGGCGCCAAGGGCGGCAAGCCGGCGGCGGTGCCCTCGGTCGACCCGCAGGCCGGCCAGGAGCTCTTCGACTCACTGAAGGACGTGTTCAACCGGACCGTCACCTTCGAGGACAAGGGCAAGCAGGACGGCACCGAGCACCTCTGGATGAGCGCCCCGGCCCGCCAGGCCGTGGACGAGCTGTACAAGGCCGTCAAGCCGCTCTCCGCCAAGTTCCCGCAGCAGTTCAAGAAGTTCCCGGCCGAGGCCCCGACCGACGTCCCGGACCGCAAGGTCGGCGTCGACCTCTACCTCAAGGACGGCGCGTTCGACTCGGCCACCTTCGACCTGGCGCAGCTGGCCGAGAAGATCGAGCCGGGCGTCAACTTCCCGGTGAGGCTGGCCTTCAAGCAGGAGGCACCGAAGGTCGAGGCCCCGGCCGACGCCACCAAGATGACCAGCGAGGACGTGGTGAAGACCTTCCTCGCACTGGCCGCCGGCGGCGAGGACCCGAGCGCCGCGGACCACGCGGCCTCCGGCGTCCCGCCGTTCACCACCGACGCCGCGCCGCTGACCGACGCCCAGCTCAAGCAGCTGACCGCGCTCGGCGTGCCGGAGGCCCAGGCCCGGGCGTTCAACAAGATGGGCCTCGGCTTCGAGGACATCAAGGCCATGGCCGCGGAGAAGTGACCCCCTCCTGACGCACCGACCGACCGACCGCAGAAGCGGTCGGCCGGTCGTCTGCTGCTCACCGGCGGATCAACCCCGCTTGCGCAGGCTCACCTTGGCCGGCCCGGGCATCGGGGCCTCCGGGTCGCTCGCCAGCCGGACGGCCTCCATCGCCGCGAGTTCGTTCGGCACCCGGGTGCGCGCGCCCAGGCCGAGGAAGCCGCCCTCCTCGTTGGCGTCGGCGACCACGGTGGCGATCTCCAGCAGGAAGGCCCGGAACTCGGCCAGTTCGTCCGGCGCCTGCTCCGCGACGATCCGGGCCGCCGCCCGGACGGTCTCCAGCGCGGGCCCGCGGTACTCGGCGTAGCGGGTGTCGGGGCGCAGCCCGGTGTCGAAGGTCGAGGCGGCCGCGAGTTCCCGGACGAAGCGGCGCGGGTGGGTGGTGCTCGCCCCGCGCAGCAGCTTGACGATCGCGATGACCTCCTCGGGGTCGGCGGCGCCCTCGGCGAGGGCGACCAGCACGCCGGCGGCCATCAGCGCCCGGCCGAGCGTGACCCAGTCCGCCGGGTCGAAGTCCAACTCCCCCGGCCCGTCGGCGACCCGGCCGATCCGCACCACCTGGAAGCCGACGCCGGCGAGCACGGCGGGGATCAGCCGCACCGACTCCACCGTGCGGGCGCGGGCCCGGTCGGACAGCTCCTCCCAGGGCAGGAACGTCGCCCGGCCGTCCCGCTGGCCGGGGACGAGCACCCCGGGTCCGGTGCCCGTCCCGTAGCGGTGCTCGTGTTCGTGCTCCAGCCGGGCCAGCACCTCGGCCTCCTCCTCGGTGAAGTCCTCGAAGCCGCCGACGGCGTCGGGGGCGGCCTGCTCGGAGGTGGGCACCATCAGGCAGCCGACCGCGGCGAGGCGCTCCCCGAGCTGGTGGGCCTGGCGCCGGTTGGCCGTCCGCAGTTCCTCGGGCAGTTCCTCCCAGGGCAGCAGGGCGGGCCGGCTGCCCGCCGCCTCGCCGTCCTCGACCGCCGCCGCCACCCGGCTCTGGTGGATGGCCCGGGCCAGGTGCCGGGTGACCTGGGCGTTGGTGTAGTCGGCCAGGCTCTCGATCACCCGGCCCTGCGCCTCCAGCCGGGCCTTCATCCGGCCGCATTCGTGCAGCACGGCCTCGGCGTCCAGCAGGGTCTGCTCGGCGCGGCGGTCACCGGCCTTTCCCAGCACGTCCTGGCCGACCATGATGACGATCATGAAGATCAGCTGGGCCAGCGTCGACAGGAAGCTCATGAAGGCGAACGGGTACGGGTCGAAGGTCTGCAGCCCCCACCGGGACAGGCCGATCCAGACCACCTGGGTCACGGCCGCCAGGTAGAAGGCCCACATGCTGCCCAGCCGCCCGGTCAGCCAGGCGGCGATCCGCCCGTTGGTCCCGGTGACCTGGTCCAGTGCCTGCGGCGGCTGCTGCACCCGGTGCCGCTGGATCCACGGGTGCGCGCTGGTCTCCAGCAGGCTCACCCCGCGGCCGAGCGCCCGGTCGTGCCGGTCCAGGTGCGCCTGGAGGTCGGCGACGCCGGCGAAGATCGCCTCGGCGTTCTCGTAGGTCTGCACCGCCCGGCGGTCGGCGGCCTGGCCCAGCACCCGCTGGCCGACCAGGATCGCCAGGCAGAGCACCAGTTGGACCACGTTGTCGAGGAACAGCAGGAAACCGAAGGGGTACGGGTCGATCGCGTGCAGCGGCCCCCAGGTCGCCAGCGCCATCCAGCCGCCGACCAGCACCAGGGTGACGTACAGGGCGGGCATCGAACCCACCGCCCGGGTCAGCGCGGCCGCGAACGCGCCGTTCAGGCCGACCTGTTCGTCCGCCATCGCCACCGGCTGCTGCCGTGGCTGGTCGATCCCCGTACCGGCTTCCGTCACGCCCGCTCCTCACCATCGAGTCCGGCGCCGTCGCCGGAGCCGTGTTCATGATGACAGCGGTCGCACGGGCCGGTCGGCCGTTGGACTCCGATCTTGACGCCGCGTCAACGCGGTTCGGGCGGCGGGCGCGTGGAGTTCGACCCGGCCGTGGCGCAGGTGGTTGCGGTGGCCGTCGGCGAACTCCAGGCGCAGGCTGCGGTCGGCGGGGGCGTCCACGACGACGGCGCTCTCGACCGTGCCGTAGGAGGACTCGCGGTAGACCCACACCTGGTCGCCGATGTGGAACTCCGGCGTCTCGGAGACGATCACCGTGCCCCACCTCCTCTCTCACCGGTCTGTACGGATGCGAGCGGCGGAACGCTCAGTGGCCGCGCGGTCGCTCGGAGGCGCTGGGGCCGACCGGCCGGTCCGGGGGGCGTCGGTGAGGCGGGAGAACACACTGCTCGCGCGGACGGTGCGGGGGTGGTCCACCGGACCGCAGCCGACGGCGGCGGACTCGGCGTGGGATCCCGGGCCGTGGCGGGTGACGGGCGGCGGCGGGCTGGGGACGGGCGCGGAGCCGTCCACCGCCGCGCCCGGCCGCCGCCCGGGTACCGGTGCTCGGGTACGGGTGCTCGGGCGGCGGCGGACAGGTCCCCGGGTCAGGCGTGGGCGGCGGCGCACTCCGGGTGGCCCCAGCTGCTGCCCACCTTGGTGATCTTGTCGCCCTTGGCGTACGGGCGGCTGCACGGGCAGGTACCGGGGAAGCGGGCGTTCAGGGTGCGCGAGCCGCCGGTCCGCTTGGCGGCGCCGGTGCCGGCGCCGGTGCTGCCGGCGGCGGTGGCGGGGCGGGCCTTGGGCGCCTTGGGTGCCTTGGCGGCCGCGGTCGGGTCGGGCACCGGGAGGTCGGCGGCCGTCCCGGCGGCGGCCTGCTGGGTGCGGGCGGCGTCGCTGGCGGCCTTGTCGGCGATGGCGTTCAGCGGGTCGCCGTCCACCTGGTGGGCGGGGACGTACACGAAGGAGACGTCCCGGCCCTCCAGGAGTTCGTCGATCCGCTGGATCAGCTCGCGGTTGGCCACCGGCTTGCCCGCGGCCGTCTTCCAGCCGTTGCGCTTCCAGCCCTTGAGCCACTTGGTGACCGAGTCGCGGGTGTAGGTGCTGTCGAGCCGGACCTCCAGCGGGACGGCCGGGTCGGTGGCGGACAGCAGCTGCTGAAGCGCCGTCAGCTCGCCGATGTTGTTGGTGCTGTGCCCCAGCGGGCCGGCCTCCCAGCGCTGGGGCGCCCCGGCGCTGTCCGCGACCACGTAGGCCCAGGCCGCCGGGCCCGGGTTGCCCTTGGCCGCTCCGTCACACGCTGCAATGACTCGTTCCACCATGCCCCCGATCATGCCTGGTCAGGCCGCTCGGAGCCAAAGTGGGCCGCCGCCCCCCAGGTCAGTGGCCCAGGAGGTCGCCGGCCCAGCAGGTCAGTGGCGCAGCAGGGGCAGCAGCAGCGCGGCGGACCAGCTGAAGTCGGTGGAGTTGCGGCCCGCGCCGGTCAGCGGGTCGTAGTTCTCCCGGACCGGCCCGTCGCCGCTCAGGCCCTCGGCGGTGGCGAGCAGGCGTTCCACCGCCCGGCGGGCGTCCTGGTCCCAGCCGTGGCCGCGCAGGCCCTCGATCGCGAAGTAGGTCTGGTCGAGCCAGGCCAGGCCGCGCCAGTAGCCGGCCGGGTCGAAGGCCGGCGAGCTGCGGGCGACGGTCGGGAAGGGCATCGGGGTGCCGAACTCCGCCGGGTCGAGCAGCAGGGTGCGCACCGTACGGGCCTGGGCGGGGGCGGCGCTGCCGGACCAGAGCGGGATGGCGCCCTCGATGCCCCGGCCGCGGGCGGTGAGCCGGGCGCCGCTGGCGAGGTCGGTGTCGTGGAACCAGCCGGTGGCCGGGTCGTACATGGTGGCGCGGATCGCGGCGTCGATCCGCTCGGCCTCGGCGCGCAGCCGGTCCGCGGCGGGGCGGTCGCCGAGTTCGGCGGCGATCAGGGCCAGGTGGCGGTGGTCGGCGGCCAGGTAGGCGTTGAGGTCCACGGAGCGCTGGGTGAGCGACCAGCCGAGCAGTGCGCCCTCGGCGTCCCGGTTGGGGACGACGGTGGCGGCGTCGAAGCGCGGGGCGTTGTCCATGCCGGACTCCCAGGCCGCCGCCTGCCGGCAGTCCTCGGGGGCGGCGTTGGCCGGGTCGACGGTGGCGCCGTATTCGCACAGCCCCTCGCCGAGGTGGTCCCGGGTGCGGTACCACCAGTCCTGGTAGGCGGTGAGCTTGGGCAGCAGCTCGCGCAGGAAGGCCCGGTCGCCGCTGCGCCGGTAGACCTCCCAGACCGCCCAGGCGGCCAGTGGGGGTTTGGAGTTGCGCTCGTTCCAGTTGCCGCCGCCGGTGGACGGGTCGTTGTAGAAGACGCAGTCGGGGAGCATTCCGGCGTCCTGGGGGCGGTCGGGCGAGTCCGGCCCGATCTGGTGGTCGAAGACGGCCCGGATCTGGTCGGCGGCGAGGCCGGGGGCGAACAGGGCGGTTCCGACGGCCTGTTTCCAGGTGTCCCAGGCCCAGACGCCGCTGAACCACTTGTTGGACAGCGACGGGGTGACGGCGTCGTGCCGGATCCTCCCGGCCGGGCTGCGCCAGTTGGTGACCAGGGTCTGCACGCACTTGACGGCGGTGCGGCGGCGGGCGGGCGGGACGCCCTCGGTGGCGCGGGCCAGGTACCCGGCCCAGCGGGCCCGCCCGGCCGCGACGGTCCGTTCGGGGGCGCGCAGCGCCGCCTCGGCCTCCCCGGCGGCGCGGGCGTACTCCTCGGCGGCGAAGGTGTAGCTCTCGGTCCAGTCCAGGGTTCGGCTCGCGCCGGGCGACAGCCGTACGGGGTCGGCGAGGTCGGTGCGGTGGCCGTCGCCGGTCAGCGTGACGCGGACGGGCTGGGCGTGCCGGACGGCGAAGCGCTCGGTGCCGTCGGTCAGGTAGTCCCAGGTCCGGCGGACCCGGGCGAAGCCCACCTCGATGCCGTGTTCGGCGGCTCGCAGCCGGGGTGCGTCGTGCTGGGGACCGTCGGCGGGGCGCAGCAGGGTGCCGGTCCAGGCGACGGCCAGGGTGCGGGCGGTACGGCCGGTGTTGGCCAGGCGGGCGCGGAGCAGCGCGGTGCGGTTGCCGGCGAAGCGCAGTTCGAGGGTGAGGGTGAGGCCGTCGCCGAGGGCGTAGGACTGGCGGAGCAGTCCGGGCAGGGCGATGAGGGCGGGAGCACCGCCGGCGGTGAGGTCCACGGGCCGGCCCTGGTCGGTGAGGCGCAGGCGGGTGAGGCCGTCGCTCAGCCACCAGGGGTACTCCTGGGCGAGGTGCAGCGGGCCGGTGAAGCCGCCGAGTTGGTCGCCCGGGCGGGGCAGGGCGTAGGCGTGCCAGGCACCGAGGTCGGCGAAGACGGTGATCGGGTTGTTGTCGCCGGGGTAGGCCTGGGTGGGGGTGCCGTGCAGGTCGAGGACGTCGGCGTAGCGTTCGGCGTCGATGCTCTCGTCGGCGTGGGCGGCTGCTGTGGCGGCTGGTACGGCGTCGGCGGCTGGTACGGCGAGGGCGGTGCCGGTGGCCGTCAGGGCGGAGGCGGCCAGGAAGTGGCGGCGGGTCAGCGGGTTCATGCGCGCTCCTCGGTGGCGGGCAGGCGGATGACGGCGGCGCCGAGCGGGGCGAGGGTGAGGGTGTGGCCGGTGGTGGTGCCGGTGAGCAGGTCGGTGCCGGGGCGCTCCAGCGGGATCCGGCGGTCGGCGGGGCCGTGGTTGAGCAGGAAGAGGTACGCGGTGCCGTCGGCGGCGTGGCGGCGGGTGGCCTCGACGCCCTCGGGCAGGCCGGGCAGTTCGGCGCCCGCTCCGGCCTCGGCGAGCGCCAGGTCGAGGACCCGGCCGACGTCCGGGCCGAGGTGGCAGCCGAGGTACCAGGCGCTGCCGGCGCCGTGGCGGTGGCGGGTGACGGCGGGCCGGCCGGTGAGTTCGCCGGTGGTGTAGCGGGCGAGGGTCTCGGCGCCTTCGGGTTCGATCCACTCGCTCCAGTGCTCGGCGCGCAGGTCCACGCCGTCGAGGCGTACCCCGGTGGTGTCACCGTCCGGGATCGGCCAGTGCTCGTCCACCACCACGCCGAGCAGTTCGCGCAGCGGGCCGGGGTGGCCGCCGGGGTGGATGTGGTCGTGCCGGTCGGTGATGCCGCTGAACGGGCCGCAGACCAGGTGGCCGCCGTCCCGGACGTAGCCGGTGAGGCGGTCGGCGGTGGCGGTGTCGAGCAGGTAGAGGTTGGGGGTGAGCAGCGCGCGGTAGCCGTCGTAGGCCGCGCCGGGCGGGAGGAAGTCGACGGTGACACCGCGCCGGTGGAGGGCGGCGTACCAGGGGCGGAGCAGGTCGGGCCAGCGCATCCGGGCGGAGGGGTGGTCGTCCAGTTCCAGTGCCCACCAGCTGTCCCAGTCGAGCAGGATGGCGACCCGGCCGTGGATCCGGCTGCCGGCGAGTTCGCCGAGGCGGCGCAGTTCGGCGCCGAGGGCGACGGTCCGCTGCCAGCCGCGGGCGGCGGTGCCCCGGTGCGGCAGCATCGCGCTGTGGAACTTCTCGGCGCCGGCCACCGAGGCGCGCCACTGGAAGTGCAGGAGGCCGTCGGCGCCGCGGGCCAGGGCCTGGAGCGACCAGAGGCGGTACAGCCCGGGGCGCTTGGGGACGTTCACCGGGCGCCAGCTGACGGCGGAGGGGGCCTGTTCCATCAGCAGCCAGGGCCGGCCGGCCTTGAGGGAGCGCATCAGGTCGTAGTTCATGGCGGCGTTGACGTGGGCGTGCGGGTCGGCCGGGTCGGGGTAGGCGTCGTCGGAGACGAAGTCCTCGTGCCGGCTCCACTCCCAGTAGTCGAGGGCCTTGAGCATCGACATGAAGTTGGTGGTGACCGGCACTCCGGGTGAGAGTTCGTCGAGTACGGCCTTCTCGGCGCGGTGCAGGGCGAGCAGGGCGTCCGAGCAGAACCGCCGCCAGTCCAGCTGCTGGGTGGGGTTGACCGGGCCGGGTGCGGTGCGCGGCGGCTCGACCTGGTCGAAGGAGTTGTACCGCTGGGACCAGAAGGCCGTCCCCCAGGAGCGGTTCAACTCCTCGACGGTGCCGTGCCGTCGGCGCAGCCAGCGGCGGAAGTCGGCGGCGGACTCGGCGCAGAAGCACTCCTGGACGTGGTCGCCGTACTCGTTGTGGATGTGCCACAGGGCGAGCGCGGGGTGGTCGTGGTAGCGCTCGGCGAGCATCCGGGTGAGCCGGACGGCGGCGGCGCGGTAGACCGGGGAGGACGGGCAGTAGTGCTGGCGCGAGCCGAACTCCAGCCGGACGCCGTCGGCGGTGACGGGCAGCAGCTCGGGGTGGGAGCGGACCAGCCAGGCGGGCGGGGAGGCGGTGGCGGTGGCCAGGTCGACGGCGAGGCCGTGCCGGTGCACGAGGTCGAGCAGCCGGTCCAGCCAGCCGAAGTCCCAGCTGTGGGAGTCGGGTTGGAGCCGGGCCCAGGAGAACACGCCGACGGTGACCAGGTTGACCCCGGCCTCGGCCATCAGCTTGACGTCCTCGGCCCACACCTCCTCGGGCCACTGCTCGGGGTTCCAGTCCCCGCCGTACAGCAGGCCGGGCACACGGGTGAGTCGGTCCATTCGTGCGTCATCCCTTCAGTGCTCCGCCGAGCAGGCCGGCCACGAACTGCCGCTGGAAGAGCAGGAAGAGCACCATCAGCGGGAGAGTGGCCAGGAAGGAGCCCAGCATCAGGCCGGAGTAGTCGACATGGGTCAGCCCGGTCAGCGTGTTGAGCGCGACCGGCACGGTGTACCTGTCCTGGGTGTCGAGCATCAGCAGCGGCCAGATGAAGCTGTTCCACTGGCCCATGAAGGTGAAGATGACGAGCGCCCCCAACTGCGGCCGCACGCACGGCAGGACGATCCGGTAGAAGGTGCGCAGCTCGCCCGAGCCGTCGATCCGGGCGGACTCCAGCAGTTCGTCGGGGAAGTCCAGGAAGCTCTGGCGCATCAGCAGGATGCCGAAGGAGTTGGCGAGGAAGGGCAGGATGACGGCCTGGTAGCTGTCGATCCAGCCGAGGCTGGCCATCATCTGGAACAGCGGGACGAGCAGCACCTGGAGCGGGATCATCATGGTGGCCAGGACCAGGCCGAGCAGCAGGCCGCGGCCGCGGAAGCGGTACTTGGCCAGCCCGTAGCCGCACATCGCGGACAGCAGCGAGCTGAGCAGGGTGTGGACGACGGCGATGCCGAGGCTGTTGAGCATCACCCGGCCGAAGCCGATGCTCTGCTGGAGGTGCACCAGGTTGCGCAGCAGCTCGCCGCCGGGCAGGAACGGCGGTGGGGCGTGGAAGAGTTCGGAGCTGCTGTGGGTGGCGGCGATCAGCATCCAGGCGAAGGGCAGCAGGCTGGCGACGGCGCCGAGGGTGAGCAGGGTGAGGACGGCGGCGCGGCCTAGGAGTCGTCCCCTCATCGGCGGCGTTCCCTTCCGTAGAGCCGGAACTGCAGCAGCGAGACCGCCGCGATGATCAGCACCACCACCCAGGCGATGGCGGCCGCGTAGCCGAAGTCCAGCTGCTGGAAGCCGACCTTGTACAGGTAGACCACCGGGGTGAGGGTGGCGTCGCCGGGGCCGCCGCGGGTCAGCACGTAGTTCTCGTCGAAGAGTTGGAGGGTGCCGATGGTGGAGGTGATGACGCAGAACAGCACCACCGGCCGCAGCTGCGGCAGCACCACCCCGGTGTAGGTGCGCACGGTGCCGGCGCCGTCGAGGGCGGCGGCCTCGTACTGGTCGCGGCCGATCGCCTGGAGTCCGGCGAGCAGGATGACGGCGTTGTAGCCGGTCCACCGCCAGGTGACCGAGCCGATCAGTGAAATGCGCGCCCAGGTGGGCGAGTTGAGCCAGTCGACCGGGCCGAGGCCGAGCGCCTGGAGGAGTTGGTTGGCGAGGCCGCCGTCGGTGCGCAGCAGCACCTGGAAGACGACGGCGTAGGCGACCAGGGTGGTGATCGCGGGCAGGAAGAAGACCGCCCGCCAGCCGGAGCGCAAGCGCAGCCAGGACTGGTTGAGCAGGACGGCGAGCACCAGGGCGAGGCCGATCATCACCGGCACCTGGACGGCGAGGATGAGCCCGGTGTTGACCAGGGAGTGCAGGAAGGCCGGGTCGTCCAGCAGCCGGCGGTACTGGTCGAGGCCGACGAAGACGTCCACGCCGTCGCGGCGGGCGGTGAGGCTCTGGTAGAGGCTGGCGCCCAGGGGGTAGGCGAAGAAGAGGGCGAACAGGGCGGCGGTGGGGCCGGCGAACAGCCAGACGGCGGTGCGCGGGCGGCGGCGGCCGGGGGCCCGGGCGGTGCGGGTGGCGGGCTTGCGCAGGGCGGCCGGGGCACTGCTGGTCATGGCGCCCGCCTCCTAGGAGACCGTGGGGCGGCCGGTCGCGGTGGCGATCTGGCGGGCCGCGGAGCGCAGCACGGTGCCCGGGTCGGCGCCGTTGTGGAGCACCTGGTTGACGGCGGTGGTGACGATGTCGCCGGCCTTGGCGTCGTCGGAGGTGCGCTCGACGCCGGGGATGGTGCGGGCGAGGTCGGCGAAGAGCTTCATCGCGGGCTGGCCGCCGTAGTAGGGCGAGGGCTGCTGGAAGTACGGGTCGTCCAGGGCGGGGAGGTAGGCCGGGAAGAGGCCTTCGTGCCGCATCATCGAGGCCTGGTTGGCCTTGTCGGTGAGCAGGTAGGAGAGGAAGCCCCAGGCCGTCTCCGGGTTCCCGCTCTGGGTGGTGACGCACAGGGTGGAGCCGCCGCTGTTGGAGGTGCGGCTGCCGCCGGGGGTGAAGGCGGGCAGCGGGACGACGCCGAACCTGCCGGAGAGGTCGGCCATGTCGCCGGTGAGGGTGCCGTCCCACCAGGCGGCGGTGGGGGTGGTGGCGGCCTTGCCGTCGTGGGTGCCGGAGACCAGGCCGTCCCAGCCGTCCTCGAAGTCGACCAGGCCGCGGTCGACGAGTTGCTTCAGCAGGGCGAGCGCGCGTTCGGCGGCGGGGGTGGCGACGGCCACCTTGCCGTCGGTGAACCAGGACTGGCCCTGCTGCTGGAGCAGTTGGCCGAAGAAAGTGTCCTTCTTGGCGTCCAGGATGAGCAGCTTCTTGCCGGTGGCGTTCTTCAGAGTGGTGCCGGCGGCGAGGTAGTCGTCCCAGGTGTTCAGGCCGGCGGGGTCGATGCCGGCCTGCTGGAAGTGGTCCCGGCGGTAGAACAGGGCGCACGGCCCGCTGTCCCAGGGCAGTGCGAGGACGCGGCCCTTGGCGTCGGTGACGGTGCGCCAGGTGGCGTCGGCGAACTGGGATTTGAGGCTCGCGGCCCGGCTGGTGAGGTCGACCAGGGCGTTCGGGAAGTTGCCGATGTAGCTGGGGATCCGGCTGCCCTCGACGGTGAGGATGTCGGGCAGTCCGCTGCCGGCGCCGAGCCCGACGGTGATCTTGTCGTAGGCGTTGTCGTAACCGATGTCGACGACGTCGACGGTGGTACCCGGGTGGGCCTGTTCGAAGGTCTTGCCGAGCCGCTGCATGGCCTTGGCCGCGACGTCCCAGGACCAGATGGTGATCTTCCCGCCGAGGGTGGCGCTCGGGCTGCCGCCGAGCTGCTTGGCGCTCGGGCCGCCGGCCCCACCCGTGGCGCAGCCGGCGGAGCCGGCCAACAGCAGTGCGCCGCCGGCGAGGCCTGCGCCGAGGAACCGGCGGCGGTCCAGGGCCGGGCCGAATCCGCGCTGTCCACGGGCGAGTTGAGGATTTCTGTGCCGGGTTGGTGCGGACATCTTGCCTCCCGACTGGTGAATGCCGAATGCTGTATACAGAACTCAGCATGCACAGTGCCGTCAAGGCTTCCGACCGAAATCGCGGAAGGTGACACGATGCCCGCACGCGTTCCCCGAACCCACCCGTACATCCCCAACTCCGCCCCGGCCGTACGGGATTCGATGCTGGCGGCGATCGGCGCCAAGGACGTCGAGGAGTTCTACGCCGACATCCCCGCCGACCTCCGGCTCGACCGCCCGCTGCGACTGCCCGCCCCCTTCGACTCCGAGGCTCGGCTGGTCGCCCACCTGGAGGAGCTGCTCTCCCGCAACTCCGCGGTGCCGCCCGGCCGTTCCTTCCTCGGCGCGGGCTGCTACCGGCACCACGTACCCGCCGTGGTCGACGAGATCGTCAACCGCAGCGAGTTCCTCACCGCCTACGCCGGGGAGCCGTACGAGGACCACGGACGCTTCCAGGCGCTGTGGGAGTACCAGTCGCTGATGGCCGAACTGCTGGCCGTGGACGTGGTCAACGTGCCGACCTACGACGGCTTCCAGGCCGCCGCCACCGCGCTGCGGATGGCCGGCCGGGCCACCGGGCGGCGGCGGGTGCTGCTGGTCGGCGAGACCGACCCGGACCGGGTGTCCCGGATCCACGACTACGTGCGGGGCGTACACCCGGTGGAGCCGGTCGCCGCCGAGCCGCAGGCCGTCCGGGCCGCACTCGCGGGCGGCGACGTGGCCGCCGTGTACGCGCAACTGACCGACTACAGCGGCCGGGTCGACCCAGAGCTACCGACCTACCTCGAACTCGCGCACACGGCAGGCGCGTTGGCCGTGGTGCACGCCAACCCGCTCAGCCTCGGCGTGCTCGCCCCGCCCGCCACCTACGGCGCCGACCTCACCTGCGGCGACCTCCAGCCGCTCGGCATCCACCCGAGCTACGGCGGCGGCAACGCGGGCTTCATCGGCTCGGCGGACGACCCTCGCCTGGTCGCCGAGTACCCGAGCCGGCTGTTCGGCCTCACCCCGACGGAGGTGCCCGGCGAGTACGGCTTCGGCGACGTGGCGTACGAGCGCACCTCCTTCGCTGTACGCGAGGAGGGCAAGGAGTGGGTCGGCACCGCCGCCGCCCTGCACGGCATCGCCGCCGGGGCCTACCTCGCCCTGATGGGCCCGCACGGCATGCGCGAGATCGGGGAGACGATCCTCGCCAACACCGCCTACGCCCGGCAGCGCCTCGCCCGGGTGCCCGGGGTGGACCTGGCCGACCCGGAGGCGGTGCACTTCGCCGACTTCACCGTGCGCTACCCCGACGGGCCCACCGCCGCCGAGGTCTCCGCCGCCCTGCTCGCCCGAGGCCTGCACGGCGGCACCCCGGCCGGACCGCACGAGGGCCGCTACTGCGTCACCGAGCTGCACACCCAGGCCGACATCGACCACCTCGCCGACGCGCTGGAGGAGATCGTCACATGACGGACCGTCAGAACACCGCAGCTGCGCGGATCTCCGCCAAACCCGCCCTGCGCCGCTTCCACCAGGCCCGCTGGGACGAGAAACTGGTCTTCGAACTCGGCACCCCCGGCGAGCGCGGCGTGCTGCCGCCGCTGCCCGAGCCCGGCGTCACCGCCGCCGTCGGCGACCCGGCCGACCTGCTACCCGCCGCGCTGCGCCGCACCACCCCGGCCGCCCTGCCCGAACTCGGCCAGCAACAGGTGCTCCGGCACTACCTGCGGCTCTCCCAGGAGAACCTGGGCGCCGACCTCAACGTGGACGTCGGCCAGGGCACCTGCACCATGAAGTACAGCCCCAAGGTCAACGACACCTTCGTCCGCGACCCCCGGATCGCCGCCCTGCACCCCGCCCAGGACCCTTCCACCGTCCAAGGGGTGCTCGAACTCGTCCACCGGCTGGAGCAGTTGCTCAAGGAGATCTCCGGCATGGACCGGGTCAGCCTGCAGCCCGGCGCCGGCAGTGCCGCGATCTGGACCAACGTCTCGGTGATCCGCGCCCACCACGCCGCCCGCGGCGAACTCGCCCAGCGCGACGAGATCATCACCACCGCCTTCTCCCACCCCTCCAACGCCGCCTGCGCCAGGACCGCCGGGTTCACGGTGATCACCCTCCACCCGGACGCCGACGGCTACCCCGACATCGAGGCGCTGCGCGCGGCCGTCGGCCCCCGGACGGCCGCCCTGCTCATCACCAACCCGGAGGACACCGGCATCTACAATCCGCGGATCGCCGAGTTCGTCCGGATCGTGCACCAGGCCGGCGGCCTGTGCGCCTACGACCAGGCCAACGCCAACGGCATCCTGGGCATCACCCGCGCCCGCGAGGCCGGCTTCGACCTGTGCCACTTCAACCTGCACAAGACCTTCTCCACCCCGCACGCCTGCGGCGGCCCGGCGGCCGGCGCCTGCGGCGTCACCGCCGAACTGGCGCCCTACCTGCCCGGCCCCACCGTCGAGTTCGACGGCAAGCGGTACCGACTGGACGACGACCGGCCGGAGTCGATCGGCAAGATCCGCCCCTACCTCGGTGTCGTCCCCAACCTGGTGCGCGCCTACGCCTGGATCATGTCGCTCGGCGCCGAGGGCCTGCGCACCGCGGCCGAGACCGCCGTGCTCAACAACAACTACCTGATGCACCAGGTGCGGAAGATCCGCGGCGTCTCCGTCCCGTACGCCGAGGGGCGGCCGCGGGTCGAGCAGGTCCGCTACAGCTGGCAGCGGCTCAACGAGGACACCGGCCTGCACAGCGAGGACCTCGGCTACCGCGCCGCCGACTTCGGCACCCACTACTGGACCAGCCACCACCCGTACATCGTCCCCGAGCCGATGACCCTGGAGCCCACCGAGTCCTACTCCCGCGCCGACCTCGACGAGTACGCGGCGATCCTCGCCGAGGTCGCCCGCGAGGCGTACGAGGACCCGGAGACCGTCCGCACCGCGCCGCACAACTCCACCGTGCACCGGATCCGGCACGAGCCGCTGGACGACCCGGAGGTCTGGGCCGTCACCTGGCGTGCCTACCGCCGCAAGGTCCTCGGCGAGCAGCCGTGACCGGACCGCTGGTCGGGCTGGTGGTCAACCCGGTCGCCGGACTCGGCGGCCGGGTCGGCCTCAAGGGCAGCGACGGCGCCGACGTCCAGCGCCGGGCCCTCGCACTCGGGGCCCGCCCCGAGGCCCCGCACCGGGCCGAACTGACGCTGCGTCAACTCCGGGGCGTCGAACTGCTCACCGCCGCGGGCCCGATGGGCGCGGAGGCAGCCGCCGCGGCCGGCCGCTCCGCGCGGGTGGTGCACCGGCCCGCCACCGCTGTCACCACCGCGGCCGACACCCGGGCCGCGGTGCGCGCCCTGGTCGCGGCCGGCGCCGAACTGCTGCTGTTCTGCGGCGGCGACGGCACCGCCCGGGACGTCCTGGATGCCCTCGGCCCGGACCCCGGGGTGCCCGTGCTCGGCATCCCGGCCGGCGTCAAGATGCACTCCGCCGTCTTCGCCGTCCACCCCCGCGCCGCCGCCGAGGTGGCCACCGCCTGGGCGCGCGGCAGCGCTCGCCTGGAGACCGCCGAGGTGGTGGACCGGGACGAGGCGGCGCTACGGGCGGGCCTGGTCCACACCCGCCTGTACGGCCGGCTGACCGTCCCGGTGCTGCCCACCCGCGTCCAGCAGCGCAAGACCGGCAGCTCCGGTGCCGATCCGTCGGACGTGGGCGGGATCGCCGCCGAGGTCGCCGACCGGGTCGGGCCCGACGGGCTGCTGCTGCTCGGCCCCGGCAGCACCACCCACGCCGTCGCCACCGCACTCGGCGCCCCCGAGGTCAGCCTCACCGGCGTCGACCTGCTGCGGCTGCGGCCCGACGGACCACCCCTGGTCCTGCTCCGGGACGCCCGCGCCGACCAGCTGCGCGACCTGCCCGCCACCCCCTGGACAGCCCTCTCCCCCATCGGCGGCCAGGGCTTCCTGCTCGGACGCGGCAACCAGCAGCTCACCCCCGAACTGCTGCGCGCCACCGGCCGGGAGCGCCTGCTGGTCCTCGCCACCGAGGCCAAACTCGCCGCCCTCGCGGGCCGCCCGCTGCTGCTGGACACCGGCGACCCACACCTGGACGATGCCTTCTCCGGGCACGTCCGGGTGATCACCGGCCGGCACTCCAGCGCCGTCTACCGCCTCTCCGCCTGACCCCGGACCGCCTGACCGCTCGCCCCCGGACCGCCTCACATTCTCAGGGAGCCCCCATGATCGACCTCCACGGCAAGCGCGCCCTCGTCACCGGCGCCGCCTCCGGCATCGGCCGGGCCACCGCCGCCCTGCTCGCCGAACTCGGCGCGGCCGTCGTCCTCGCCGACCTGGACGCCGAGCGCGGCGAGCAGGCGGCCAAGGAGACCGGCGGCACCTTCGTCCGCTGCGACGTCTCCCGACGCGCCGACTGCGAACAGGCCGTGCGCACCGCCGTCGCCCACCACGGCGGCGTGGACGTGCTGTTCAACAACGCGGGCATCATCCGCCGCTCCACCGTCACCGAGATCAGCGACGAGGACTGGGACGTGGTGATGGCCGTCAACGTCCGCTCGATCATGCTGCTCAGCCGCCTGGTCGTCCCGCTGATGGCCGCGAACGGCGGCGGCAGCATCATCAACACCGGCTCCGGCTGGGGCATCAAGGGCGGCGGCCGGGCGATCTCCTACTGCGCCTCCAAGGGCGCCGTGGTCAACATGACCCGGGCGATGGCCATCGACCACGGCCCGGACAACATCCGGGTCAACTGCGTCTGCCCCGGCGACACCGACACCGGCATGCTCGCCGAGGAGGCCCGTCAACTCGGCGAGAGCGCCGACGCGTTCTACGCCGACGCCGCCGACCGCCCACTCGGCCGGATCGGCCAGCCCGGGGACATCGCCCGCACCGTCGCCTTCCTGGCCAGCGACGCCGCCGCCTTCGTCAGCGGCGCCGTCATCGCCGTGGACGGCGCCGGAACCGCCTGACCGGCCGCACCGTCCGGCCCGAAGAGAGGCCCGAGGAGAGGCCTGACAGAAGGCCTGACGAGGGGTCGGACGGCGGCCGGTACTCTACGGGACGAACGAGGAAGGGAAGCCCGATGGCGATCGAGCGGCGTCCGCTGCGCGAGCAGGTGAAGGACGAACTGCTGGAGCAACTCGGCCGCGGCCGGTTCACCCCCGGCGAGTCCATCAACGAGGTCCAGCTCGCCGAGGAACTCGGCGTCAGCCGAACCCCCCTGCGCGAGGCCCTGATCAGCCTGGAACGCGAGGGCATCATCACCAGCGAGCGCGGCAAGGGCTTCCGCTTCGCCCCCACCGGCAAACAGGAGTTCCTCGACCTCACGGCCATCGTGATCGCCCTGGAGTCGCTCGCCCTGCGCACCTGCGACCCCGCCCAGCTGTCCGCGATCGCCCCCCGGCTGCTCGCCGAGGCCCGCGCCTTCTCCGCCCCGCAGGCCCCGCACGGCACCATCGAGCGCTACGACGACGCCTGGCACGCCCTGCTGCTCTCCGGCTGCACCAACACCCGGCTGCGCGAGATGATCGACTCGCTGAAACTCACCCTGCACCGCTACGAGCGGGTGGTGGTCGGCGACCACGAGATCCTGGAACGCGCCGCCGAGGAGCACGAACGCATCGCCCAGTGCCTGCTGGACGGCGACATCGACCAGGCCGTCATCGCCCTGGAGGCCAACTGGACCAGCGGGATGGAACGCATCCTGGAACGCCTGCCCCCGGTCGGCACGCGCTAGTACGGCAACGGTGGGCGGTGTCCGAGCGGACGCCGCCCACCGTAGCGGTTCAGCCGTCGCGGTTCAGCCGCAGCGGTTCAGCCGTCGCGGCGAGGCACCACCGCGGTGGTCACCCGGTGGACCAGGGCCTCCAGCGGGCCGCGGCGGAAGAAACGCCGCCACAGCACCGAGCCGGCCAGTGCCGCCACCGCGAACAGCAGGTACGGGACCAGCGATTGCGGTGCGTGGCCGAAGCCGCCGGGGCCCGTACCGAGGAAGCGGCTGGTGATCACGTCCTGGACGAAGTACCAGGTCATCGCCATCGAGCCCATCGCGGCCAGTGGCCACAGCACCCGCTGCCAGACCCGCCGGTCCGTCAGCAGGAGCAGTCCGCCCAGCAATGCGAGGGACACCCCGATCATCCAGACGATCTGCAGCGCGCTGTACTCGGCGATGCCCGGGCCCGGCTTGGACATCGCCCACAGCTCCGCCCAGGGCACCTTCGGCATCGGCGGCGGCTCGGGCAGCGCCGGCGGCACGTCCGGGAGCGCACCGTCGGCGCCCACCGGGACGGGCGGCATCGGCGGGGGCGCCATCAGCTCGCCCTGGAACCGGTCGATCGCCGCACCCAGCCCCAGCGGACCGAGCGTCAGCCAGGAGGCCAGCCAGCCGCCGACGGCGATCCCGGCGCCGGTGACCGCCATGCGCACCCGCACCGCGCGCTCGCCCAGGTCCAGCCGGCCGATCGCCAGGCCCGCCAGCAGCAGGGGCAGCGCGTAGAACGTGTCCACGTTGAACAGGTACGACTGGAACACCGCCGGCCACTCGCCGGGGTGCACGAGCACCGCCAGGCCCTGCGGCAGCTCCGGCGCGCCGGGCCCGACCGGCGGCAGGAAGCCCCAGTCCCGGCCCTGGTTCGCCCGCAGGATCTGGAACACCGGCGCGGCCACCGCGCACACCCCCGCCGCGGCGAACAGCGGGCGCGCCCGCACGCGCGTCCACGGCAGCAGGAAGAGCAGCCACCCGGTGTAGGCGGTGATGATGTTGCCCTTCCCCGACACCTGCTCAAGTGCCAGGCCCAGCAGCAACAGCACCCCGGCCCGCACGGCGATGCGCCCCCGCGCCCGCCGCATCGCCGCCCCGGCGAACGACCGGGCACCGCCGGTCATCAGCGCGACCGACACACCCGCCAGCAGGAAGAACACGCTGCGGGCGCGGGTGTCCAGGAATCCGTTCAGCCACTCCAGCACCCCGGGCCAGGCCTGCCCGGGCGGTGTCGGCTCCAGCCAGCCGGTCGGCACGAAGTGCATCCACACCATCCCGAACACCGCCAGGGCCCGCAGCACGTCGACCGCCACCAGGCGACCACGCGAGGCCCGCTTCCCCTCCACAGCACGACGCCGGACGGCCCTCGTGGTCCGTTCCGCCAACGGCTCGGTGATCACGGCAACTCCTTCGAACGACATCAAGGCGTCGCCACGCTAGGAAGCCGGTATCAGCGCGCTTCCACCGCAACATGACCGTTTCGTCACAGGCCCACCGAGCGGCCCCTCCGGGCCCACGCGGCCTACGCCGCCGACGCCTTCCCCGCGCTGCGCGCCCGGGCGGACGTCCCGGCCGACGTCGAGACGCTGGTCGGACACGTCCTGCCGTTGGAGCCCATCTGGCGGGTGCTGCCCTGAAGTCGGCCGGACGGCCCCGGACGATGGGACGACAATGCCGTACGTCGGTACACGTCGAAGTTTCATGACGGAATCCGGACGGGAGAGAGAACTACACTCCCCGGTAAAGCAGATGAGAATCCATTTCGAGGCCGCGAACGGCTTCCCCGGCCCCCGTTCACCTTTCCCATCGCCTCGGTGAACCGGGCCAAGGGCTCCGCCGAACGCATCCGGGAGGTCCACGCGCTGCCCGTCGAGGACAGCGCCCCCGCCCCGATCCGACGTGCCACCCCGTCGCCGAGGCCGACCACGGCCCCCGCACCCGCACCCGCACCCGCACCCGCACCCGCACTGGAGATCCGCGACCTCCGGTTCGGCTACCGCCCCGACGCACCCGTCCTCCAGGGGCTCTCCCTCACCGTGCCCCCGCACGCCCTCGTGGCGCTGGTCGGCCCGTCCGGGGCCGGCAAGTCGACCACCTTCGCCCTGATCAACCGGTTCTACGAGCCCTGGAGCGGCACCCTCCGGATCGACGGACGGCCAGCCGCCGACCTCGGCCTCGCCGAATGGCGCTCCCACATCGCCTGGGTCGAACAGCACTGCCTCCTCCTGCACGGCACCCTGCGGGACAACCTCTGCTACGCCGCCCCGGAGGCCACCGACGAACGGCTCTGGCAGGTCCTCGACCTCGTCAACCTCACCCGGAAGGTGGACCGCCTGCCGGAGGGCCTCGACACCGAGGTCGGCGAACGCGGCGTCCGGCTCTCCAGCGGCGAACGGCAGCGGATCGCCATCGCCCGCGCCGTCCTCGCCCGCCCCCGACTGCTGCTGCTGGACGAACCCACCGCCCACCTGGACCCGGCCAACGAGGCCGCCCTGACCGTCACCATGCACAGCCTCCGCAAGGAGTGCGCCCTCCTCGTCATCGCCCACCGGATGTCCACCATCGAGGCCGCCGACAGTGTCGTCATGCTCGCCGACGGCACCACCTCCGCCGCCGGCACCTACCCCGAACTCCTGCGCACCCACCCGGACTTCCGTCGGCTCTCCGGGCAGCGTCAGTAGGCCCACGGAGGGCGTGCCGAGGGGCTGTCCGGCCCCGGGTCGGTCGACCCCTCGGTCCCGCGACGGCCCGGGCGGGGTGTCAGGTGCTCCTCTTGGCGGTGCCGCAGCAGCGGGTCGGCTGTTGCCTCGGTGGACGAACCTGGGTGCCGGCCCCACCACTCACGGCGGGGCCGGCACCCAGGATCCTCATGAGCCGGCTAGATATTGGGGTTGATCGGGCGGTCGCTGTCGGAGTGGTGCCAGTCGAACTCCTGGGTCGCCCCCGCCCCGGCGTTGCGCCCCAGCGTCCAGAGCGCGTAGGAGGACCTCGGGCCCTGGTTACCGACGTAGGTCAGGCAGGCGCCGACGGCGTTGCACACGCTGCGGTCGGTGTTGAACGTCCACCGCTGGTTGGGGTCACCCGCGTTGCACCCCACAGCCTTGGCCCCCGGGCTGTCGGACGGGCCGCTCGGAACGTGGCCCCACAGACACCGGCCGTCGTTGGTGCTGTGGATGAGGCCATCCTCCGCGACGAACCAGAACTGGTTCCAGGCGCCGTCGCACGGGCGGAGCACGACCGGCCGGCCGTCGCCGTTGGTCTGCCGGTACTCGTCCATGCAGTAGTAGGTGCCGTTGGGGCCGCCGCCGGCCGGGCGGGCGAGCGCCGCGAGGTAGCCGTAGGCGTAGGGCTGCGGGTTCGCCGGGTCCGCCTGGGCGGCGGCGGCCGGCAACGAGACGCTCAGGCCGATCGCGAGTGCCAGGGCCGAGATGATCTTTCGGGCGGACTTCATGAGGTCCGACACCTCCCTCTCTGACGTCAGTCACATCTGCTGGGAGCCGCCATCCTGGCAATACGGGTGCGAACTTGGGCAGCATTCCGAACGATCCCGAACAAGCGAGGGTGTATGGATCCCGCCAGATGATTCACATCAGTTGACATCAACCCCCCGGCACACAGAGGCTGTTCACGCAGGCCCGGCGTAGGGAGGACGGAGTTTTGACCAGGTCACCCATGCGCACGGCGGCGATCCCGTGCACCTGCCGGGCAGCCGAAGCCGGCCCCTCGACGGCACCGACCCGTTCACACTCCCTGGACGAACTGGCCGAGTTCCTCACCCTGCTCCGGGAGGAGGCCGGCAGTCCGTCCTTCTCGACCATCGTCCGACGGATCAGCTCCGCCCGGGCGGCTCGCGGCGTCCCGGCGGAGGAGCGCACACCAGGACGGATCACGGTGTACGACTGCTTCCGCAGCGGACGCCGACGCCTGGACGTCGAACTGCTCGCGGACATCGTCCAGGCCCTCGGCGCGGACCCCGGCCCCTGGCGCGACGCCTACCGCACCGCGGCCGGCTCGCCCCCCTTCCGTCCGGCCTTCCGGCAGCCGGACCCGACCCCCGGGCCCCACCCGGCCGGCTGAGCGGCAACTGCCCGCGGTGGCGAGAGGATTCACCCCCGGCTCAGGGCGGAAGCGGAGTTCCACGGTGCCGCGGACGACGATCAGGTGGCCGTCCGGCCCGTCCCAGCGGCCGCGGGGCGCGAAGCCGAGGCGGCCGTAGAACTCCTGCGTCTCATCCAGGTCCCGGCTCGGGAGGCACCGCGGACTCGTCCATTCCGCCACCCTACCCGTCACCCGGCAGACGACTTGACGTAACGTCAGAACCCGGCGCGCAGGATTCTGACGACGTACGAGAAGAGGATGCGACATGCCCCGCCCAGCACACATCGCCATGGTGAACATCCCGGCACACGGCCACGTCAATCCCAGCCTGGACCTGATCCGGGAGCTGGTCACCCGTGGCCACCGGGTCAGTTATGTCAACGACCCGTCGTTCGCCGAGCAGATCGAGGCCACCGGAGCCCGGTTCGTACCCCATGACACGGGCCTGACGGTCCTCCAGGGAGCGGTCGCCCCCGGGACCAATGTGCACGGCATGATCTTCGGGGAGGCGCAGGCGATGCTGCCCCGTCTCCGGGAGGCGTTCCAGGACGACCGGCCCGACCTCGTCCTGTACGACTTCATGGCGTACGCGGGGCGGGTCCTGGCCGATGGCTGGGGCGTGCCGTCCCTGCTGATCTCGCCGTCCAGGGTCGCCCCGCCGAACCCCGACGCGGAGCCGTACCGGACGGTCATGAAGACCCTGGAGGCGGAGGGCGTTCCGGAGCGCTTCGCGCAGTGGCTGGCCGACAACGGGGTACCACCCCGCGACATCTTCACGTACATGCTGAAGCCGGACCGCGGGATCTCGCTGATCCCGCGGGCGCTCCAATCCCGGATCGACCAGGTCGACCCGGAGGTCTTCTCCTTCGCCGGGCCCTGCCTCGACAACCGGGAGCACCAGGGGAGTTGGACCCGGCCGCAGGACGCGGGGAAGGTGCTGCTGGTCTCCCTCGGCTCCGCCTTCACCCACCAGCCCGCCTTCTACCGCGCGTGCCTGGAGGCCTTCGGCGATCTGCCCGGCTGGCACGTCGTGCTCCAGGTCGGCAGTGCGACCGACCAGGCCGAGCTGGGCCCGACCCCGGCCAACGTCGAAGTGCACGCGTGGGTGCCCCAGTTCGCGGTGCTCCAGCAGGCCGACGCGTTCATCACCCACGCCGGGATGGGCGGGTGCAGCGAGGGCCTGTACTGCGGGCTGCCCATGGTCGCGGTGCCGCAGGCCGCCGACCAGTTCGAGAACGCCGACCGGCTGGTCGAACTCGGCGTCGCACGCCGGCTGGACACCGCCCTCGCCACCCCTGCCGCTCTTCGCTCCGCCGTGCTGGAGCTGACCACCGACCCGGCGGTGGCGGCCCGGCTGGCCGAGCTGAGCGCGGAGGTCCGCGCGGGCGCCGGCGCGCCCAGGGCCGCCGACCTGGTCGAGGCCGCGCTGGTCTGACCAGGCTCACGGTCCGAGCAGGCGTCCGCCACCGCCCGTGCTTCCGGGCGGTGGCGGACGTCATCACGTACGCGCTCTACGATCCGGCGTCGGCCTGACGACCCGGCCTCACCTCAGATGCCGGTCGTAGAACCGGCCCCCGTCCTCCTGCTCGAACCACGGAGTGCCGACGTGCCCGCCCATGTTGGCGTGCATCGTCTTCTCCGTGCTGCCGAAGGCGTCGAAGAGGTCCAGGGCCCGCTGCCGGGGGTTCCCGTCGTCGTCCCACTGCAGCAGGAACAGCAGCGGAACGGTGACCTGCCGGGCCTCCTCGCGCAGGGCGCGGGGCACGTAGCCCCCGGCGAAGAGGCCGGCGGCCGCGATGCGCGGTTCGGTCGCCGCCAGCCGGATGCCGAGGGCGGTCCACCCCGAGTACCCGACCGGACCGCCGATCCCGGGCAGTTCGAGGACGGCGTCCAGGGTGCTGAGCCACTCCGGGGCGGCGTTGTCGACCAGCGGGCCGACGAGGGACTCGAAGATCTCGTCGACCGGTTCGCCGGCCTGCATCGCCCGGCGCAGCTCGGCGCGGGTCTGGTCGGTGGCGGCGGACCGGGGGCGTTCGCCGCAGTCGGGGGCGTCGATGGTCACCACCGCGTAGCCCTGCGCCGCGGTGTACCGGGCCCGGGCGACCAGCCGGGGCTCGTGCCGGGGCAGGCCGTTGTTGTGGGCCATCAGGATCAGCGGAGCGGGGGCAGCCTCGGGCGTCCAGAGGGTGCCGGGGATCTCGCCGAGGGTGAAGTCGCGTTCGAGGACGCCGTTGTCGTGGCGCAGCTCGGAAGTGAAGTGCATGGTCGTGCCTTTCGGGAGTGCTCGTGAAGGCGCTCCCGGACGACCTATCGCCCGACCGTGACCCCGGAGGGAAGCACCCATGTCGATATCGCGTTCACGGGTACCACCTCCTTGTTCTCTCGCACGGCCTCCGGAAAGGTAGCACCGGCCGCCGGGGTCCGCCAAACGGTTTTTCGCGGCGCCCGGAGCCGGGCGTCGGGCCCTGGACGAGGTGCCAGGCCCTGGACGAGACGTCAGGCTCTGGACCAGGCGTCAGGCGCTGAAGGCGGCGAGCAGCTTGTCGGTGAGGCGGTCGAGGTAGTCGGGGGCGGTCGGGGTGTGGGTGACCGCGAGCCGCCAGTAGAGCGGGCCGGCCAGGAGGTCGAGCGCGAGCTCCCGGTCCACCTCGGCGGGGAGTTCACCGCGGCCGACCGCCCGCTCCAGCAGCTCGGCGGCCTTGCCGCGCCGGGTGTCGCGGACGGTGCTGAACAGCGCCTCGGCGAGTTCGGGGTTGCGGCCGCCCTCGGCGATCAGGTCGGGGATGATCCTGGCGGGGAGCCGCTGGTTCAGCGCGTCGGCGACCTCCGTGAGGAAGGCGAGGACGTCGCCGCGCAGGGTTCCGGTGTCGGCGTTCCCGGAGGCGTCGACGGCGACGGCGGAGACCAGGTCGACGGTCATCTCCAGCTTGGAGGTCCAGCGGCGGTAGATGGCCGCCTTGCCCGCGCCGGCCCGCTTGGCGACCGCCTCCAGGGACAGCCGGGCATAGCCGGCCGCCGCGAGTTCCTCGAAGAACGCGGCGGCGATCGCCTCGGTCACCGAGTCCTGGAGGACCGGCCCGCCGGGCAGCCTGCGCCCGGCGGTACGGCCGCGGGCGGGGGCGTGGGCGGGGGCCGGGGCGGAGGCAGAGCCGGGGGCGGGAACCGGGGGCTGGGGCGTGGAGGAGCTGGGCATGCCCCGAACCTACACGAGGCGGAACGGTTGCGTCTCGTCTAGCAGAGGTCTATCGTCGACATCGAAGGCGAGACGGAACCGTTCCGTCTCGACTAGAGATCCGGGGTGCACCATGCGATTCCTGTACGAGGACGAGTCGTTCTCCTTCGAGGCGCTGCGCGCGGCCGGCTTCGCCAACGACGGCGGCGCCGACCTGGGCGAGGTCCTGACCACCCTCCGCAAGGTCGGCGAGGGCGACGAGGAGGCCTGGCTTCGCGAGTGGAAGAACACCGCGCAGCGCGTCCACGCCATCGGCACCCGCGCCCTCACGGCCGGCCACCGGGTCAGCGCCCGCGAAGCCCTGCTGCGCGCGTCGAACTACTACCGCACCGCCGAGTTCTACCGCCGCGACGACCCCGCCCACGACCCCGAGGTCAAGACCCTCTCCGCGCTCTCCCGCGAGACCTTCGCGACCGCCGCGACACTGATGGACACCCCCGTCGAGGCCGTCCGCATCCCCTACCAGGACACCAGCCTGCCCGGCTACCTCTTCCTCGTCGACGACTCCGGCCGCCCCCGTCCGACCGTCGTCTTCACCAGCGGCTTCGACTCCACCCTGGAGGAGGCCTACTTCGTCATCGGCGCGGCCGCACTGCGCCGCGGCTACAACGTGCTGGCCTACGACGGCCCCGGCCAGGGCGCCGTCCTCCGCGAGCAGGGCCTGGCCTTCCGCCCGGACTGGGAGGCCGTGGTCACCCCCGTGATCGACTACGCGCTCACCCGCCCCGAGATCGCCCCCGACCGGCTCGCGCTGCTGGGCTACAGCCTCGGCGGCTACCTCACCGCCCGCGCCGCCGCCCACGAACACCGGCTGGCCGCCCTGATCCTGGACGACGGCCTGTACGACTACCACGACGCCCACACCCGGCTCATGCCGCCGTTCCTGCGGGAGTGGGTCGAGACCGGGCGCGACGACCTCGCCGAACCCGTCCTGGACCTGCTCATGCAGGCCAGCACCCAGCTCCGCTGGGCCCTGCGCAACGGCGTGTGGGCGTTCGGCGCCGACTCCGTCGCGGACTACCTCCGCCGCACCGTCGACTACACCCTCGACGGCGTCGCCCACCTCATCGACTGCCCCACCCTCGTCCTGGACGCCGAGGACGACCAGTTCTTCCGCGGCCAGCCCCAGCGCGTCCGGGCCGCACTGACCTGCCCCCACACCCTGATCACCCTCCCCGAGGCCGAGGGCGCGGGCGAGCACTGCCACATGGGTGCCATGGCACGGTTCCAGCAGGTCACCTTCGACTGGCTCGACACCACCCTCGACCCGGCATCCGCGCCCACCGTCTGACCCGGCGGAACCCTCCCCCACCGCCACCCCCGGTCAGCCGCCCTCGATCAACCGGCCTCGTCCTGGGCTCGCCCCCGGTCATGCCCGGTCCCTCGGACAGGCCGTCGCTCAGGGCCCTGCGTGCTGGTCCCGGTCCGCGCCGTGTGACCGGCTTCCACCGGTCCCCCCGGGGACCTCCACAAGCCGGCCGCTCCGGCAAAGGAATCTCCCCGGCTCCGCCCGCCCCCGGGCTGACCTGGCAGGATCTCCCGCCATGACGCACTACGGGACGCCCGGGCAGCAGACTCCCGGGCAGCCGCACCGCCGAAACGGCCGGGCTGGCCGGGCCGGCGATCGGCAGGGGAAGAACGACGCGCCGTGGCCGCGGCGGCCGCTGTTGACGGCGCTGTGGATCCCGGCGGCGGCCGTGCTGCTGCCGCTCGGCGGGGCGCTCGGTGCGTTCGGGCCGTGGTTCCTCGTCCCGTCGCTGGGGCTGGTCCTCGCCGGGGCGATCGGTCTGATCTACACCCTGGTGTGCCTCTGCCAGTCCGGGGTGCTGCGGGTTGTGGCGCTGGCGCTGCTGGTGGCCCCGCTGGTCGCGGTGCCGCTGCTGAGCATGAACACCACCCAGTCCACCGTGCTGTCGATGCGCGGCACGACCCACCCGGGCACCGTCGTCGCCGTCCGGGTGATCCACGGCAAGACCACCAGCTACTCGTGCGCCGTGCGCTACGACGGTGCCCCGGAACGCACGGAGTCCGTCAGCTGCGGCTCCGCCGACACGGCGGGCGAGCGGGTCAGCGTCACCGAGGACCCGGACGGCCTGGTGGACCCGGAGTTCACCGAGTCCGCCGAGAACCCCCGCTTCGACCTCGCCATGGTGGGCACCGCCGACGTCTCGCTGATCGTCATCTCCGCGGTCGCGGCCGGCGTCGGCGCCCTGCTGTACCAGCTGCGCGAGCGCCGTAATCGTGTTGCACGGGCATCGGCGTAGCGGACATCCTCCGTGGATGGAGCACAAGGTGGAGCTGATGGAGCCGATGGAGCGAGCAGAGCCGGAAATCGTCCTGGGCGAGGTGACGCTGCGCCGTTTCCGCGGCGAGGCGGACCTCCCCGAGTTCTTCCGGGTCATCGAGGAGTCGCTGGAGCACCTGCGGCCCTGGATGCCGTGGGTCGCCGAGCACAGTCTGGCGAAGACCACCGAGTTCCTGGCCAAGCGGCAGACGCTGTGGGAGAGCGGCAGGGACTTCACCTACGCGATCCTGCTGGACGGGGCGATCGTCGGCGCCTGCGGACTGTTCCGGCGCGAGGACACCCCCGAGGGCGGCCGGGAGATCGGCTACTGGCTGCACCCCGGCGCCACCGGCCGCGGCATCGCCACCCGCACCGCCCGGGCGCTCACCGAGCAGGCCTTCCGGCTCCCGGGTGTGGCCTTCGTCGAGATCATCCACGACCCGGCCAACCACGCCAGCCGCGCCATCCCGGTCCGGCTCGGCTTCACCGAGCACCTGCGCCGCCCGGCCGAGGCGATCGCCCCGGCGGAGACCGGCGAGGAGCAGGTATGGCGGCTCCAGCGCGCCTAACGAGCCCCGAGGGCCCGGCGGTCCGCTGCCGTGGGGGAACGCCTGCGGACCGCCGGGCGGCGTCGGACGGACGGGACGATCCGACCGGGCGCCGTGGGAACGAACGCGGGCCCGGAGACTCCCGTTCTCCGAGCGGAGCGCCCCATCTCGAACCCCGCGTGCCGGCCGCATACCCTCTGCCGCGGCCTTGCGCGTTCGTTCCCACGCCCAGGAGAGCGCCCGACGAGCGGCCGGATAACACTTTTCTCGCCCGCCGTTCCCCCGCCCGCCCTCGGCTCGTGATCGTCTACGCTCGGCTGCAGCCGGCCACCACCACCACGGCCCCGCCCCAGCCCCGTACGACCAGGAAGACGAGCCCGTGTCGCACGCCCCCGTGATCCGCAGTGACGTCCCCGGGTCCTTCGCCCGGGGCGTCTTCCACGAGCGCCACCCCCGGCTCGTCCGAGAGGTCCTCGACGCCCTGCCGTACGGCCCGGCCGAGCGGGCGGCGGTCGAGCGGCTGCTGACGGAGAGCATCACCGGTGTCCTGGAGCCGCTGGGCGAGGACGCTCCGGACGCCGCCCGGTGGCGGCGGTGGGGCGAGGGCCTGTGGGGCAGGCCGTGGGGCGAGGCGCCGTTCCTGTGGGCGGAGAGCTACTTCTACCGGCGGCTGCTCGACGCCACCGGGTACTTCCGGCCCGGCGCCTGGCAGGGCGTCGACCCGTTCGCGCCGTTCAAGGACGCCGAGCTGGCCGGGGCTGCCGTGGACGGCGAACTGGCCGCGCTGAGCGAACTCGACGACCTCCCGGCGGCCCGGCGGGCGGACGCGCTGCTGACCTCCGCACTGTGGGGCAACCGCGCCGACCTCAGCTTCCAGCTCACGGCGCAGCCCGGCGGCCCGGCCGCCTCCGAACTGCTCACCGACGACAGCGCACGGCTCTGGGCCGAGCTGCGACGGGCCGGGGGCGGGCGGGTCTGCGTCATCGCGGACAACGCCGGCCGGGAGCTGCTGCCGGACCTCGTGCTGATCGACCACCTCCTGACCAGCGGCCTGGCCGCCGAGGTGGCCCTCTACGTGAAGCCGCAGCCGTACTTCGTGTCGGACGCGACCACGGCCGACGTCCTCGCCTCGCTCACCCGCCTGCGCACCGCCCCCTCGCCGGTGGCAGCGGCCGTCGGCGACCGGCTCTGGCGGGCGATGGGCGGCGGCACCCTCGCCGTCCGCACCCATCCGTTCTTCTGCGCGCCGCTCCCGTACCACGACCTGCCCGCCGACCTCCGGGCCGAACTCGCGGGCGCGGCACTGACGATCCTCAAGGGCGACCTCAACTACCGCCGCCTGGTGGGCGACCGGCTCTGGCCCCCGACCACCCCGTTCCCCGACGCCGCGGGCCACTTCCCCACCGCCGTGGCGGCCCTGCGGACCCTGAAGTCCGATGTGATCGTCGGCCTGGACGCCGACACCGTGACCCGTCTCGACGCGACCGCCACCCCGTGGCGCACCAACGGCCGCCACGCCGTCATCCAGTTCCGCCCACAGCCGTAGCCGGAACACCGGGCCGTCCCTTCGGTCGCCGTCGACCACTGCCGGCGGTGCGACTCCCACACGGGACCAGCCCACCCAGCGTTCAGCAGTACGTCGGCAAGGTCCTTTGGTTCAGCCGGAGTTGTCGTCGGTACCGGCACTCCGGGCGGGTCCGCGCCGGAGCGGGGCGGGGCGGGGTCAGCTCCAGTCGAAGGTCAGGAGCGCCAGTCGTTCGACGGGCTCGAAGAAGAGCAGGATCCAGTCGGCGCCCCCGCGCCGGTAGTGGTAGCCCGGCACTGCCGCCACGAAGCGGAACCCGTGTTCGACGGCGGAGCCCGGCTCCCGCCGGGCCGTCCGGCCCCGGTACGGTGTGATCACCCGTCACCCGGTCACGCCCGCGCCCGCGGGGGTGCGGACCGGTGCAAGCGCGAAGGAGCCCACCCCCCATGGCCCAGCCGGAGACCGCGGGCCCGGGGCCCGCACAGGCGCTCGTGTCGGCCGCGCTCGACCGGGCCGGTACCGTCCGGCACCTCAACGCGTTCATCACGCTCGACGCCGAGCGGGCGCTCGCGGAGGCCGCCCGCCGGGACGAGCAGGGCGGGCCCGCACCGTGGTCGCTGGTCGTCAAGGACAACATCCATGTCGCCGGCCTGCCCAACACCGCGGGCACGCCCGCGCTCGCCGGCTTCGTCCCGGACGCCGACGCGCCCGTGGTCGCGGCGCTGCGGTCGGCCGGCGCGATCGTGCTGGGCAAGACCAACATGCACGAGCTGTCCTTGGGGGCCACCTCGTGCAACCACACCTTCGGGGCCGTCGGGAACGCCACCGACCCGGACCTGTTCGCGGGCGGCAGCAGCGGCGGGACGGCGGCCGCGGTGGCGGCGGGCGTGGCGGAGGCCGGGCTGGGCACGGACACCGGCGGTTCGGTCACCATCCCGGCCGCGCTCAACGGGGTCTACGGTCTGCGCCCCAGCGCCGGGCGCTACTCCTCGGTGGGGGTCACCCCGCTGTCGACCACCCGGGACACCCCGGGGCTGATGGCCCGCTCGCTGGAGCGCCTCACCGCGCTGGACGCCCTGGTCACCGGGGAGGCCACGGCGCTCCGGGCACCCGGGCGGCCGCTGCGGCTGGGGCTGCCCCGGCAGGTGTTCGCCGAGGACCTGGAGGGCCCGGTCCAGGCCTGCTGGGAGACGGTCGTCGAGCGGCTCGGCGCGGCGGGGGCGCAGTGGGTCCCGGTGGACACGGCGCAGCTGGCCGAGGCCGACGCCCGGATCGGATTCCCGCTCGTCTTCGGCGAGTTCGCCGCCGCCCTGGAGCACTACCTCGACGAGCACCGCGCCGGGCTCAGCGCCGCCGAGGTGATCGCCGCGGTCGGTGACCCGGACATCGCGGCGCTGCTCTGGGCCACCGCGCTGCCCACCGCCCCCGGTCACCCGGGGCCCGAGGGCCTGCGCCGGGCGCTGGACGCGCGCCGCGCCCTGCAGGACGCCTACGCCGAGCTGTTCGGCGCGCACGGGCTGGACGCGGTCCTCAGTCCCACCGTCCCGGTGTGCGCCCGGCCGCTGCGCCGGCACGAGGACAGCCTGCCGCTCAACGGCCGCGACGTGCCCACCTTCCACACCCTGATCCGCAACACCTCCCCGGCGGCCACCGCGGGCCTGCCCTCGCTGACGATTCCGCTGCCGGTCGACGGGTCCGCCCCGGTCGGGGTCCAGCTGATCGGGCCCCGGCTGGCCGACCGGGAGCTGCTGTCCGTGGCGGCGCGGATCGACGCCCTGCTGCGCCCCTGAGCGGCCGTCCGCCCGCTGCGCCGGAGCAGACGCGGCGGGCGGACGACCGTCGGGGTGTCACGTACGGGGGCGCTCAGCCCGCGTAGACGTCCTCGACGTAGCGGCCGGCCTCGACCAGGCCCTGCAGCCAGTCCTGGGCCTGCTGCTCGTCCGCGCCCGGCGTGCGCTCCCGGTAGAGCGCCCGGAAGGCCGCCCGCACGCCCGGCGCCATCCGGGCGCCGTCGCCGCACACGTACACCTCGGCCCCGGCGGCGAGCAGCGCCCAGACCTCCGCCGCCTCGGCCGCGATGCGGTCCTGGACGAAGCGCCGCCCGTCCTGCGGCCGTTCGCTGAACGCGGGCCGCATCGAGACCGCGCCGGCCAGTTCGGCCTCCTCCAGCTCGGCGCGGTGCAGGTAGTCGGCGTCCGGGGCGTCGCAGCCGAAGTACAGCAGCGCCGGGGCGAGGTCCGCGCGCCGGGTTCCCGAGGCGAGCAGCGCGCGACGGTCGGCGACGGCGCCGCGGAAGGGCGCCAGGCCGGTGCCGGCGGCGATCATGACCACGGGGGTGCGGTGGCCGATCCGGAACGCCTCCCGGCAGGGCTGGACCCTGGCCAGGACGGTGTCACCGACGGCCAGCCGGTCCAGGTAGCCGGAGCCGGTGCCCCGGTAGGTGCCCCGGCCGGAGCGGGCCGGCGCGCTGAGCACCGAGACCATCAGGTCGACCTCGCGGGTGCCGGCGCCGTCCTGCGCGCCGGCGGACGGGGACGCGGGCGAGGAGGAGATCGAGTAGTGCCGGGGCCGGATCGGCGGCAGCAGGTCCAGCAGGACGGGCCAGCTGAGCGCCTCCCGCAGGGCCGGATGGTCCTCGATCAGGTCGAGCAGGGTGCGCGGGTCGTCCGCGGGCAGTGCGCGCAGGGCGGCCTGCTCGGGCGGGCAGGGATTGAGCGCGGCGAGCGCGGCGCGCTGTTCGGCGGTCGGGCGGTCCTGCAGTTCGACCTGGTGGGTGAGCAACTCCCGTACGGTGAGCGGGCGGTCGACGGCGAGGCCGGTGCGCCGGTGGGCGACGATGCCGAGCACCGTCTCCGGGTCGGCGCCGAGCAGCTTGGCGGCGCGCTCGACCAGGGCGGGGTCGTTGGCCGGCAGCACGGTGAGGTGGTCGGCGGTCCGGTACTCGGCGCCCTCGGGCAGCGCCAGCCGGACGAGGCGCTTGACCCGGTGGTAGCCGGGGTTGGTCAGGCTGTCGACTGCGGTGACGGTCAGCTCGCTCATGCCGTGCCGGGTGGCCAGTGCGTGCAGCGGGCCGCCGACCAGCTCGGTCACCGTGTACCCGGCCTCCTCCCGGGGCCGGGTCGCGGCGTCGGCGTCGCCGTGGCGCACCAGCAGCAGGTCGGTCAGCGCCTCGGTGAACTCCCGGACGGTGCCGGCCAGATCGCCGGAGGCGTCGGCCTCGGCGCGGTCGAGCAGCCGGGTGCCGCCGAGGGCGGTGAGCCGCTCGTCGATCAGGGTGGGGATGCGCTGGTAGGTGGCGGCGTAGGTGCGGTCGCCGATGCCGAGCACGGCGTACTCGACGCCGTCGGCCGCGCCGTCCGGGGCCTCGCGCAGCCGGCGGACGAACTCGGCCGCGTCGTCGGTGGGTTGGCCGTTGTACGAGGCGGCGGTGATCACCACCAGCCGGTCGGTGGGCGGGCCGTCGGCGTACGCGTCCAGCGGGGCGGTCTCGGTGTCGCAGCCCAGTTCGGCCGCGGCGTCGGCGAGTTGGCGGCTGAAGTCGCGGCAGGCGCCGTAGTTGGAGCCGTGCAGGAGCAGCAGGCCGGTGCCCTGGCGGACCCTCCCGGCGCGCTCGGCCGGCTCGGCGGTCCCGACCGGCTGGACCGGCTTCGAGTGCTGGGCCATCGGCGCGGGGGTGCGCGGGGCGAGGGCGAGGGTGAACCCGTCGGGCTTGATGGTGAGCGTCTGCTTGAGGGTCAGCCGGTAGCCGGCGTGGTCGATCAGCCGGTACCGGTGGACCAGCATGCCCAGCAGCATGGTCGCCTCGTGCAGCGCGAACTGGCGGCCGATGCAGGCGCGTTCACCGGTGCCGAAGGGCTTGAAGGCGTGCGGCGAGCGGGCCGCCTCGCGCTCCGGGTCGAACCGGGAGGGGTCGAACAGCTCCGGGTTGTCGCCCCAGGCCGGGTCGCGGTGCAGCATCGGGGTCAGCACGAAGATCGGCGTCCCGGGGCGGACCGGGATCCGCCCGCCGAGGAGGGTCTCTGCGCGCGCCTCCCGGCTGAACTGGGGTGCCGTCGGCCACAGCCGCAGCGCCTCGTTGAGCACCTGCCGGGTGTACCGCAGCCGGCCGACGTCCTCGTACGAGGGCTCCGGGTCGGCCTCGTCGCCCCAGAGCGCGTCCACCTCCTGCTGGACCAGCCGGAGTTCGGACGGGTGCTGGGCCAGGTAGTGCAGCGCGAAGGACAGCGCGCCCGAGGTGGTCTCGTGGCCGGCGATCAGGAAGGTGATCACCTGGTTGCGGATGTTCTCCATGTCCAGCCGGCTGCCGTCGGCGGGGTGCACCGCGCCGAGCATCAGGCCGAGCAGGTCCTCGGCCGGGCCGGCCTCGGCGCCGCTCCCGGCCCGGGCGGCGATCACCTCGTCCACCACGCCGGCCAGGTAGTCGGCGTCCCGCCGGAACGCGGCGTCGCGCTCGCTGTGGTCCAGCTCGGGGTCGCGGGTGAGCTTGGTCATCGCCCACTCCAGGCAGCGCACCATCGCCTCCACGAACGGGTGGGGCTCGTCCCGTTCGAAGGAGCCGAAGTCGAAGCCGAACCCGGCCAGTCCGATGGTGTCCAGGGTCATCCTGGTCATGTCGCCGGGCACGTCCACGGTCAGTCCGGCGGCCGAGCGGCGGTCCCAGGACTCGATCACCCGGCGGGCCACCGTGAGCATCACCGGGTGGTAGGTGCGCATCGACCCGAGCGCGAAGGCGGGCATCAGGATGTCGTGCGCCCTGGCCCAGTTCGGCTCGTCGTTGTAGGCGGTGAACAGGCCGTCCCCGGTGAACTCTCGGACGTTCTCCAGCGCCGGGCCGACGGCCTTGGTGAAGCGCTCCTCGTCGGCCAGTTCCTCGACCAGCTCCAGGCTGCTGACCATCAGCACCTCGCGGCCGTGCAGGCGCTGGAGGAACACCGAGCCGTGCTCTCTGGCCAGTTCCATGGTCCGCAGCACGGGGACGCTGACGGGCGGCCGGTCGGAGAGGTCCACCAGCGGGACGCCCCACTCGGGCTCGCCGCTCAAGGTCTCGGTCTCGGTCTCGGTCTCGGTCTCGGTCTCGGCCACGCTCACGCTCACGGCCCCGCTCGGTGTCGCCGGCACGGCCTCGGTCGTGGTTTCGGTCATCGGTAGGTCCCTCCCACGGCAGGAAAGTTCTCGGTACCTCCACTCTCTGCCCTCGTCGGGCGCGCCGGGCCGCGCTCACTACATGATTGTGTAGTCCCAGCGGCATCCGGAGACTTGCCCACGACCCGTCAGCTCTGACGGGGGCGGCTGCCGCGGGAGGAGAACGAGGCATGCGACCGACCGACGGCTGCGGTCCGGCACCGGGCACCCGCCTGGACGCCGCGGTGGTCTGGCGCAACCGGGCCCTGCGCCTGCTGGACCACAACCCGCTGCCCATCGCCGTGTGCGAGTGGGGCGGCCGGATCATGATCGTCAACCGCGCGATGGCCGCCGAGTTCGGCGGGCTCCCGGGGCAGTTGCGCAACCGCCGGATCCTGGAGTACTTCACGCTGCGGGACAATGCCTCCCTGCAGACGCTCGCCGAGGCGATCCGGCTGCACCGCCGCTCGCAGTACGCGGTCGGGGTCTCCTGGACGCCCGTCGGCGGCACCGAGCGGCAGGGTGAGATGACCGTCGACCTGGTCAGCGACACCCCGGAGCAGACCCCGAACATGCTGCTCTCCCTGCGCGCCCTGGACGAACCCGCCGCCCGCCCCGTGCCGACGGTCCCGGTCCCGCGCCCCGAGGCCAGCCCGATCGAGGTCCGCATCCTGGCCGCCGCCGCCCGGGGCGCCACCACCGCCCGGATCGCCAAGGAGGTCGGCCTCACCCCGGACGGCGTCAACTACCACCTCACCCGGCTCTCCCGCCGCTGGCACCTGCCCAACCGCACGGCCCTGGTCGCCCGCGCCTACGCCCTCGGCGTCCTCGCCCCCGACACCTGGCCCCCGGAACCCGCCCACCCACTCTGACGGCCCGGGGCCCGCGAACGGACGCGCCTGACTCGCCGTCACCCCCGGCGCGTGCTCTCGTAAGGCACATGATCACTTCATCCTCGGCCCGCCTGACCCGCCTGGCCGTCCCGCTCGCCGCCACCGCCGTCCTCCTCCTCGCCGGCTCCGCCCCCGCCTGGGCGCTCCCGGCCGACGTCACCGCCGAGCAGTGCCAGGAGGCCGGTGGCACCGTGCAGGGCGGCGGCTACTGCGTGGGCGCCGTCGGCGAGGACCAGTGGGGGGCGGACATCGACGGGCAGGGCATCGCCTAGCCCCGCGTCACCGCCGCGCACCGCTACCCAACGCCGCGCACCGCCGCGCATCGCCGCGCACCGCCCGATGTCACCGTCGTGTCGGCAGAATGTCGCGGACCGGTAAAAGCACCACCCCCTGCCCCACCCCCTCGCCGACCAGCCGCTACGCTCTGGGCCGCGCCGCGCCACGGGGGCCGGCGGATCCACCACGGGGGGACCCACAGTGCGCTACCTGGTCCGCGACCGCATGTTCGCCTTCCACGAGGAGGCCTGGATCGAGACCGAACACCGGGAGAAGCTCTACCGCGTGAACCGGAAGTTCTTCCGGCTGCGCCGCACCTTCGCCCTGGAGGACACCCGCGGCGAGCACGTCGCGAGCATCGTCCGCAAGGCCTTCACGATCCACCACACCCTGCTGGTCAAGCAGGACGGCCAGCCGACCGCGAAGGTCAGCAAGAAGATGTTCACGCTGTTCGGCGACCGCTTCAAGGTCCGTCTCGGCGACGGCCGCAAGCTGAAGATCAACGGGAACCTGTGGGACCGCGAGTTCGACATACGCCACGACGGCACCACCCTGGCGCACGTCTCCCGCCGCTGGTTCACCATCCGCGACGCCTACGCCGTCGACGTCCTCGAACAGCGGGACGCCCTGCTCCTGGTCATCCTCGCGGTCTGCGTCGACCACGTGCTCCAGGACGCCAAGGGCGACCAGCTGACCAACCTCTGACGCCCCTCACACTCCGCCGAGGATCGCCCGGTCCTCGGCGAGTTCGGCCAGCAGGGCGTCCAGCTTGGCCCGGTCGACCGAGGGCATCACGAAGACGTGCACATAGCTGCGCCGGGTGGCCTCGTCGCCCGGCACCATCACCACGTCCTGGGAGGACAGCGACCACTTGGCCACCAGCTCCGGGCTCGGCTTGCGGAACCGCACGGTGACGGCGCCCGGGGTGCGGGCCGGCCAGAGCTCGACGCCCAGCTCCCGCTCCATCGCGATCAGGCGCCGCTCCAGGTAGGCGGCGAGCTCCTGGGCCTCGCGGATCCGCTGCACCTGGTCGCGGTAGGAGTACCGGGACAGGTGGTCCCAGAGGATCAGCGGGGAGAAGCCGTTGCGGGAGCCGGCGAAGGTGGTGTCCGGCGCGCCGATGTAGTCCGGCTGGGACGGCGGGGAGATCTGGTACTTGACCTTGGTCATGTAGATGCCGCACGGCCAGGGCGCGCCGGCCCACTTGTGGCCGCTCATCGCGATCGAGGAGACCATGTCGACCTCGCCGTGCGCCGCGGTGGGCAGCCGCAGCCCGAAGTCGAACTCGGGCAGCCGCGCCTCGGGCGTCCAGCCGTACGCCGGGTCCTCGGCGGCCAGCCGCAGGAACGGCGCGTACCCGGCGCCGAGCGCGCCGTCCACGTGGATCCAGAAGCCGCGGCGCACGTCCACCAGCGGCCGGCCGGTCTGCGGGCAGCTGCCGTAGACCACCTCGCGCCGCACCAGCCCGTACCGCTCGAAGATCGGCAGCAGCCGCTCGCAGACCGCGCGGACGTCGTCGTGGGCGCCCTTGAAGGTGCTGCCGAGGTTGAGGTTGACGAAGACCGGGTGGCCCTTGGCGGCGAAGAACTCGACCAGCACGGCGAGGGCGTCCACGTCTATCTCACCGGTGCCGTCCCAGGACAGCCCGGACGGGCCGGGACGGGACGGCACCTCGGTGGGCCAGCTGCGCAGGCCGGTCGCCGGGTCGACCAGCGGGCACTCGTCGGCGTACTTCTCCAGGCCGACGGCGTGGAAGGTCTCCACGCCCAGGACGGCGACGGCCTTGGCGAAGGAGTAGTGGGTGTCCTCGGAGTAGAACGCCACCGGCTGGTGGGCGTTCGGGTTCTTCCGGTCGGGGTCGGCCTTGACGGAGCGCACGGCGTCGAAGGGGGCGGCCGGCGGCTGGATCAGCGCCTTGCCGCTCAGGTAGTCCCGGGCGTTCCACAGGGCGTACATGTTGCCCTCGGTCGAGCCCATGGACAGCATGTAGCCCCAGTAGGACTCCGGGTCGGCCGGGTCGTGCGGGCGCTCGGCGTGCCAGAGCTTCGCGTAGTAGTCGAGCACGGCCCGCTCGACGACCTTGGTGTTGGGCTTGTAGCCGCCGCTCTGGAACGGGTCGCCGAGGTTGTTGATGTTGTTCGGCAGGAACCGGGCGAGGTCCAGCGCAGTGCCCTGCATGTCCTGGGTGGCCTGGTAGCCGACCAGGTGCTTGCGCTTGCGGGTCAGGTACTCGTCCACCGCGTCCAGCGCGCGCAGCCGCCGGTCGTCGTCCAGCCCGCCCTCGGGGAGGGCGAAGTCGCCGCCGTCCAGCTCCGGACCGGGGTCGACGGCGGTCGCGGCGGAGGGGAAGGCGGTCGGGCTCATGGGCGGTGCGCTCCGGGGTTGCGGGGACTGCGACGGACGGTCGTCACCGTCGGTACCGGTGACGACCGTCCGTAAGGATGGAACTTTCGAACGCCCGGGGGAAGCCCTTCCGAAGAACATTCGGCCCCCTGTCGATCAGGCTTGCGAATCTTCGGTACGGACTGGAATCCTGGCAGGCATGCCGAACAATCCGCAGGCCCGCCGGGCGCCCGTCGACGACGTCGACCGGGCGATCGTCCGTGCCCTGGCCGACAACGCCCGGCTCCCGAACAACGCCCTCGCGGCCGCCGTCGGCATCGCCCCCTCCACCTGCCTGGCCCGGGTCCGCGCCCTCCAGGACCGCGGCATCATCCGCGGCTTCCGCGCCGAACTCGACCCGGCCGCGATCGGCCTGCCGCTCCAGGCGATGATCTCGGTACGGCTGCGCGCCCACACCCGCGAGCAGAACGAGAGCTTCCGCAGCACCGCCCCCGACCTGCCCGGCGTCCTCGCCGTCTTCCACATGGCCGGCTCGGACGACTACCTGCTGCACGTCGGCGTCGCCGGCCCCGAGGCCCTGCGCGACTTCGTGGTCGACCACCTCACCACCCACCCGGCGGTGGCCCAGACCCGCACCAACCTGATCTTCGAGCAGATACCGGGCCGCCGCTACCTCTCCCCCGGCCCGGAGCACTGACGGACACGGACCGATCGACCACGAGGTCGTCGAGCGTTCATCCGGACACCGTCACACATCGCGAGGGCCGCTGCGGGGCGGACACGGCAGCGGGCTACTGCTCCGGACCGGCGCGCAGGGCCTCGATGAACCAGCCGAACACCGGCGCCAGGCTCGGCGGGACGGACCATCCGTTGATGACGGCCAGGAGGTGCCAATAGCGTTCCGTGCGCGGGTCGTTGGCGACCTCCAGGCGGGTCAGCAGCCAGCGGCGCAGGTCGGTGTCGTCAGCACGGCCGAAGACCTGGGCGTAGCGGGCGGTGAGGGCGTCGATGATGGGTGCCGCCTCGGCGGACGTGGGGGCGATGCCGACCGTGAGCGCGTGTCCGACCTGTTCGCGGACCGTCTCGGTGAGGTCGTGGTGCAGACCGGTGGTGTCGCCCCGGGTGCGTTCGGCCGCCTGGTGTTCTGCCATCCGGCGCACTGCGGTGCGGAAGTCCGGGTCCTGGGTGAGTTCGGCGAGTTCCACCCACGCCTCGACCTGGTCCGGTTCGGGGTCGTCCGGCAGGTCGGGCGTGGCCGCGCGCATCATGGCCACGAAGTCGGGGTTGGCGTCCAGGCCGCCGAAGGTGTCGTCGATGAAGTCGGTGACGAGGCGTCGGCGCTCGTCGTCGGAGAGTTTCGCGAGCTTGTGCATGAGATCCGTCTCCTCAGAGGTGGAGCCCCGCTTGGCCACCGCTCGCAGTACCGCGCGACGCAGTCGTAGCGTGCGGATCTGCACGTCCAGGGCGTCGGCATGCGCTGCCGCGACCTCGGGGACGGAGATCTCCCGGTCCAGCACCTGCCGGATGACGGCGAGGTCGATTCCCAGGTCACGCAGTGTTCGCACGAGGTCCAGACGCGCGAGCGCGCGGAGGTCATAGAGCCGGTAGCCGGCCGGGCTGCGGTCGGTCGACGGCACGATTCCGGTGTCGGAGTAGAACCGGATGGTCTTCACCGTCAGCCCGGTCCGCCGGGCCAGCGCTCCGATCGTGTAAAGCGTGTCGTCGTCCATGCCCCCACCCTCGCGTCTCCCCCTACTGGAGACTCAAGCCCATCCTCCAGGAGACCCCGGCGGGCGTGGGGACGGACCGTCCACCGCCCTGTCCACGGGTCTCGACGATGACGCCGCCCGGCACGCCCGGGGCCGGGACGGGCATCGACACCGCTCCAGCCCACAGGCCGACTCTCTGGCCAGTCCGGCAAGCCCTGACTTCTGTCACAGGCCATTCGCGAGGTGTCGTGCGAAGTGGTTGCGGCCCGCACGCCTGGCGGCCAAGGCGTCCTCGACCAGTCGGACCTGCTCGCGTACGGCCTCGACCCAGGCCTGCTCACGCACGTACGCATCGATGGTCTCGGTGTCGTCGGCGCGCCGCGGCGCCCCGAGCAGGGTCGCACGGAAGGCCCGCAGGCCCGTCTGAACGGCGATGACCTGGGCATCCAGGTGGAGCCGGACCATACGGGCCAGTTCCGACGGATTGCGGTGGAGCACCTGCTCGTGACGCCAGCGTGCCGGAGCCAGGTCGAACAGCCAGTCCTTCGCCGAGTGCTCGAACTCCGCCGATCCGGGCCGGCGGACCGAACCGGGCCATCGAATCGACGCCGGCCGCGCCCGTCTCTGAGGCGGGACCGCATCATCGATGCCGGAAACACTGCTCATGGTTGATCACCCTGATTCCTCGGGACAAGGAGCCGCTGACCCGCTCGGCGCCATCGGCCTCGGGAGCGGGCCCGAACAGGAAATCTGCCCATCGATCGCTCTTCAGTGAGCTACCGCACGGCCGGAACACTTCGGGTGCGACGAGTCTCAGCCGCGCGACCGGCCCTGTCAAGGGCCGGCCTGCCTGCGGTGCCGGCGTACCGCGCCGACCCGCCACCCGCAATCCCGTCGACCTGCCGCCCGACCGCAGCGTCGAGAGCGTTCGAAGGCCGGCCGCCGGCCGGTCCTCCACCGCCCCGGTCTGCTCGCGCCCGGCGCGACGCCCCACCCCGGGAGCGAGGCCTTCCGGACGGTCTTCGCCCCGGCGAACGTGTGGCAGGTCCGGGCCGCCTGCGGCCAACCGGCCCGGCCCTGGCGGACATTGGGCCCACAGCAGTGCGAACTGTGTGCATACGCACTTCCATGGAGTCGCGCCCCCGCCGCGCCACCAGCGGTTTCGCGACCCGCCGGTGCTCAGTGGCCGATGTCCGGCCCCGGGTAGGAGAGCCGGCGGCAGCTGCCCCCCGGGAGGCGGACCCGAAGGCGCCGCGCGTCGCCGGGCACCGCGGCGGCGGCGACCAGGTTGCCTGCCTCGTCGGTCACGACGGGTGTGCCCCCGCGCGCGGGCAGGTACAGGTCGACCGTGGTGTCCCTCGCCGCGCGCAGTTCGGCTCCGGTCAGCACGCCCTGGCGCCAGCTCAGGCCGACGGTGAGCCCGCCCCGCGCGCGCAGGCCCCTGACGTCCCCGTCCGGCCAGGACGGCGGCAGGGCGGGCAGCAGCCGCAGGCTGCCGTTGTGGCTCTGCAGCAGCGCCTCGGCGATGGCGGCGGTGATGCCGAGGTTGCCGTCGATCTGGAAGAGCCGGGGCGGGTGCAGGTCGAGGAGGTTGGGGGCGATCGAGGTGGCGAGCAGGCGCTCGACGGCGTGCCCGGTGAGCGCGCCGTCGCCCAGGCGGGCGGCGAGTGCGGCGACCCAGGCGAGGCTCCAGCCGGTGCCGCCTCCGCCGTGCTCCAGCCGGCGGTCCAGGGCGCGGCGGGCCGGGTCCAGCAGGGTGGTGTCGCCGAGCGGGTCGACGGCGCTGCCCGGGTAGAGGCCGTAGAGGTGGGAGAGGTGGCGGTGGCCGGGGTCCTCCTCGGGGAGGTCGTGCCGCCATTCCAGCAGGCGGCCGTCGGCTCCGAGGGCCGGTGGGCGCAGCCGGGCGCGGACGCCGGTCAGTTCGTCCGCCAGTTCGTGGTCGACGCCGAGCTCGCGGGCGGCCGCGACGGTGTTGTCGAGGAGTTCGGCGGCGAGCCAGTAGTCCATGGTGCAGCCGGCGTCGACGGCCTCCAGGGTGCCGTCGGCGAGCCGGAAGTGGTGCTCGGGCGAGGTGGAAGGGCAGGTCACCAGCGCGCCGTCGGCGTCCTCGACCAGGAGGTGGGTGAGGAACCGGGCGGCCTCGCGCAGGACCGGGTAGGCACGGTCGGCGAGGAAGGCGTGGTCCCCGTGGAAGAGGTGGTGGTCCCACAGGTGGGCGGCCAGCCACGGTCCGGCCATCGGCCAGTGGGCCCACACCGGGTCGCCCGACACGGGGTTGGTGGCGCGCCAGAGGTCGACGTTGTGGTGGCAGCACCAGCCCGGGGCGTCGTAGTAGGTCCGGGCGGTGGAGCGCCCGGCTTCGGCGAGGTCGGCGACGAGGTCGAACAGCGGCTCGTGGCACTCGGCCAGGCCCGTCGTCTCGGCAGGCCAGTAGTTCATCTGGAGGTTGATGTTCGACGTCCAGTCGGAGTTCCACGGCGGGGTGAGGTCGTCGTTCCAGATGCCCTGGAGGTTGGCGGGCTGGGTGCCGGGCCGCGACGAGGCGATCAGCAGGTAGCGGCCGTAGCCGAAGAGCAGGGCGGCGAGCCCGGCGTCCTCGGCGCCCGCGTTCGCGGCGGCGAGGCGTTCGTCGGTCGGGCGCTCCGCTGCCGCCCTGAACGCCCGGTCGTGGAGGCGGAGTTCGGCCGCGTCGAACAGCCGCCGGTGGTCGGCCGTATGAGCGGCACGCAGCTGGTCGAAGTCCTGTCCGCCCGCCTCGTCGAGCCACCGGTACGCCTCGGCGAGCGCCGCTTCGGGGCCGTCGGGCCGTCGGCGCCAGTCGCGGTATCCGGTGCCGACGGCGACCAGGAGCACCGCCTCGTCGGCTCCGACGACGTCCATCCCGCCGTCGACGGCGACGACGCTCCCGTTCACCGTCCGCAGGCTGACGGCGGCCGCGAACCCCATGCCCTCGTCCTCCCGGTGGACGGCGCCCCCGCCGTGCCCGGACGCGACGTGCACCGGAGCGCGCCCGTGGACCGACAGGCTGGTGGGGCGGTGCAAGGCCGCCGTGGCCGGGTGGGGTGTCGAGAGGCTCGCACGGAAGGAGAGGGCGCCGGGTGCGTCCGCGCTGAGGCGGACGGCCAGCACGCCCGCCGGGGCGGAGACGAAGCTCTCCCGCCGGTACCGGACTCCTCCCGCCGTGAACGACACGGTGTGCACGGCTTCGTCGAGGCGCAGCTCGCGCCGGTACTCGGCGAGGGCGCCTTCACCCCAGGACGGAAAGGTCAGCAGGAGGGTCGCCAGCGGCTGGTACGCCTCGATGTCGGGGCCCCGGAAGTGGGCGGCGGCGATCGCGCCGGCGCCGGCGTGGTCGCCCTCGCGCAGCACCGCCTCCCGCAGGGCGGGCAGATGGTCGGCGGCGCCCGTCCGGTCGCGGGGACCGGGGCCGCCGGACCACAGGGTGTCCGCGTTGAGCTCGATCCGCTCGGTGTGCACGCCTCCGTACGTCATGGCGCCGAGCCGGCCGTTGCCGAGGGGCAGCGCTTCCAGGAAGCCGTCGGCGGGGTGTCGGTACCAGAGGGTTTCCGTACCGGAATGCCGGGTGTCCGGCCGATCGTGGGCGGGGCGGGGCCCGTCGTGGGGCGGTACGGGTCGGGAGAAGGAACTCAGCGGGCGGTACCGGCCGCGCTGGGGCGGTCGTTGTCCAGTCGGGGGCTTCCGCATGTCAGGACTCCTCGGTCGCGGGGCGCCGCTCGTGGTTGAGCCGGCCGGAGACGAAGCCTCGGCGCCGGGGTGGTGCGGCGGCTCCTCGACGGTGGTGACGGACGGATCGATGTCGATGTCGAGCCTGCCGACTCCGGTTCGTCGAGCCAGGTCTGCGGACGCCGGCCCAACTCCCACATGTGGTGGTGCGCGTCGACTCTCACGCGCGTTCGCTCCTCGGTCGGCAGTTGACGGTCGGTCAGGGACGCGGGCGGTTCGGCTGCCGCCGGGGCGCCGCGGGGATCCGCTCACCCTCGGTCAGGTGGTCGCGCAGCCAGCGTTCGGTGGTGTTGATGTGCATCAGCGCGGCGGCCTGGGCGAGGTTCGGGTCACGGGCGACGAGGGCCTGGTAGATCGCCTCGTGCTCGGTGATGGTCCTCCCGGCCGCGTCGGCGTCGGCCTGGCCGCGCCAGACCCGGGCCCGCAGGGTGCGTCCGGAGATGTGCTCCAGCAGCGTGGCCAGGGTCTCGTTGCGGGTGGCGTGGATGACCGCCCGATGGAAGGCCGCGTCGTGCCAGGTCAGCAACTCGACGTCGGCCCGCGCTTCGCGCATCGCCGACAGGTGGCGCTCGACCTCGGCGAGGTCCTCGTCGGTGATCCGGGTGGCGGCCAGCGCGGTGGCGGCCGGCTCGAAGAGCCTTCGCACCTCGGTGAGTTCCAGGACGGTGTCCCCCTGCAGCAGTTCGACCGCGCCGCCGATCCCTTCCAGCAGTAGGCCGGGCGCCAGGCTGGTCACGTAGGTGCCGTCGCCGCGCCGGATCTCCAGGACCCGGGCGACGACGAGGGACTTGACCGCCTCGCGCATCAGGTTCCGGGACAGTCCGAGCTCGGCCGCGAGCTGCTGTTCGGGCGGCAGCTTCGATCCGGGGGGCAGCTCGCCGTCCCGGATCATCCGGCGGATGCGGGCGATGGCTCTGTCGGTCAGGGACACGGCGCCAACGTAGCAGGGGATCCCATGTCTCGAAAGAGAAGGCGATCCCCCTCCTCGCCAACCGACGGACCACGCCCGGCACTTCACTGATCGGCTTCCCCGCATCCGGGCCACCGGGAGCAGATCCATCCCATCAATCGAGGTGCCAGCCCGTCTCCTCCGAGTGTCCTTGGTCGATCACCAGGATGGGACCGACGCCGGAGACGGTCGAGAACCGGTGCGAGACGCTGACCGTGATCGCACCCGGTACGTGCCGCGCGCTCGCGGGCCCGGGCCGTCTGCCGCCTGCCGCCTGCCGCCTGCCGATCTTCTGCTCGCCCGGACGGCCGGGTCCTCCCCACCCGAACCACACGTGATCTCCGCAAAAGCCTCGCCCCGGGCCGGTGTCACGAGCGGCAAGATCTGCGTAGCCCCGCAGATCACCCGTCGCGGCGCACGGGCACCCACGGAAGACCGAATGAGCTACTGCACACTCTGCCAACGGCACCTCAACGGCGCACTCTCCTGCCCGGGCTGCGGGCGGCCGAAGGAGGCACTCGCCCAGCAGGAGCCCGAGCGCCCGGTCGCGGACCCGCCCACCGCGGCTCCCGCACCCCAGAGGGTCCGCCGGCGAGCGACCCGGGGGCGCGGCGCCTGGCTCGCGCTGGCCACGCTCGGTGTGGCGGCGGGCGGACTGACCACCGCGGTGGTGGCCGTCGGCCAGGACGACGGCGCGGCGGTCCCGCTCCCGTCGGGGAGCACAACGGCGCCCACCTCGACGGCCACGCCGGGGCCCGCGAGCGTCTCCACGACGGCGAGGGCCGCACCGAGCACAGCGAGTCCTCCGGTGCGGCCGTCGGCCACCAGCGCCCGGCCCAGCGCGTCCAGGACGAGCGCCAACCCGTCCCGCCCGGCCGCCCCGGCCGAGTCGGCCGCCCCCCAGCCCACGACGCCCGTCACGGCTCCGCCCGCGCGCCACTCCCCCAGCCCGGCGGCCCCCACCCCGACCGCGACACCTTCCTGTACGTCGTTCCTCTTCTGGTGCGTCTGACCTTCCGGTCACCGGTCCGCACCCGTCCACGGCTCAGACGCCGACCAGCTCCGTCCCGGCGGCGACGGCATCCGGAGCCGCCGCGGCGGAAGGCCTGCGCATCCCCTTGAGCAGGACGACCACCGCGGTGGTGACCGCCGTGCCCGCCACCACCGCGGTCAGGTACAGGAACGGGCTGCCGATCAGCGGGAGCACCCAGATTCCGCCGTGCGGGGCCCGCAGGGTGGAACCGAACGCCATCACCAGGCCGCCGGCGGTCATGCTGCCGGCGATGCCCGCCGGGATGACCCGCAGCGGGTCCGCGGCCGCGAACGGGATCGCGCCTTCGGTGATGAACGACGCGCCGAGCACCCAGGCGGCCTTGCCGTTCTCCCGCTCCTCGGGGGTGAACAGCCGGCGCCGGACGACGGTCGCCAGGGCCATGCCGAGCGGCGGGGTCATGCCGGCGGCCATCACCGCGGCCATCACCTTGAGGCTGCCGGCGTCCGGGGCGGTTCCCGCGGCCGTGAGCGCACCGGCCGCGAAGGTGTAGGCGACCTTGTTGAGCGGACCGCCCATGTCGAAGGCCATCATCGCGCCGAGCAGCACGCCGAGCAGGATCGCGTTGGAGCCGGAGAGGCCGTTCAGCCAGTCGGTCAGGCCGTTCATCGCCGAGGCGATCGGTGAGCCGACCACCACGAACATCAGGAAGCCGACCACCGCCACCGACAGCAGCGGGATCACCACCACCGGCATGATGCCCCTGATCGCCCGCGGCACGCTCCACCGGATCATCCACAGCACCAGGAACCCCGCGGCCAGGCCCGACACGATGCCGCCGAGGAAGCCCGCTCCGACCGCCACCGACACGGCACCGCCGGCGATGCCGGCGGCCAGCGCCGCCCGGTCCGCGACCGCGAAGGCGATGTAACCGGAGAGGACCGGGACCAGGAAGCCGAAGGAGGTCTTGCCGGTCTGGAACAGCATCGCCGCCCAGCTGTGCGAGGAGGTCCAGTCGAAGTGCCCCAGCACGGACGGGGCGGAGGCGATCCGGTAGCCGCCGATCGCGAAGGCGAGGGCGATCAGCAGGCCGCCGGCCGCGACGAACGGGATCATGTAACTGACGCCCGTCATCAGGTACTTGCGCAGCCGCTGGGCCCAGTGCTCGCCCACCTCGGCGGCCGGATCGGCACCAGCGCGCGCGCCGCTTCCGGCCCCGGTGACGAGCCCGGCGGCCTGGGAGATCAGCTCGTCGGCGCGATTGACGGCGGCCTTCACGCCCACGTCCACGGTCGGCTTGCCGGCGAAGCGGGCGCGGTCACGGACCTCGACGTCGTGGGCGAGGATCACCGCATCGGCGGCGGCGATCGCCTCGGGGGCCAGCGGCGTCGTCCCGGCGGATCCCTGGGTCTCGACCTGGATCTGCGCACCCGCCCGGGCGGCGGCCAGTTCCAGGGCCTTGGCGGCCATGTAGGTGTGGGCGATGCCGGTCGGGCAGGAGGTCACGGCGACCAGCCGCAGTCCACCACCGGCGGCGGCCGTCTCCGGACCGGCGGGCGACACCGGAACGACGGCCGGCGCCGGAGCGACGGCCGACACCGGAGCGACGGCCGGCACCTCCTCGCCGTTGATCCGGGCCGCGACGGCGCCGGGGCTCTCGGCCTCGCGCAGGGCGCCGGTGAACTCCGGGTCCATCAGCCGACGGGCCAGCGCGGCGAGGATCTGCAGGTGGGAGTCGTCCGCACCCTCCGGTGCCGCGATCATGAAGACCAGGTCCGCGGGCCGCCCGTCCGGGGCGTCGAAGTCCACGCCCCTGGCGCTGCGGCCGAAGGCCAGGCTCGGCCGCGTGACGTGGGGTGATCTGCAGTGCGGGATGCCGATCCCGTCCCCCATCCCGGTCGGGGCCTGGGCTTCGCGGGCGGCGATGTCGCCGAGGAAGCCGTCGAGGTCGGTGACCCTGCCCTCGGCGACCAGCCGCTGGGCCAGGGCGCGGAGCGCTTCGCTCTTGTCCTCGGGGGCGAGGTGGAGATCAACGAGTGCGGGTGTGATCAGTCCGCTGGTGTCGCTCATCATGTCGGTCCTTCGACTGGTGCCTGACGGTGTTCCCTTGCCCCCGGGAATGATCGCCCTTCCCGTCCCACACGGTCGGGCGTGGTGCCTCCGGCAGGAGGCCGTTCTCAACCGCGAAGCGGTCGTTCGAGCGGGATGTCCGCCGTCACGGCCACGGCGGCCGGGTCCAGATCGGCCGGGGTCGGCATGACGCTCCCCGGCAGTTTTACGGCGGCGGCGCCGTGCGCCAGGGCCACCGCGAGTGCGCCGGGGCCGCTGCCGCCGGCTCCGAGGAAGCCCGCGAGGGAGGCGTCGCCGGCTCCCACGTCGCTGCGGACGGCGGCGACGGGTGCGCTGCCGAACCAGCTGCCCTCCTCGGCGATCAGCAGCATCCCGTCCGCGCCGAGGCTGGCGAGGACCTGCTGGGCGCCGCGCTCGCGCAGTTCCCCGGCCGCGTCGACGGCGTCGCCGATGGTGACGACCGGGCGGCCCACGGCCTCCGCGAGTTCCTCCCGGTTGGGCTTGACCACGTCGGGGTGGGCCGAGAGCGCGGCGAGCAGCGCGGGGCCGGAGGTGTCCAGGGCGATCCGGGCGCCCCCCGAGTGCACCTGCGCGACCAGCTCGGCGTACCACTCCGGGGCCAGTCCGCGCGGCAGGCTGCCGCAGCAGGCCAGCCAGTCGACGCCGTTCCCGGTGCCCTGTCCGATCTTCTGGGCGTCGCGGACGAGCGCGAGCAGCGCGGCCGACTCGGCGGCGCTGAGCTCGGGGCCCACCGCGTTGACCTTCGTCAGGCTGCCGCCGTCCTCGGCGATCGAGACGTTGATCCGGGTGTCGCCCGAGATGGCGACCGCCGCGACGTCGATCCCCTGACGGCGCAGCAGATCGGAGAGCAGCTGCCCGGAGAGCCCGCCCAGCGGGAGGACGGCGGTGGTGCGGTGGCCCGCGGCCGTGAGCGCGCGGGAGACGTTGACGCCCTTGCCGCCGGGGTCGAGCCGGTCGTGCGCGGCTCGGTTGACCTCGCCCAGGGCGAGCGTTCCCAGCTCGTAGGTGCGGTCGAGGCTGGGGTTCGGGGTGATGGTGACGATCATGCGCGGATGACTTCCGGTCCGTGGTTCTCGATCTCTGCGGTCTGCTCGTCGGTCAGTCCAGTGTCCGTGACCAGCACATCGACCTGGTCCAGCGAGCCGAACCGGGCGAAGTGGCGGACTCCGTACTTGGAGGAGTCGGCGACCAGCACCACCCGGCGGGCGCCGGTGAGCATGGCGCGTTTGACGGCCGCCTCGGCGAGGTCCGGTGTGGACAGCCCGCCCTCCACCGCGAAGCCGTTGGTCGCGACGACCGCGACGTCCGCGTGGACGTCGGCCAGGTCGCGCAGCGCCCAGGCGTCGACGGCGGCCTGGGTGCGGTGGCGCAGCCGGCCGCCGACCAGGTGGAGGGCGAGCCCCGGGTGGTCGGCCAGCCGGGCCGCCACCGGGAGGGCGTTGGTGACGACGGTCAGGGCGCAGTCGGCGGGCAGCAGGCCGGCCAGCCGGGAGACGGTCGTTCCGGCGTCCAGGATGACGCTGCCCTCACTGGGCAGCAGGGCCAGGGCCGCCTTGGCGATGCGCTCCTTCTCGGCCGCGGCGGTGGAGTCCCGTTCGGCCAGGCCGGGCTCCAGGTGCAGGGCGCCAGCGGGCAGCGCGCCGCCGTGCACCCGGTGCAGCATCCCGGCCCGGTCCAGGGCGCTCAGGTCACGCCGGATGGTCTCCTGCGTGACGCCGAAGTCCTCGGCCAGCGTCGGCACGTCCACCCGGCCCCGTTCCTGGGCGAGGCGGAGGATCTGTTGCTGCCGCTCCGGTGCATACATGTGGGATCGGGTCCGTTTCATGTCCGTTTACGCCTGATGGGGCCCGACCCTACGCGCTCCGACCGAAAAAGCAAGAGCGTGTTCAGCCTCCGCCTCAGCATCCGCGGGTTTGCCCGAATGTGTTGACACCTCTCGGCATTCGGGCGTAGAACCAATCGAAACAACACGCTAACGGGCGTGAAACCACGGACCGCCCGGTCTCCGCTACCGCCCCCGTACGCGAAGACCGGGCGTGAACACGGTGGCCCGCACTTCCCCCGCGCGGGCCACCGTGCCCCACCCTCCCGCCGGCCCGGTTCCCACCCGGGCCGGCGATCACCTCCTCCAAGGACTCCCATGCACTCGATCCAGGTCATCGTCGGCTCCCGAAGCGGTCTGCACGCCCGCCCGGCGTCCCTGTTCGTCCAGGCCGCCGCCCGACAGACGGCCAAGATCACCGTCGGCCGCCCCGGTCAGACGCCGGTCGACGCCCGCAGCCTGCTGTCCGTCCTCGCCCTGGCCGCCCGCCGCGGCGACACCCTGGAGCTCACCGCCACCGGCGACGGGGCCCAGGACTCGCTCAAGGCGCTCGCCGACCTGCTCGCCTCCGACCTCGACGCAGCGGCGTGAGGGATCCGATGCGCGGAATCGGTGTCGGTACGGGCAGTGCCGCAGGCCCGGTCGCCCGGATGGCTCCCCCGCCCCCGCTGCCCGCACCGAGGGCGGTCGGCGACCCGGCGGCCGAGGCGGCCGCGATCCGAGCCGCCCTCGGCGCGGTCGTCACCGACCTGGGCGAGCGCGCCGCCCGCGCCGGCGGGCCCGGTTCCGAGGTGCTCACGGCCCAGGCCCTGATGGCGGCCGACCCGGTCCTCGCCGACCGGGCGGCAGCCCTCGCCGAGCAGGGCACCGACGGCCCCCACGCACTCGCCGCCGCCTTCGACGGCTTCCGTGCCGAACTGGTCGCCGCCGGCGGGTACTTCGCGGAACGCGCCGCCGACCTGGACGACCTGCGCGACCGCGCGGTGGCCCAGCTGCTGGGCCTGCCCGTGCCCGGCCTGCCCGACCCAGGGCACCCGTACGTCCTCGTCGCCGACGACCTGGCCCCCGCCGACACCGCGCTGCTCGACCCCCAGCGGGTGCTGGCCCTCGTCACCGTCCGCGGCGGGCCGACCAGCCACACCGCCATCCTCGCCAAGGCGCTCGGCGTACCCGCCGTGGTCGGCTGCGCCGACGCCGCGGACCTGGCGGACGGGCGACGGGTCCTGGTGCACGGCACGGACGGCGTGATCGAGCTCGACCCGGCTCCGGAGGCGGTCGAGCGGGCCGCCGACCGCGAGCGCCGTCGTCGCGAGCGGCTGACCGGGTACCAGGGGCCGGGCCGGACGGCGGACGGGCACCCGGTCGCCCTCCTGGTCAACCTCGGCTCGCCGCACGAGCTGGCCGGCGCCGCCGCCGCGGACGCCGAGGGCGTGGGCCTGTTCCGCACCGAGTTCCTCTTCCTGGACCGCGCCGAGGCTCCGAGCCTCGCCGAACAGGCCACCGCCTACCGGCAGGTGTTCGCCGCCTTCGCCGGCCGCCGCGTCATCGTGCGCACGCTGGACGCGGGGGCGGACAAACCGCTGCCCTTCGCCACCTCCGCCGACGAGGAGAACCCGGCCCTGGGCATCCGCGGCCTGCGCACCGCCGCCCGCGATCCGCAGCTCCTGGAGACCCAGCTCGCCGCGATCGCCGAGGCCGCCCGGGACAGCACCGCGCAGGTCTGGGTCATGGCTCCGATGGTGTCGATCCCGCGCGAGGCCGCCGAGTTCGCCGCCCGGGTCCGCGCGCACGGCCTGCCGCTGGCCGGGGCGATGATCGAAGTCCCGGCAGCCGCCCTGCGGGCCGACCGGCTGGCCGAGGTCTGCGACTTCTTCAGCATCGGCACCAACGACCTGGCCCAGTACACCTTCGCGGCCGACCGGACGCTCGGCAGCCTCGCCGAACTGCTCGACCCCTGGCAGCCTGCGCTGCTGACGCTGGTCGCCACCGCCGCTGGATCGGCCGCCGAACACGGCCGTCCGATCGGCGTCTGCGGCGAGGCCGCCGCCGACCCGGCGCTCGCCCTCGTCCTGGTCGGCCTCGGGGTCACCAGCCTGTCCGCCGCACCCGCCTCGCTCCCCGAGGTACGGGCGGCCCTGGCCACCCACACGCTTGCGGAGTGCCGCGAACTCGCCGCGCTGGCCCTGCTCGCCGACGACGCCACCACCGCACGCAGCAGGGTCCGGTCGAGCATGACGGCACCCTGATCCACGGCGGGTGCCGGGCCTGCCCTGGTCCGGCTCGGGCTCGGCGAGGCCTGTGCGGAGGAGCCTGCGGCGCCCGCCGGCACGGGTGTCCCCTGCGGCGCCTGGACCGTCGCCAACACGGACCAGGTCCAAGCGCACCAGCCGGAGTACGACCGGCGGGCGCCCAGCTGCCGAAGTCAGGGGGCTTCCGTGTCGGGGCAGTTGGAGGAGTCCGAAGGCGTCTTCGGACCTGCCCCCGGTCAGGTGACCATCACGCCCGCTCCGGGGCGCGCTGCAGGCGGAACGCGTCCGCGAGTACGGCTTACTGATCGTTTCAGAATGAGTTGAGCCGCAGGTCTTGCACCTAGCGATCTTGGTCGGCAAGGTGTCCGGGTGCGCGCTGATCTTGTTCCGGATGACCTGTGGGAGCGCGTGGCACCGCTTCTGCCACCCGCTCCTGAACGGCGCCGCCGCCACCCTGGGCGACTACGCGTTCCCGACCGGGCGGCACTCGCCGGGGTGATGTACGTACTGCGGACCGGTGTCGCCTGGCGCGACGTCCCGGCCGAAACGGTCGGCTGCTCCGGGGTGACGGCCTGGCGCCGCCTTCGGGACTGGACCGAGGCCGGCGTCTGGCCGCGCCTGCACGCAGCCCTGCTGAGCGAGCTGCGCCGCGCCGACCTGCTGGATCTTGAGCACTGCGCTGTTGACAGCTCGCATGTGCGGGCCCTCAAAGGGGGGATCACGTCGGCCCCTCGCCGGTCGACCGTGCCCGTCCCGGTTCCAAGCACCACCTGATAGTCGACCGGCACGGAACCCCGCTCGCCGTCACGCTCACCGGTGGCAACCGCCACGACGTCACACAGCTGCTGCCGCTGCTCGACGCGGTCCCGCCGATCCGGGGGCTGAGGGGACGGCCTCGCCGCAAGCCACGGCACCTGTATGCCGACCGGGGCTACGACTTTGACAAGTACCGCCGCCTGCTGTGGAAGCGCGGCATCAAGCCGATGATCGCCCGACGCGGCGTGGCCCACGGCTCGGGGCTCGGCAAGGTCCGTTGGGTGGTGGAGCGGGCCTTCGCCTGGCTGCACCAGTTCAAACGGCTCCGGATCCGCTACGAACGACGCGCCGACCTCCACCAGGGCCTGCTCGAACTGGCCTGCAGCCTCATCTGCCTCCGTCGCCTGCGCACTCGGTCCTGAGTAGCAGCGGTACAGCGGTTAGCGCTAAGGGATGATCTTGGATCCGGGGGCGGCTCGGCGGGAACGGGCGCGCGCTGGAGGTGTGGCTGAGGACCGGAACGCCGAGCTTGCCGCCCTTGCCCGCCAGGCCGTGGCCGCCGCGGGCGGCCTGCGGCTGCTGGTCGAGCGGATGGGCGATCTAGGCTGGCGGATGCAGGACTACAGCGACGAGGACCTGCTGAACGTCGCCTCCGCCCTGCGCGGCACCGCGATCCTGATCGCCCTCGACACCGGGGACATGAACCTGCACGAGGAGCTCACCGGGCGCCGGGTGCATGAGGTCCGCGATGCCGCTGAGTGGTTCCGGGAGCACGGCGAAGGCGACGACCGGTCATTACCCGACCGACCCGGGCCGGTTGTCCCGGCCGCCGGGGATGACCCGCAGGACGGGTTGGCTGGCGACCGAACTGTGAACCACCCTGTCCGAGCGTGATGGTGCATCCGCCGCCGCCCCCTTGCGAGACGGCGTGCCAGCAGGTCTTGAGGGTCCGCCAAGAGGACGTTGACCCTGCCGAGCGTCTGGCATACCGGACACCGGCCGATCAACTACCGGATGCTGTCGATGCGCTGCTCGGGCTCATCGGGCCGGGGCCGATGAGCCCGTCCCCCAGCGGGAGCCTCACGTGGTACGGGGCGCTCCACATGCTCGCGCAGGCGCCTGGCCCTGCGAGTGCGCTCACCGGGCATCGACCGGGTGAGGACGCCGAGTGTGAGCAGAGCGAGCGCCGGCAGCACGGCGACGATGATTCCCATCGGCAGGGCGTCGGTGGCGCCACCCGCGCCGGCCAGCGGAGCGAGTGCCCCGCCGATCATGAACTGGCTGAAGCCGAGCAGAGCGGCGGCCGACCCGGCGTGTCCGCCGTGGTCGGCCAGGGCCTGGGCCGCGGCGTTCGGCATGACGAGGCCCACGCTGGAGACCAGGACGAACAGGCCGATCAGGAGCGCGGGCAGGGGTGCCCGTGTCAGCACCGCGCCCAGGGCCGTGGTGCCACCGGCTGTCGCGCCCAGCAGACCGGCGAGCAGCAACACGCGGGCGCCGGCCCGGGCCACCAGCCGGCCGCTGATCTGGGCGGCCGCGACGAGTCCGGCGGCGTTGACGGCGAACACGGCGCTGTACTGCTGCGGTGACAGGCCGTGGATTTCCTGCAGGACGAACGGCGAGCCGGAGATGTAGGCGAACATCGCCGCGAAGACCAGGCCGTTGGCCAGGACGTACCCGGTGAAGACCCGGTCGCCGAGCAGTTGCCCGACGACAGCCGGCAGCGGCTGGCGTGCCGCGGAGGACCGGGTCTCCGGCAGTCCTGCGGCGGAGGCCGCCAGCATCACGGCGCCGAGTACGGCCAGGGCCACGAAGATTCCAGGCCAGGCCGTGACGCGCAGTAGCTGGCCGCCGAGGACCGGCGCGAACACCGGCGCCAGGCCGGTGATCAAGGTCAGTGCGGAGAAGAGACGTGCGGTGCGGGTTCCGGAGGTGCGGTCGCGGACCATGGCGTTGGCGATGACGATGCCGAACCCCCCGCCGATGCCCTGGATCAGGCGCAGGCCGACGAAGGTCCGGACGTCGGGCGCCACCGCGCAGAGCGCGCTGGCGATCGTGTAGAGGGCGAGGCCCGCCAGCAACGGACGCCGCCGGCCATAGGTGTCGCTCAGCGGCCCGGCGATCAGCTGCCCGACGGCCAGCCCGGCCAGGCATGCGGTGATGGTGAGCTGGGTGGCCGCAGCGCTAACGCGCAGGTCGCCGGCGAGGTCCGGCAGTCCGGGCAGGTAGCCGTCGATGGACAGTGGTCCCAGGGCCACGAGCGCTGCGAGCAGGACGATGAATCGGGTTTGCCGGCCGGCGGCGTCGTTGCTCATGGCTCAGTACGCCACGGTGATGCGGCGGCGGATCGCGGCGCCGCTCTCGATCGTGTCGGCCAAGGCGATCGCGTAGTCGGCGTACGAGATGCGGCTGTTGCCGTCGTCGTCGGTGAGCAGGGTGTCCCCGGCGCTGCGGTAGGCCCCGGTCCGCTCGCCCGCTCCGATGACTGCGGCGGGCGACACGTACGTCCAGTCGAGGTCGTGCACGCCGCGGTAGAGGTCGAGCGCCTCGGACTGGGCCTCGGCGTTGGCCTTCCACAGCGCGGGGAAGTCCGGGTCGTCCATGACCCGGGCGCCGGTCGGCGTGCGTAGGCTACCGGCACCGCCGATGGTGACCAGGCGGGTGACGCCGGCTCGGCGGAGTCCGTCGATCAGCGCACGGGCGGCACCGAGGATCGTGGCGCGGTCGTTCTCCTGGCCGATCCGGGGGCCGACGGCCGACAGTACGGCGTCGTGGGAGGCGGCGACGCCGGCGACCGCGGCGGCGTCGGTGACGTCACCGGTGGTCACGGTCAGGGCCTTGTGCTCGAGTCCGTCGATGTGGCCGGCTCGGGTGACCGCGGTGACGGTGTGGCCGCGACGCAGTAGTTCCTCGGTGGCGGGCCGGCCGATGTTGCCGCTGGCACCGAACAGGACGATCTTCATGCGTTGCTCCTTGTTTCTGATGGTCAGAGGACGGGCTGGCCGTCGGCGACGATGGCCGCGGTGATGCCGCGCTCGTCGGCGGCGTGCTGGAAGCGCTGCTCGATGTCGGGTTGTTCGGTGTAGAACGGCGGGTTGTGGAACAGGCCGTAGTGCATGGCGCAGACGGTGCCGGCGCCGAGTGCGACGGCGGCCTCGACGCCCTGCTCGGGGGTCATGGTCGCCGGGACGTTGGCCGCGTAGCCCTCGAAGTGGGCGATGACGCCGTTGACCGGGACGAACGCGACGTCGAACGGGCCGTGGTCGCGAGCGATCTGCCACCAGCTGCCGTGCCACTGGGTGTCGCCGCAGTGGATGACCCGCCGGCCGGCGCCTTCGACGACCCAGGCGACCTGGTCACAGTCGTTGCCGCGCCAGTCCAGCGAGGTCACCGGGGTGACGGTCAGCTCTCCGATGCGGCGTGATCGGCCCAGGTCCTGGGCGACGGGGGCGATGCCCGCCTCGCGCAGCCCGGCCGCGCTGGGGGTGTGGCAGCCGATCGTGCCGGTGGCCGCGATCCGGGCGATCAGGTCGTGGTCGTAGTGGTCGGGGTGCAGGTGGGTGATGAGGGCGTGGGTGCCGGGCGGGGTGTCGACCGGGTCGACCGGCCGGTGCGGCGGCCCCATCACCGGCGCCAGCGGAGCGACGTTCTCGAGCGGGTCGATCAGCAGGCGGGTGTCGCCGAGACGGATCTCGACGCCGGCCCAGGCCAGCCGACGCACGGAAAGGGTGGGAGTCATGGGCAGCGACGCTAGACCGACGTTGTTGAGAAAGTCAACAAGAGAGTTTTGAATCTCAACACCACGAGGTAGGGTGGTGGCATGCGGACCTACGGGCAGTACTGCGGCATCGCGAAAGCACTGGACACCATCGGCGACCGATGGACCCTGCTGATCGTCCGTGAACTGCTCGCCCTGGGTCCTTGCCGGCACACCGACCTGCGCAACGGGCTGCCCGGGATCGCCAGCAACCTGCTGGTCGACCGGCTCCGCGAACTCGAGGAAGCCGGCCTGATCCACCGCGAGGCCGCCCCGCCGCCGGTGGCCACCACCCTGTTCTCCCTCACCGAGCGTGGCCGCACGCTGGAGCCGGTGCTGCAGGAGCTGAGCCGGTGGGGCGTACCGCTGTTGCGTGAGCCGGGCGACAACGACACCTTCCGCACCCACTGGCTGGACATGCCCGCCCGGGCACTGACCGACCACCGCCCTGACCAGCCGGCGATCGCCCTGCAACTGCACGCCGACGGCAACGAGGACCTGGTCATCGAAGTCAAGGACGGCTCGGTGCACACACACGCCGGCCGGGTCGACCACCCCACCGCGTCACTGACCGGACCCCCGCACCTGCTGGCTGCGACTCTGCTCGGCGACCTCGATCTGAGCGCCGCAGTACAGCAAGGCCTGCGGCTCAGCGGCGAACGCGAGGCAGTAATGCGCATCCTGCCCCGCTGATCGACCGGCCGCTCGCGGGCCTGCGATCTCAAGCTCTACCGAGTCTGCGCCGGTCTCAAAAACGGTCCATTCCGAGAAGAAGTCCGGCTCGCGGCCCGAAGCCGCCGGTCCGGAGCAGTTTCGTTCTCAAAACCCGTTCTCACGCACTCATAGGCTCCGACCCATGAAACAGCTCTCGGAGATGGACGAGCGCGAGTACTTCGCCTGCATCGGCCAACGCCCCCTGCTCGTCGGCTGCAACTTCTTCCACCAGCTGACCGCATTCCTGACCGGCTACGACCAGCACGCGACCCGTCATGGCGGTCCCGGCCTCCTCGCCGGCTGGCACGACTGGCTCGTCGCCCGCCGAGGCCGCGACTGCAACCACGCCTGGCCCGGCCAGGTCCTGCACATCGCCATCCCGGACGGCTGGGACAACATCTCGGACCTGCCGCCCGAAGACGAGGAGCACGCGATCAAGGTCCTGTTTCAACTCCTCGACGACTTCACTGCCGAGCGCGAGGCGACGCAGGGCGCTCCGGCACCTGACGGTCCCCACCGGCACACCTCGCACTGCTGCCTGCACTTCGACCTGCCCACCATGAGTCGCGAGCCGCTCTCCCACCCCGACAACGCGACCATCGACGTTGGCAGTGAACGACACGTCCACTTTCGCCGACTCAGCGATCCAACTGTGGCCGGCACGCATCCCGGCCAGGACTGCCTCGGCGCTCAGCTCCTCGGCGAAGACCACGGTGTGAGGGATGCCGATCTGCCCCTCCAAGTGGGTGTCGCTGTTGCCCATCGCCGGCCGCCACGAGCCTGTGTGGATGTCGGCTGCGAGGCTCCGCCCCCACTCCGCGAAGGCGGCCTCGTTGTCAGCGTTCCAGGGCCGGTCCGAAGTCCACAGTCCGTTCCACACCTCCACCGCGTCGAATCCCCGGAAGGGGAACATGAAGTCGCCCGACGGATAGGGCGCGTGCGGGTGCGCGGCCACGCACAGGCCCCCTGCTCGATGGACCTGGTCCAGGCCCTGATCGATCAGCCCGTCCCTGACTTGGTGGTTCCAGTCGACGACCTCGCCGGGGTTGATGCCGAGCGCGAGCCAGTGCCCGGTCTTCGTGGTCACTTCCTCGCCGAGAACGATCAAGAAGTCATCGGCGGCCAGATGCCCCCATACATCGGGGGCCGCGGCTGAGTTGTGCTCGGTCGTCGCGATGAAGTCGAGCCCGGCGGCGCGTGCCCGAACAGCCAACTCTTCGGGGGTGAGTTCCCCGTCCGAGTGGACGGAGTGGACATGGCAGTCCCCGCGGTACCAGGCCGCCCCGCGTCCGACCGCCCGCGCTGGCGGGAAGCTCAAACTCGACAAGGTTCTCCCCCAAAGTCCTGTCGGGCCAACGCGCGGGCAGGGCAACCCGTTCCAGCCCCAACTACTGAGCGCCATCTCAGCCGAGACGTCAGACCAAGATCTCATTCTGAAACGATCAGTTAGGCCAGCAGCCGGGCTGGGCCGCGGGCCGCAGTCAGCGGCAGCACACCGCCACCCGTATCCGCCGGCGCCCTACAGCACCACCGGCTCACCATGGGGTTCTGCCGAGGGGACACCCGGGTCGCCCGCTGAACCCTGGCGGGGCCCGGTGCGCCGGGCCTCGGCAGCCGCCCCCTCGGCGGAGGGGCGGCGCGGGCGGTGCTATCGGGTGCGGCCCTTACAGCTGGTAGAAGTCGCCGTAGTGGTTGGGCGAGTACCAGACCACGCGGGTGTCGGAGTCGAGGACGATCCGGTAGGCGTCGCGGTGGCTGCCGCAACCGCGGGGGTAGACGTCGAACTCGTAGAAGGTGTCGCCGGAGGGCAGCTGCCCGTCGTTGTTGCGGAACTCACCGCCGGCAAAGCTGCACTGGCCGCTCGACCAGTTGTACCAGCCGCGCCTGGTCGGGTAACCAAGTGAGGACCAGCCCGAGTTGGCCGAGGCAGCGGCAGAACATCCGGAGACGTTGCAGGAGTTGAAGACCGCCGCGTTCGCGGCAGGGCCGGTGAGCACGGACACGCTGAACACGGACATGACGGCGGCGAGGAGCACCGCGGACCGCTTCGCCCAGGACAGCTGGGGACGTCGCTGAGTCAGCACAGGACCCTCCAAGGAATATTCAAAGTGTGGATGGACATGACACTTTGCTGGGTTTGCGTGACACCCGGATGTACTGCCGGTTGCGAGGTCGGGCCTACCGCCGGAACAGATTGTGAGCGATAACATGGATGTGAGGAAAGCTCGCCCCCTCCTCAAGCCCGCGGCCCGGCCAGAGGAAGCACCAGAGGTGGTCGGCCGTACCGTTGTCGTCCCACAGCACGACGCTCCGACTACCTGCGCCGCAACGCCGCCGACGACAAGGTGGTCATCCCCGCCGTCGGCTCCACCAGCCCGGCCGCCGACCAGGCCGACGCCACCTGGATCGTCCGCACGGGCCTGGCCGACTCCTCCTGCCTGACCTTCGAGTCCGCCGGTGCCCCCGGCCGCTTCCTGCGCCACTACGCCTTCGAGCTCTCCGTCAGCGCCGACGACGGCGGCAGCCTGTTCGCGCAGGACGCCACCTTCTGCCCCACCGCGGGCAACAGCGGGGCCGGCGTCTCCCTCCGGTCCGTCAACTACCCGACGAAGTACGTCCGCCACTACGACTACAAGGGCTACGTGGCCGCCGACGGCGGCTCCAACTCCTGGGACGCCACGGCATCATGGGCTCAGGACACCAGTTGGCTCACGGCATCCCCGTGGCGCTGACACCGATGGGGGACTGAACCCGCACCCCCACGGCCGGCCCGCCGCTCGATCCGCCCTCCCGCTGCTGCCGGCGTTCCCGGTGCCGGGTCGGCGGACCGTCGGCATGATCACGCAAGGAGCCGAACACAGCATGACGAACGACTACGTCGAGGACCGCTCCCCCGGCCGCGGGGCGCTGGCGCCGCGCGCGCGGTACACGGACTCGGACGCCAAGACCCTGTCGCTGAACGGGAACTGGCGCCTGCGGGTGTCACCGACGGCGGACGCCGAGGACGACTCCTTCGCCGAACCCGGCTTCGACGACGCGGGTTGGGCCGAGGTCACCGTCCCGGGCCACTGGGTGCTCCAGGGCGACGGTGCCTTCGGCCGGCCCGGCTACACCAATGTCAGCTACCCGTTCCCGGTCGACCCGCCGCGGGTGCCGACGGAGAACCCGACCGGCGACCACCTGCGCGCCTTCGACCTGCCGGCGGACTGGCCGGCCGACGGCGGTGCGGTGCTGCGCTTCGACGGCGTCGAGTCCTGCGCCCGCGTCTGGCTCAACGGCACGGACATCGGCGAGTTCAAGGGCTCCCGCCTGCCGCACGAGTTCGCGGTCGGGCACCTGCTCCGGCCGAGCGGCAACGTGCTCGCCGTCCGGGTCCACCAGTGGTCGGCGGGATCGTACCTGGAGGACCAGGACCAGTGGTGGCTGCCCGGCATCTTCCGCGACGTGACGCTGCTGCACCGCCCGCCGGGCAGTGTGCTCGACTTCTTCGTGCACGCCTCCTACGACCACACCACCGGCGAGGGCACCCTCTGCGTCGACTCCGAGGTGGCCGGGCGGGTGGTCGTGCCCGCTCTCGGCATCGACGCCACGACCGGGGAGTCCGTCACGGTGCCGGTGCGCCCCTGGTCGGCCGAGGTGCCGACGCTGTACGACGGCGAGTTGACCACCGAGGGCGAGCGCGTCCCGCTGCGGATCGGCTTCCGCACGGTGGAGCTCGCGGACGGCCTGATCAAGGTCAACGGCACCGCGCTGCTCCTCAAGGGCGTCAACCGCCACGAGTGGCACCCCGAGACGGGCCGAGCCCTGGACCTCGCGACCATGCGCGAGGACGTGCTGCTGATGAAGCGCCACAACATCAACGCCGTCCGCACCTCCCACTACCCGCCGCACCCGGCCTTCCTCGACCTGTGCGACGAGTACGGCCTCTGGGTCGTCGACGAGTGCGACCTGGAGACCCACGGCTTCATCGAGCAGGGCTGGCGCGACAACCCCACCGACGACGACCGCTGGACCCCGGCCCTGCTCGACCGCGCCGCCCGGATGGTGGAGCGCGACAAGAACCACCCGTCCGTGGTCATCTGGTCGCTGGGCAACGAGGCCGGCACCGGACGCGGCCTGACCGCGATGGCCGAGTGGATCCACCACCGGGACGGCTCCCGGCTCGTGCACTACGAGGGCGACGCGAACTGCCGTGACACCGACCTCTACTCGCGGATGTACGCCGGCCCGGCCGAGGTCGAGCAGATCGGCCGACAGCTCGACGGCGGCGCCCGACAGCGCCGCCGGCTCCCGTTCGTGCTGTGCGAGTACGCCCACGCCATGGGCAACGGCCCCGGCGGACTCGCCGACTACCAGCGGCTGTTCGAGACCTACGACCGGCTGCAGGGCGGCTTCGTCTGGGAGTGGATCGACCACGGTATCGGGCACCCCGAGCTGGGCTACGCCTACGGCGGCGACTTCGGCGAGGAGCTGCACGACGGCAACTTCGTCTGCGACGGCCTGGTCTTCCCCGACCGGCGGCCTTCCCCCGGGCTGATCGAGTACAAGAAGGTCGTCGAACCGGTCCGGATCGAGGGCGACGCCGCCGTCGGCACCGTCCGGATCAGCAACAGGTACGACTTCGCCGACCTGTCCGCGCTGGCCTTCGAGTGGTCGTACCAGGTGGACGGCGAGACCGTCGACACGGGCAGGCTGTCCGTGCCGTCGCTCGCCGCCGGCGAGTGGGCCGACGTGAAGCTGCCGCAGCCGCCCACCGTCCACCGGCCCGGCGAGGCCCAGTGGACGGTCCGGGCGGTCCTGGCGGCCGACTCGGCGTGGGCACCGGCCGGACACGAAGTCGCCTGGGCCCAGCTCCCGATGGCCGCGGCGCAGGTGCCGACCGTTGCCCCGACCTGCGCGCCCGTCGCACGCGACGGTGTCATCACGCTCGGCCCCGCCGCCTTCGACGCCCGCACCGGCGCGCTGCGGAGCATCGGCGCCGTCGACGTCGGCGACCTGCGTCTGGACGTGTGGCGCGCGACCACCGACAACGACCAGGGCCAGGACTGGACCACCGGCATCTGCGACGCCGCGTCCTGGCGCGAGCACGGCCTGCACCGCATGCGCCACCGGCTGGACGGCGTGGAACTCCACCAGGACGCGCTGACCGTACGGACCCGAGTGGCCCCCGCCGCCCGGGAGTTCGGCCTCAGCACGGAGTACCGCTGGACCAGCGACGGCGAACGGCTGCGGCTGACGGTGTCCGTGCGGCCCGAGGGCGACTGGCCGGTGCCGCTGCCCCGCCTGGGCGTGCGGTTCGGCCTCGCCCCGGCCGACCTGGTGCGCTGGTTCGGCGGCGGCCCTGGCGAGGCGTACCCGGACACCAAGTCGGCGGCCAGGAACGGTCGTTGGGAGTCCACCGTCGACGCCCTGCAGACGCCGTACCTGCGCCCCCAGGAGAACGGCGCGCGGGCCGACGTCCGCTGGGCCGAGATCGGCGGCCTGCGCATCGAGGGCGACCCGTGGTTCTCCCTCACCGCCCGCCGCTGGACCACCGAACAACTGGACGCGGCCACCCACCTCACCGACCTCACCCCCGGTGACACGGTGTGGGTCAACCTCGACCACGCCCAGCACGGCATCGGCACCGCCTCCTGCGGCCCCGGCACGCTGCCGCAGTACCGACTGCGGGCCGAACCCGCCGAGTTCTCCTTCGTCCTGTCCACGCTCCACTGACGGACGGACGCCTGCGGTCCACCGGGGCCGGCCGACCCGCGGGTCGGCCGGCCCAGCAGCCCTGTTCAGCTGCGCAGGTTCCACCTTCCGGTGGCCGTCGGGCATACCCCGAACACGATCGGCAGTCCGAGGGTTCCTTCTCGCGGCGAAATGTCAACGCTGACAATCCACCCTGGAGCCGCAGGAGAGCCCCTCGCGAATCAGTACCCTCCGCCGCCCCGACGCGGCCTCGCCCGTAGAATGGGGGTCACCGCAGGCCTGGCCCTCGCCGGACAATCGCCCTGGGTGACCGGCTCGGTGGCGGTCGACACCTACGACATCCGCTTCCCCACCTCGCGTGAACTGGACGGGTCCGACGCCATGAACCCCGACCCCGACTACTCCGCCGCCTACATCGTCCTGCGGACCTCCGAGGACGGCCCCGAGGGGCACGGCTTCACCTTCACCATCGGGCGCGGCAACGACGTCCAGGTCGCCGCCATCGACGTGCTCCAGCTGGACTCGGCCCGGGTCGGCGGTGTCAACGAGAACCTCGCGATCCTGCTGCTCGCCGCGAAGTTCGGCGTCCCGGTCTGCCCGCACGCCGGCGGCGTGGGCCTGTGCGAACTCGTCCAGCACCTGTCCATGTTCGACTTCGTCGCCCTCACCGGCACCACCGAGGACCGCGTCATAGAGTTCGTCGACCACCTCCACGAGCACTTCCTGGAGCCCGTGGTGATCGACGACGGCCACTACCGCGCCCCCACCGAGCCCGGCTTCTCGGCCGAGATGCACCAGGCCTCGCTGGACACCTACCACTACCCCCACGGCTCCTTCTGGGCCGAGGAGCTGGCACAGCAGGAGGCGACCGCATGAGCACGGCCGAACTCGACGGACTGACGGCGCTCGTCACCGGCGGCGCCCCCGGGATCGGGCTCGCCACCGCGACCCTGCTCGCCGAGCGCGGCGCGCGGGTCGCCGTGCTCGACCTCGACCCGAAGTCGGTACCGGAACCGCTGCTCGGCTTCACCGCCGACGTCACCGACGACGCCCCGGTGCGCACCGCCGTCCAGGCCGCGGCCGACGCGCTCGGCGGGATCGACATCCTGGTCAACAACGCCGGCATCGGCGCGGTCGGCACGGTGGCGGACAACCCGGACGAGCAGTGGCACCGCGTCCTCGACGTCAACCTGCTCGGCGTCGTGCGCACCACCCGGGCCGCCCTGCCGCACCTGCGCCGCTCCACCCGGGCCTCGGTGGTCAACACCTGCTCCATCGCCGCCACCGCCGACCTCCCGCAGCGCGCGCTCCACTCGGCCAGCAAGGGCGCCGTCCTCTCGCTCACCCTGGCCATGGCCGCCGACCACGTCCGCGAGGGAATCCGGGTCAACTGCGTCAACCCCGGCACCGTGGACACCCCCTGGGTCGGCCGCCTCCTGGACGCCACCGACGACCCGGCCGCCGAGCGCACCGCCCTCGACGCCCGGCAGCCGCACGGACGCCTGGTCACCGCCGAAGAGGTGGCCGCCGCCGTCGCCTACCTGGCCTCCCCCTCGGCCGGCAGCACCACCGGAACGGCCCTGCAGGTCGACGGCGGGATGGCGGGGCTGCGGCTGCGGCCGGAGCCCCGGCCGTGACCGCGCGTCAACGGCCGCTCGGACGGAGCGGAGTCGCGGCCACCGAACTCGCCTTCGGCGCCGCGGGCATCGGCAACCTGTTCACCCCGGTGACCGACGCCGACGCCGAGCAGGCCGTCGCCGCCGCCTGGGACGCCGGCGTACGGTACTTCGACACCGCCCCGCACTACGGCCTGGGCCTGTCCGAGCTTCGGCTCGGGCGGGCCCTGCGCGGCCGCCCCCGGGACGAGTACGTGCTGTCCACCAAGGTCGGGCGGCTGCTGCGCCCGGCACCGGAGCCGTCGGGCGACGACCTCGCCCACGGCTTCGCCGTCCCCGCCACCCAGCACCGGGTCTGGGATTTCAGCGCCGTGGGCGTCCGCCGCTCGATCGAGGACAGCCTGGAGCGGCTGGGCCTGGACCGGATCGACGTCGCCTACCTCCACGACCCGGACGACCACGCCGAACAGGCACTCGCCGAGGCGTACCCGGAGCTCGCCCGGATGCGCGACGACGGCTTGGTGGGCGCGATCGGCGTCGGGATGAACCAGGCCGAACTCCTCGCCCGCTTCATCCGCGAGACCGACCTCGACACCGTCCTGCTGGCGGGCCGCTACAGCCTGCTCGACCAGCGCGGGCTCACCGAGCTGCTGCCGCTGGCCGCCGAGCGCGGCGTGGGCGTGGTCATCGGCGGCGTCTTCAACTCCGGCCTGCTCGCCGACCCGAAGCCCGGTGCCACCTTCGACTACGCCGCCGCACCCGAGGAGCTGCTCACCCGCGCCCTGGAACTCCAGACCGTCTGCGAGAAGCACGGGGTGCCGCTGCGCGCCGCGGCGCTGCGCTTCCCGTTCGGGCACCCCGCGGTGGCGAGCGTGCTGGTCGGCACCCGCAGCGCCGCCGAGGTCCGGGACGCGGCCGCCATGCTCCGGCACCGCGTCCCCGACGAACTGTGGGCGGAGCTCAAGGACCGCGCCCTGCTCCCGCCGGACGTCCCGACCCCGCAGGAGGCGAACTGATGCGCATCGCGCTGTTCATCACCTGCGTCAGCGACACCATGTTCCCCGACACCGGGCGCGCCGTGCTGAGCGTCCTCGAACGGCTGGGCCACACCGTCGAGTTCCCGCAGGACCAGACCTGCTGCGGGCAGATGCACGTCAACACCGGCTACCGTACGGACGCCGTCCCCTTGATGGCGCGCTTCACCCGCGCCTTCGCCGGGTACGACGCGATCGTCACGCCGTCCGCGTCCTGCGCCGGGCTGGTCCGGGAGCACCACCCCGTCCTCGCCGAGGAGTACGGCTCCCCGCAGCTGCGCCGGCAGGTCGCCGAACTGGCGCCCCGGGTGTACGAGTTCACCGAGTTCCTGACCGACGTCCTGGGCGTCACGGACGTCGGTGCCCGCTTCCCGCACCGCGTCACCTACCACCCCACCTGCCACTCGCTGCGCGGGCTGCGCCTCGGCGACCGGCCGCAGCGGCTGCTGCGCGCGGTCGAGGGCCTCGACCTGGTCGACCTCCCGGCCGCCGACTCCTGCTGCGGCTTCGGCGGCACCTTCGCCGTCAAGAACGCCGCGACCTCGGGCGCCATGCTCGCCGACAAGGCCGAGGCCGTCCTGGCGACGGGGGCCGAAGTCCTGTGCACGGTCGACAACTCCTGCCTGATGCACATCGGCGGCGGACTCTCCCGCCAAGGCAGTACGGTGCGCACCATGCACCTGTCCGAGATCCTGGCCTCGACCGAAGGCGGACGCCCATGACCGGAAAGGTGCCGACGACCGCGAAGGCGCCCACGACCGCCCCGAGTGGGCGCGGCGTGGTCTGGCTGGGCTCACCGTCCTTCCCCGACGCCGCCCGGGAGGCGCTGGCCAACCCCCAGCTGCGCGCCAACCTCAAGCGCGCCACCACCACCATCCGCGACAAGCGGCTCACCGTCGCCGCCGAGCTCGACGACTGGGAGGCACTGCGCGAGTCCGCCGAAGCGATCAAACGCCGCACCGCCCGCCATCTCGACCACCACCTGGTGCGGTTGGAGGAGTCGGTCACCACGGCCGGCGGGACGGTGCACTGGGCCGCCGACGCCGCCGAGGCCAACCGGATCGTCACCGAGCTGATCCGGGCCACCGGCGAGCGGGAGGTGGTCAAGGTCAAGTCCATGGCCACCCAGGAGATCGGCCTCAACGAGCACCTGGCCGAAGCCGGCATCACCGCCTACGAGACCGATCTCGCCGAGCTGATCGTGCAACTCGGCGACGACCGGCCCTCACACATCCTGGTCCCCGCGATCCACCGTAACCGGACCGAGATCCGCGACCTGTTCGTCGCCGAGATGGGCACGTGGGGCCGCCCCGCACCCGAGGGCCTCGGCGACGATCCCAAGGCACTGGCCGACGCGGCCCGACTGCACCTGCGGGAGAAGTTCCTGACCGCCAAGGTCGCCGTGTCCGGTGCCAACTTCGCCGTCGCCGACACCGGCACGGTCATGGTCGTGGAGTCCGAGGGCAACGGCCGGATGTGCCTGACCCTGCCCGAGACCCTGATCACCGTCATGGGTATCGAGAAGGTCCTGCCCACCTGGACGGACCTGGAGGTGTTCCTCCAACTGCTCCCCCGCTCCTCCACCGGCGAGCGGATGAACCCCTACACCTCCACCTGGACCGGGGTGACCGAGGGCGATGGGCCGCAGGCGTTCCACCTCGTCCTGCTCGACAACGGCCGCACCGACACCCTCGCCGACACCCTCGGCCGCCAGGCGCTGGCCTGCATCCGCTGCTCCGCCTGCCTCAACGTCTGCCCGGTGTACGAGCGCACCGGCGGGCACGCCTACGGCTCGGTCTACCCCGGGCCGATCGGCGCCGTCCTCACCCCCCAGCTCGTCGGCGTGGAGAACGCCGCCTCGCTGCCGTTCGCCTCCACCCTGTGCGGGGCCTGCTACGACGCCTGCCCGGTGAAGATCAACATCCCGGAGGTGCTCACCCATCTGCGGGCCAAGGTGGTCGAGGCCCGTCCGAAACGCGCCGAGGCGCTGGCGATGAAGGCCGCCGCCACGGTGCTCGACTCCCCCCGTCTGCTCGCGGCCGCCCAGAAGGCGGCCTCGCTCGGCGGCCGGGCCCTCGCCCGGGACGGGCGGATCGGGCGGCTGCCCGGCCCGCTGAACAGCTGGTCCGCCGACCGGGACACCCCCGCACCACCCGCGGAGTCCTTCCGCACCTGGTGGCGCAAGAACAGGGAAGGTGACCGATGAGCAGCCGCGACGCCGTCCTGGGGCGCATCCGCGCCGCCCTCACCGACGTCCCCGCGGAGGAGGGCCCGGACGACCTGCCCGTACCCCGCGGCTACCGGCGCGGCCATACCGCCCCCGGCCAGGACCTGGTGGCCCTGTTCGCCGAACGGGTCGCCGACTACCGCGCCACCGTCACCCGGACCGACCCCGCCGGACTGCCCGGGGCGATCGCCGCCGCCCTCACCGCGCAGGGCGCCACCCGGCTGGCGGTGCCGGACGGCTTTCCGGACGGCGCCCTGCCGCCCGGGGCGTGGGAGTGGCACCGGGAGCCCCTGGACGTCCCCGCCCTGGACGCCCTCGACGGCGCCGTCACGCTCGCCGCCGTGGGCATCGCCGTCACCGGCACCGTCGTCCTGGACACCGGCCCGGGCCAGGGCAGGCGGGCCCTCACCCTCGTCCCCGACTACCATCTGTGCGTCGTCCGCGCCGAGCAGATCGTCGACGACGTCCCCGAGGCGCTCGCGCGCCTCGACCCGCGCCTGCCGCTGACCTTCGTCTCCGGGCCGTCCGCGACCAGCGACATCGAACTCTCCCGGGTCGAGGGCGTGCACGGGCCCCGGACCCTGCACGTGGTCCTCGTCGAGCCCGCCGACGCCGCCGACTCCACCGACCAGACCGACCAGACCGACCCCGGGCCTTCGGAGCATCCATGAGGATCGCCCTGCACACCCGCGTCCGTGCGGACCGGATCGAGGAGTACGAGGCCGCGCACCGCGAGGCGCCGGCCGAGCTCACGGACGCCATCAAGGCCGGCGGCGTGACCTCCTGGCGCAGCGGGTCCGAGCTGTTCCACCTCCTGGAGTGCGAGGACTACGCCCGGCTGCCGGCCGAGCGGGGTCCCGTCGGCGGCCTTCCCTGCGGGTGCGCCGAGGCGCGGGCCCGGAGCGGTCGGTGTGGTGACGGCGCCGACGCAGCAGGAGATCCCATGTCCGAGAAGGAAGAGAATCATCCGGTCCACAGCCCGGTCGTCTCTCCGGCCTCCAATGCACCATTCTGACCTGCGGTTTCGGAACTTCTCCTGCCTTCCCCCTGGACTCCTCGGTGCACACCTCCTATAAACCATCCCATGACCCGAGGCAATGTGAACGCTCACACCGAAGCCCGCTTCCCCCGGCGAACCGTGCACCTGGACTTCCACACCAGCCCCGACATCCCCGACGTGGGACGGGACTTCGACCCGGTGGCCTTCGCCCAGGCCTTCCGGGACGCCCGCGTCGACAGCGTGACCGTCTTCGCCAAGTGCCACCACGGCCGCCTCTACTACGGCACCGAACGCCCGGAACGCCACCCCGGCCTCGCCCCCGGCCTGGACCTCCTCGCCGCTCAGATCGACGCCCTGCACGCCGTGGGCATCCGGGCGCCGATCTACCTGTCCCTCCAGGTCGACGAGTACGCCGCCCAGGAGCACCCCGAATGGGTCGCGCACGACGAGAACCTGAAGATCAGCCGCTGGACCACCTCGGCGTTCCAGGCGGGCTGGAACGTCCTCGACATGTCCAGCCCCTACGCCGACCACTTCGCCGACCAGTTGGACGAGGTGCTGCGCCGCTTCGCCCCGGTCGACGGGATCTTCATCGACATGTGCTGGAACCAGCCGAGCCTGAGCCGCTGGGCGGTCGACGGGATGCGCCGCGACGGCCTGGACCCGGCCGACGCCGACCACCGAGCCCGCTACGCGGACCTGGTGGCCCGGCGCTACATGGCCCGCTACTCGGCGATGGTGGAGAAGGCCCTGCCCCCGGACGCCGCCCAGGGCGTCTGGTTCAACGGCCGCCCGAAGACCGGGCTGCCCGACGAGCGGCAGTTCGTCCGGCACGTCGAGATCGAGGGGCTGCCCACCGGCGGCTGGGGCTACGCCTTCCTCCCGTACGTGGCCCGCTTCGTCCGCCCGCTGGGGCTGCCGACCCTCAGCCACACCGGGCGGTTCCACGAGAGTTGGGGCGACAGCGCCGCCCTCAAGCCCCGGGCGGCGCTGCTCTACGAATGCAGCCAGATGCTGAGCCACGGTCTGACCAGCGGCGTGGGCGACGTGCTCCACCCGCGCGGCGCGCCCGCCCCGGCGGTGTACGAGCTGATCGGCTCGGTCTACCGGCACATCGAGGAGTGCGAGCCGTTCCTCGACGGCGGCCGGATCGTCAGCGAGCTCGCCGTGATCGCCGACCCCGGCCTCGGCGACAACCCCGGCGCGAGCAACATCGGTGCCGTCCGGGCGCTCCAGCAACTCCGCGCGCAGTTCGACGTGGTACCGCCGACGGCCGACCTGAGCGGGTACCGGGCCGTCGTGGTGCCGGAGACCACGACGGTCGACGACGCCCTCGCGGAGCGCCTGCGGACGTACCGGCGGGCCGGTGGCGCGGTGCTGCTGGTCGGGCCCGCGCTGCTCCGGAACGGCACCGAACCGGCCCTCCCCGACCTCCCGGTCGAGGACCTGGCACCGGCTCCGGCGGGTGAGGTCTTCCTGGCCTGCGAAGGTGTCCCCGGCGTCCCGGAGGACTTCCCGGTGATCAGCCACGGCGCCCGGCTGACCGCCCGGGCCGTTCCCGGCGCCGACGTCCTGGCCCGGGTGGTGGCACCCTACTTCCCGCGCTCCTGGGACCGGTTCTGCGGCCACTCCTACACTCCCCCGGCCGACCCGACCGAGGAGGTGGCCGTCGCCGTCGGCGCCGGAGTGGCCGCCGTGACCGTACCGCTGCTGGAGTCCTTCCACGAGCACGGCCTGGAGACGTACCGTCAGCTGCTCGACGCCGCCCTGGACCGGCTCCTGCCGGACCCGCTCGTCCGGGCGGGCGGGCCGGTCCACCTGGAGACCACCGTGGTACGGACCGCCACCGGCACCGTGGTGCACCTGATCAGCTTCGTACCGTCCCGGCAGACCCCGGAGCTGGACCTGGTGCACGACCCGTTCCCGCTGGTCGACGTGCCCGTCGCCGTCCGGCTCGCCGCCGCGCCGCGCTCGGTGCGGCTGCAGCCCGCCGGGCAGGAACTCGCCTGGCGGCACGACGGCGAGTACGTCCACGTGCGGGTCACCACCGCGGACGGGCACGCGATGGTCGTGGTCGAGCACGACTGACCGCGGGGCGCGGGCCCCGGGTCAGCCGGCGGGCAGCAGGGTCGGGTCCGCCATGATCCGGCGGACCGTCGTCTGGGCCGCGCCCAGCAGCGGTCCGCGCCGGCCGAGGGCGGACGGCCGCAGCGCCTCCGGGGCCCACGGACGGACGGTGACCCGGGCGGCCAGTTCGGCGCGCACGGAGGGCAGCAGCCACTCGGCCAGTTCGGCGTAGGCACCGCCGAGGACGAGGCCGTCCGGGTCGATGAGGTCGACGGCGGACGTGAGGGCCAGGCCGAGGGCGCGGCCCGCTCGGTCCAGTGCCCGCAGGGTGGGCGGGTGCCCGGCGCCCGCCCGCTCGGCGAGCAGGGCGACCGGATCGCCCGGGCCGTGCGGCGCGAGGCCGGCCTCGCGCAGCACGGCCGCATCGCCCGCGTACTGCTCCAGGCAGCCGCGGGCGCCGCAGGCGCAGCCGGGGCCGTCCGGGTGGACGGGGAGGTGGCCGAGTTCGCCGGCGAAGCCGCGGGCACCCCGGAACAGCCGCCCGTCGATGACCAGGGCGGCGCCGATCCCGGTCTCGGCGGAGACGTGCACGAAGGTCTCCACCGGCTGCTCGGCGTTCCAGTACTCCGCCAGCGCCCCGAGGTTGGCCTCGTTCTCCGGCTCGGGCACGGTGTCCGGGTCGGGCCAGTGGTCGGCGAGCCTGACGGTGTGCCAGCCGAGGTTCGGCGCGCGCTCGACCAGCCCGTCGGCGCCGTTCGGCACCACCCCGGGGACGGCCAGGACGCGGCCGTCGACGCGCAGCCCGAGGGCCGCGGCCTCCGCCTCCGCCTCGGCGGCCAGCGCGGCGGCCTCCGCCAGCACCTGCCCGGCCGGCCGGCCCGCGTTGGCCCGCTCCAGCCGGCGCCACACCCGCGGCTCGCCGCGCAGGTCGACGACGCACGCGCCGAGGTGGGTGACGCCGATCTCCAGGCCGAGGCCCGCCGGGCCCTCGCCGCTCACGGCCAGCGCCCGCCCGGGTCGGCCGACCCGTCCGCTGGCGGTGGCCACGGCCTCGGTCACCGCGCCGCGACCGATCAGCTCGTCGACCAGGGAGGAGACGGCCGCCCTGGTCAGCCCGACGCGGCCGGCGACGTCCGCGCGGGAGAGCGGGGTGTGCGCGGCGACGGCGCCGAGGACCACCGCGAGGTTCTGCCGTCGCATGTCCTGCAGCGACGCGGGCCCGTTCTCCGCGCTCCTGCTCGCCCTGCCGACCACTGTCACGCGCCGTCCCTCCTACCGGTCCCCGGCCGGGGCGCCCTGCAAGGCCCCGGCCCGACGCAGGGTATCCCCGATCCGCGTCAGTGCGTCGTCGTCCTTCTTCACCGGCTCCAGCACCGGTCCGTGGGCCGTCCGCCAGCGGCGCGCCACGGTGTCGGCGGGCTCGCCGGTGAGGAGGGCGGCGGCCTGGGCGGCGGCGCCGAGCGCGACCAGCTCCTGGGCGTCGGGCACCTGGACCGCCCGGCCGGAGAGCCGCCGGACGGTCTGCTGCCAGGCCCGGCCGCGGGCGCCGCCGCCGATCAGCAGCAGCGGCTCGTCGCCCGCCGGGTCCGCTCCGCCCGCGCGCAGCACGCCGTCCAGGGCGGTGAGGAGGGCGTGGGCGGCGCCGTCGTAGGCGGCCTGGAGCAACTGCCCGGGGGTGGTGTCGTGGCGCAGTCCGTGGACGAGGCCGGAGGCGCCCGGGAGGTCCGGTGTGCGCTCGCCGTCCAGGTAGGGCAGGACGACGACGGTGCCGCCGTCCTCGACCTCGTCACGGCCGCGTCCGAGCAGGACGGCGAAGCGGTCGACGGCGAGGGTGCAGTTGAGCGTGCAGGCCAGCGGCAGCCAGCGGCCGAGGGCGTCGGCGAAGCCCGCGACGGTGCCGGTCGGGTCCGCCGGTCTGGTCCGGCCGACGGCGTAGACGGTGCCGGAGGTGCCGAGGCTGAGCACCGGCTGCCCGGGGAGCAGGCCGAGCCCGAGGGCCGCGGCCATGTTGTCGCCGGTGCCGGTGGCCACCGGCGCGCCCTCGCGCAGCGGCGTCCCGGGGCGGACGACGCCGGCCCTCGCCCCCGGGGGCAGGACCTCGGGCAGCAGCTTCGGGTCGAGACCGAGGCGGGCGAGGACGTCCTGGTCGTAGCCGTCCGGCCCCCACCAGCCGGTGCCCGAGGCGTCGCCCCGGTCGGTGACCGCCTCGCCGGTGAGCCGCTCCGTCAGGAAGTCGTGCGGGAGGCGGACGGCCGCGACGCGGTCGGCGGCGGCGGGTTCCTCGGCGCGCAGCCAGGCCCACTTGGCGGCGGTGAAGGCGGCGGTCGGCACGCTGCCGGTGCGGCGGGCGAGTTCCGCCGCACCGATCGCGGCCTTCAACTCGGCGGCCTGGGACGCGGATCGGACGTCGTTCCAGAGCAGTGCCGGGCGGACGGGCGCTCCGGCCTCGTCGAGGGTGACCAGGCCGTGCTGCTGGCCGGCGATCGACACGGCGGCCGCGCGGTCCGCCCAGCCCGTTCGCGCCGCGGCCTCCCCGAGTGCCTCCCACCACTGCTCGGGGTCGCTCTCGCGGCCGACGCCGGTGCTGACGGTGTGCGGGGCGCGGCCCTGGCCCAGGACGGCGCCGGTGTCGATGTCGACGGCGAGCGCCTTCGTGGACTGGGTCGAGCTGTCGAAGCCGATCACGACACGCTGCTCAGCCATGCGTTCCTCCGGTGCGGGGGGGTTACTTCTGACGTTCCGGCATACTAATTTGTTGAGAGCCCTGACAAACACCCCTCGGCACAGATCCGGAGCCGCTCCATGTCCAGCGACGCCCTCACCCCCACCCCCGCGCACAAGTTCACCTTCGGTCTGTGGACCGTCGGCTGGCAGGGGCGCGACCCCTTCGGCGACGCCACCCGCCCGGCCCTCGACCCGGTCGAGACCGTGCAGCGGCTGGCGGAACTCGGCGCCTACGGCGTCACCTTCCACGACGACGACCTGATCCCCTTCGGCGCGGGCGACGCCACCCGCGAGCAGAGCGTCAAGCGCTTCCGCGCCGCGCTGGACGCCGCCGGGCTGACGGTCCCGATGGCGACCACCAACCTGTTCACCCACCCGGTCTTCAAGGACGGCGCCTTCACCGCCAACGACCGCGACGTACGCCGCTACGCGCTGCGCAAGACGATCCGCAACATCGACCTGGCCGTGGAGCTCGGCGCCTCGGTCCACGTCGCCTGGGGCGGGCGGGAGGGCGCCGAGTCCGGCGCGGCCAAGGACGTGCGCACCGCGCTGGACCGGTTGAAGGAGGCCTTCGACCTGCTGGGCGAGTACGTCGAGCAGCAGGGCTACGACCTGCGCTTCGCGATCGAGCCCAAGCCGAACGAGCCGCGCGGGGACATCCTGCTGCCCACGGTCGGCCACGCCCTGGCGTTCATCAACGAGTTGGAGCGCCCCGACCGGGTCGGCCTCAACCCCGAGGTCGGCCACGAGCAGATGGCCGGGCTCAACTTCCCGCACGGCATCGCCCAGGCCCTGTGGCACGGCAAGCTGTTCCACATCGACCTCAACGGCCAGTCCGGCATCAAGTACGACCAGGACCTGCGCTTCGGCGCGGGCGACCTCCGACAGGCCTTCTGGCTGGTCGACCTGCTGGAGACGGCCGGCTACGACGGCCCCCGGCACTTCGACTTCAAGCCGCCGCGCACCGAGGACCTCGACGGCGTCTGGGCCTCGGCGGCGGCCTGCATGCGCAACTACCTGCTGCTGGCGGAGCGTTCCCGCGCCTTCCGGGCCGACCCGGAGGTCCGGTCCGCGCTCGCCGCCTCCCGGCTGCCCGAACTCGCCCTCCCCACCGCGCAGGACGGCCTGGCCGCACTGCTGGCGGACCGCTCCGCGTTCGAGGAGTTCGACGTCGACGCAGCCGCCCGGCGCGGCATGGCCTTCGAGCAGCTGGACCAGCTGGCCCTCGAACACCTCCTCGGCGCCCGCTGACCGTATCCGCGACCGAGCCGGGCCGTGCGGATGGCACGACCCGGCTCGCTCCGTCGTGGGTTCACCCCCGCGAGGCGGGTGGCTGTGCCTGGGCTTCGACCACCAGTGCGTGGCCGGGGTGGTTGGTCAGGCCCGGGGCGGCGAGGCCGACCTCGGCGAGGTACCGGCCGGTCAGGGTGAGCGCGGTCGTACGCCGCGCCCAGGCGGGCCAGGTGTGCTCGGGGGCGGAGAGTTCGGGGCGTACCCGCAGGGCGTAGCGGGTCGTGGGCTCCAGGCCCGGCAGGCGTACGGGCGCGCCGTTCTCGGCGACGGAGGTGTCCAGCTGGACGTAGGCGAAGACGGCGTGGGTCCGGTCACGGGAGACGACGCCGTGGACCCAGGCAGCCGGGTCGGGGTGGTCGGTGCGGACGACGTCGCCACCGTGGAGCAGCGGCCGCAGCTGCTTGTAGGCGCTGACCCACGCGGTGAGCGCGGTCAGGTCCTCCGGTGACCACCTCGCGAGGTCGGACTCGATGCCGGCGTGGCCGAACAGGGCGGTGGCGCAGCGGAAGGCGAGCGTGGTGTCGCGGCGGCTGATGTGGGCGGGGGCGGAGCCGACGTGGGAGCCGATCAGCTCGTAGGGCAGGAGGAGACCGGTCCAGCGCTGGATGGCCTGGCGTTCGATCGGGTCGATGTTGTCCGATCCCCAGATCCGGTCCGTCCGCTCCAGGATGCCGAGGTCGGCGCGGGCCCCGCCGGAGGAGCAGGACTCGATCTCCAGCCCGGGATGGCGGTCGCGCAGCTCGTCCAGGAGTCGGTAGACCGCCGTCGTCTGCGCGTGCACGCCGGGCCGGCCCTCGTGGACGGCGTCGGCCAGGTCGCGGTTGTGGTCCCACTTGAGGTAGTCGATGCCCACGTCCCCGACCAGGGTGCTGATCCGCTCCAGCAGGTGGGCGAAGGCGTCGGGGTGCGCGACGTCCAGGACGTGCTGGTTGCGCTGCTCGAACGGGAGGCGCTCGGCATCGGCGAGGAACCAGTCGGGGTGGGCTCGGGCCAGGTCGGAGTCGGGGTTGACCATCTCGGGCTCGAACCAGAGACCGAACTGCATGCCGAGGCCGTGGACGTGGTCGGCGATCGGGCCGAGCCCGTCGGGCCACACCTCCTGGTCGACGTACCAGTCGCCGAGGCCGGCCCGGTCGTGGCGGCGGTGCCGGAACCAGCCGTCGTCCACGACGAACCGCTCCACGCCGACCGTCGCCGCGGTGTCGGCGAGGGCGCGCACCCGCTCGGGGTCGTGGTCGAAGTAGACCGCCTCCCAGATGTTCAAGGTGACCGGCCGCGCGGTGGACGGGTGGCGGGGCCGGTCTCGGAGCATGTCGTGGAAGCCGCGGCTGATCCCGTCCAGACCTGTGCCGGAGGTCGCGAAGTACACCCACGGGGTCCGGTAGGACCCGCCCTCCGCCAGCCGGACCTCACCCGCGTCCAGCAGTTCGCCGCCGCCGAGGACCGTCGTACCGTCGGCCAGCCGCTCGGCGTACTGGACGTGGTTGCCGCTCCAGGCGGAGTGCACGCCCCAGACCTGGCCGTGCCGGAAGCCGAAGCCCTCGGTGCCGGCGAGCAGCAGCCCGGCGTCGAAGCCGGTCCGGCCACGGCGGTTCTCCCTCGACCACACGCCCTGGCGCAGCGGGGCGCGCTGCGGGGAGCGCTCACGGGCCCAGCGGCCGGCGAAGTCCAGCAGTTCCGCGGCGTGGGCGGGTACCGGCAGCACGCACACCAGTCCGTCCAGCGTGTAGGCGTCGGTCGCCGTGTTGGTCAGGGCGTGGCGTAGCCGTACCACGCCGTGCGCCGTCATCTCCAGCTCGGTGTCCAGTGCGAGCCCCGCGCCACGGTCCAGGGCGCGCACGTGGACGACACCGCCCCGGCCGTCCCGGGCACGCGCGCTGACCGGTTCGGCGAGCTCGAACCGCAGGGGGCGGACCCGGCCGTCGCGGTGCCCGGCCAGGGCCGGCCGTCCGAACCAGCCCTGCCCCTGGAAGGGCATCAGACTCCCGGCCCGGTGGCCCGGGCCGCGGCCCATGGCGTCGAGCACCTGCGCGGCGTCACCGGCGCGGAAGCCGGGATCGACGCCCCAGTGCAGCACGCGGGGCAGCCCGGGGCCGGCGGTGTCGAGCGCGAGGGCCGCATCGCCGGCCGTCAGCACGATGACGTTCGATTCAGTCATGTCGTCCTCGTCAGGGGTGGGTCCTGGTGCGGTGCCCGGCGGGCGCCGAGCTACACCCTGGCAGCACGGCGGCCGTGCGGCGCAGAGGCCGTGCGGTCGCTTCCGCCCTGCGGGGAGGGGCTTCGGCGGGGATCAGCCGAGCCTGGCCGCGACGTCCGCACCTTCCCGGACGAAGACCGGGATGCGTTCCAGCGGGGCTTCGGCGTCGAGCGTCGTACCGCCCTCCAGCAGGCGCCCGGTGACCGGGTCGAGCCAGCGGGCGCCGGACGGCAGGTACACCCGGCGGGCCCGGGCGCCCGCCTCGTAGACGGGTGCCACCAGGACATCGGGGCCGAGCAGGAACTGGTCGTCCGTCTCCCAGGCGCGCTCGTCCTCGGGGAAGTCGAAGAACAGCGGGCGCATCGGCGGGGCGCCGGTGCGGTGGGCGTCCTCGGACAGCCTGCTCAGGTACGGGCGCAGGCGCTCGCGCAGCACCAGGTGCTCGCGCAGGATGCGGTACGCCTCCTCCCCGTACGACCAGACCTCGTTCGGCCCGCCGGTCATGTCCGTGGCGAAGGCGGGGTGGTTGGGCTCCCGGTCCCCGTGCAGCCGCATGACGGGAGTGAAGGTGCCGTACTGGAACCACCGGATCAGCAGCTCGCGGTACGCCGGGTCGTCCGGGTCGCCGCCGAAGAAGCCGCCGATGTCGGTGTTCCACCAGGGGATGCCGCTCATCGCGACGTTCAGGCCCGCCCTGATCTGGCGCCCGAGGGAGTCGAAGGTCGTCGGGATGTCGCCGGACCACAGCAGGGCCCCGTGGGCCTGGCTGCCCGCCCAGGCGGAGCGGACCAGCGACAGCGGCCGGTCCTCGCCCGCCGCGCGCAGGCCGTCGGCGACTCCCCGGACGTGCTCCAGCGGGTAGAGGTTCGCGGCCTCGGCCGCCGGCCCGGCCGCGTAGACGGCGCGCTCGGCGCGGTCAGGGGGAAGGTCGGGTTCGCAGGCGTCCAGCCAGAAGCACGCCACGCCCGGCGAACGGTAGTTGTCGCTCAGCCGCTGCCACAGTGCGGCGCGTGCGCCGGGGTGGGTCGCGTCGTAGTACGCCATGGGGCGGATCAGCGCGTCCCCGCCGTACCGGGACGGCCACGGGTAGGTGAGCAGGCCGCCGTCGGCGTCCCGGACGAGGTGCCCGGCCAGGCGCAACCCGTCGTAGGTGTCGCTGCCGGGCTCGACGGTGGGCCACACCGAGACGGCGAGTCTCACCCCGAGGTCCGTCAGCTCCTTGACCATGGCGGCGGGATCGGGCCACTCCCGCTCCTCGAAGCGCCAGTCGCCCATCCTCGGCCAGTGGAAGAAGTCACAGACGATGACCGACAGCGGCAGTCCCCGCTCCTTGTACTCCCTTGCCACCGCCAGGAGTTCGTCCTGGGTACGGTAGCGCAGCTTCGACTGCCAGAAGCCTGAGGCCCAGTCGGGGAGCAGGGGCGGTCGGCCGGTGGCCCGGGTGTAGGAATCCAGGATCCGGGCCGGGGTGTCGCCGGCGGTGATCCAGTAGTCGATGCGCCCGCCGGCGTCGGCGGTCCACCGGGTGGTGTCGGCGCCCAGGTCGACGCGACCCGTGGCGGGGTTGTTCCACAGCAGTCCGTAGCCGCGCGAGGAGTGCAGGAAGGGGATCGCCGCCACGGTGTTGGCCTGGACGAGGTCGATCACACAGCCCTTCTGGTCCAGCCGCCCGTGCGGGTGCTGCCCCAGGCCGTGCAGCCGTTCACCGTCGTAGGCCTCGAAGGACTGTTCCGTCCGGCCGCCCGCCGCGTGGCGGCGGGAGCCGGCGTGATGTGCGTGCGGGCTGCGCTCGGCGAGGAGTTCGCGGCCCGACCCGGTGTGGCGGAACGTCAGCCGGCCGTCCGCCGAGGCCTCGACGGCGATGCGGCCGTTGACCAGGCGGGCACGGCCGTCGTCCGCCACGGACGTTTCGGCGGGCGGCGAGGGCGGGGGGCTCGCCAGCGCGCCGGGGGCGGCGGGGTCGATGGTCCCGGCCGAGGCCCGCACCCGGACGGCGTCCGGCCCCCAGGGCTCGATGCGCAGGACCTCTGCGGCGGTGTGCCGTTCCAGGCCGCCCGCGCGGATGCTGTAGGGCAAGGGTGATTCCTCTTTCTTCTCCGGTGGCGGGTGTGTGCGGGCCGGCGCCCGAGTGCGCCTCCGGGTGCCGGGAGGAGGAAGCGCGGGGCCCGCGCGCCCTTGCGGTGGCGCCCGGGACCTCGCGTCCGGGGGCCGGCCTCAGGCCGGGTAGGGCAGTTCGGCCTCGAAGGTGCCGGCCGGGCTGACGTGCAGGGCGCCGTCCGGGCCGCCGATCCGCAGCTGCCAGGGGTGCGGGCTGTCGGTGGTCACCCGGAGCCGGTCGCCCGTGCGCCGCAGCTGGAAGCGGGCGCTCTCGCCGGGGCCGTCGGTGCGCGGGATCACGGCGGTGCGCTCGGCGCCGTCGGCGAAGGCGTGCACCCGCAGTTCGACGCCCTCGGCCCAGGCGGAGACCGGGCGTTGGTCATCCGCGCCGAGCGGGACGACGGAGTCCGGGCGGGCGAGCAGCGGCAGGGTGTGGAAGCCGTGTCGTTCGCGCACCCAGCGCGGGCCGGTGATCTGGTCGCCGGTCAGGATGTTGGTCCACGTCCCCTCGGGCACGTAGTACTCGACCGTGCCGTCCTCGGTGAAGACCGGGGCGACGAGCAGGTCGTCGCCCAGCAGGTACTGCCGGTCGAGCGTCGCGGCGGCCGGGTCGTCCGGGAACTCCAGCACCATCGCGCGCATCACCGGGAGGCCGGTGGCGTGGGCCTGCTGGGCGGCGTGCTGGAGGTAGGGCGCCAGGCGGTGCTTGAGCAGGGTGAACTCGCGGGTGACCTCGACGGCCTCCTCGCCGAACTCCCACGGCACCCGGTAGGACTTGCTGCCGTGCAGCCGGCTGTGCGAGGAGAGCAGGCCGAACTGGGTCCAGCGCTTGAAGACCGCGGGGGTCGGGGTGCCCTCGAAGCCGCCGATGTCGTGGCTCCAGAAGCCGAAGCCGGACAGGCCGAGGGACAGGCCCCCGCGCAGCGACTCCGCCATCGCGTTGAAGTGCGATTCGCAGTCGCCGCCCCAGTGCACGGGGTACTGCTGGCCGCCCGCGGTGGCGGACCGGGCGAACAGCAGCGCCTCCCCCTCCCCGCGCTCCTGGCGGAGCAGCTCGAACACCGCCTGGTTGTACAGCTGGGTGTAGTAGTTGTGCATCCGCTCCGGGTCGGAGCCGTCGTGCCAGAGCACGTCGGTGGGGATGCGCTCGCCGAAGTCGGTCTTGAAGCAGTCCACGCCGATGTCCAGCAGGGTGCGCAGCTTGCCGGTGTACCAGTCCCGGGCGGCGGGGTTGGTGAAGTCCACCAGGGCCATGCCCGGCTGCCACAGGTCCCACTGCCAGACGGTGCCGTCCGGGCGGCGCACCAGGTAGCCCTCGCGCATGCCCTCGGCGAACAGCTCCGACTTCTGCGCGATGTACGGGTTGATCCAGGCGGAGATCCGCAGCCCCTGCCGCTTGAGCCGGGCCAGCATGCCGGCCGGGTCCGGGAAGGTGTCCTCGTCCCACGCGAAGTCGCACCACTGGTACTCGCGCATCCAGAAGCAGTCGAGGTGGAAGACGCTCAGCGGGATGCCTCGCTCGGCCATGCCGCCGACGAAGCGGTTGACGGTGGCCTCGTCGTAGTCCGTGGTGAAGGAGGTGGTCAGCCACAGGCCGAGCGCCCAGGCCGGGGGCAGCGCGGGGCGGCCGGTGAGGGCGGTGTAGCGCTCCAGGATCCGCTTGGGGGTGGGGCCGTGGACGATGAAGTACTCCAGCGACTGGTCCTCGACGCTGAACTGCACCTGGCCGACGGCCTCGGAGCCGATCTCGTAGCCGACCTTGCCGGGGTGGTTGACGAAGACGCCGTAGCCCCGGTTGGTCAGGTGGAACGGCACGTTCTTGTACGCCTGTTCGCTGCTGGTGCCGCCGTCCGCCTGCCAGATGTCCACCACCTGGCCGTTGCGGACGAACGGGGTGAACCGCTCCCCCAGGCCGTAGACCAGCTCACCGACGCCGAGGGCGAGCCGGCCGAGCATGTGGTGGCGGCCGTCGGCGTCGGTGACGAAGCCGGTGCCGCGCTCGCCCGCCGTGGTCAGCACCCGGCCGTCGGCGGTGAACTCCAGCTGCCACGGCTGGGCGGTGTCGACCCGCAGGGTCAGTTCGCCGGCGCTGAGCTCGACCACGTCGCCGTCCCGGCGCACCTTCCCGCTGCCCTGCTCGGCGCCGGGCAGCGCGAACTCGGGCCCGCGCCGCACCGAGCCGGCGTGGTGGGTGGTGCGCACCCCGATCACGCCCTCGGCCGGGGACCAGCACTCGACCGTCAGCAGCGGGCTGTTGAGCGTGTCACCGCGGCCGCGCACGTGCTTGACGGGCGCGTAGAGGGTCAGCCGTTGCTCATCGGCGCGGACGTCGGCGACCTCGGTGGCGTAGCGCGCGGTGACGCCCGGGCGCATCAGCCAGTAGCCGTCGGTGAACTTCATCGGGCAGGTTCCTCCGTCCGCGCGCGGTGCGCGGTGATCAGGCCCCGGTACCAGTGGTAGCTGTCCTTGGGGGTTCGGGTCAGGGTGTCGTGGTCGACGCGGACCAGGCCGGGTCACAGCTGCGGCGCCAGCCCGCGCTCGCGCAGCCAGGACAGTTGGACGGGCGGGTTGGAGCCGCAGCCGCCGGCGTGGTCGGCGAACGGCCAGACGGTCATGGTGCGGTCCTCGCCCGCGTAGTGGTTGTAGGCGGCGTAGACCGTCCGGGGCGGGCAGACCGGGTCCATCAGGCCGACGCTGAACAGGGCCGGTGCGGTGGCCCGTTGGGCGAAGTTGACGCCGTCGAAGTAGGCCAGGGTGGCGAAGGTGGGCTGCACCCGGTGCCGGCTGTGCCAGCGCAGGTAGCTGACGAGCTCCTGGTAGGGCCCGTCCAGGGCGAGCTGCGCGGCCTCGCGGTAGTGGCACAGGAACGGGACGTCGGGCATCACCGCGGCCACCCGCTCCCCGGTGAGCCCGGCGGTGGCGAGGGCCAGGCCGCCGCCCTGGCTGCCGCCGGCCAGGACGATCCGGTCGGCGTCGAGACCGGGCAGCTCCGTGACGGCGTCGACGGCCCGCACGCAGTCGGTCATCAGGCGCCGGTAGTAGTAGTTCTCCGGGGAGTCGATGCCGAGGGTCATGAAGCCCCCGACCCACTGGGTGCCGTCGCCCGTGGCCCGGTCCGGGGTGTCGTGGCCCTGTCCCCGGCTGTCCACGACGAGTTGGGCGTAGCCGGCGGCGGACCAGAACAGGTGCTCGCTGGGCAGCCCCCGGCCTCCGGAGTAGCCGATGTAGCTGACGACGACCGGCAGCGGGCCCTGGGCGCCGCGCGGGCGCAGCAGCCAGGCGGCCACCGGCTCGCCGTTCCAGCCCGGGAACCGTACGTCGTCCACCTCGACGGTGCGCAGTCCGTGCTGCGCGGTGACGCGTTCGGCCTTGACCGCCCCGCTGTGCGAGCGGGCCTCGGCGAGGGTGCGCCGCCAGAACTGGTCGAAGTCCCGCGGGATGGTCGACTCGGGCTGGTAGTCGCCGAGTTCGTCGACTCCGAAGTCGGTGGACGGCATGGGTGCTTCCTCCGGGTGGTGCGGGTTCGAGGTCGGGTGGTGGGGCGTGAGCAGTGACACGCGGGCGGCCTCCGGGCGGCGGGTGACTGCGGCGGGGTCGGAACGGATGCGGCGGCGGGCGGTCCGACCCGGCCGGGGAACCGGAAGGGGAGGGGGCGGCAGTCCTCAGCCGGCCGCGGCGAAGCGGTAGGCGGTGAGCCGGAAGTCGCCGTGCAGGGTCAGGCTCAGGTCGTACACGCCGTGGAGCGGGGCGGCGAGTTCGGCGGTGGTGCTGGTCCAGGCGTACCGGTCGCCGGTCACGGGCACGTCGATCGCGGCCAGCACCCGGTCGCCCGACCGGACTTCGAGCCGCGCCCCACCGGTGCCGACGCCCTCGCGGGCGGTCTCGACCTCGATCGCGCGGGCGCCGGAGAGATCGACCTCGCGGAACAGGAGCGTCGCGGGCTGCGCCGGATCGGTGGGCGTGACGGCGTCCCCCTCGGAGCGGGTGGCGTCGACGATGGTGGCGTCCTCGTAGTCGTCGAAGTCGACGGCCAGGATCCGCTGGTCGACGCCCGCCCGGGGTGCGGCGGGCGCCCCGGTCACGGTGAGCGGCGCGGTGAGCACCGGGTGGTCGGCGCTGCGGGCGACGATCACCTCGTAGCGGCCCGGGTCGACGACGAAGGCGCCGGTGGCGACCGACCAGTGGGCGAGTTGCTCGGCCGGCAGCCGGAACGTCAGCTCGCGGCTCCGCCCCGGCTCCAGCCGGACCTTGCGGAAGTCGGCCAGGCGCAGCCGGGGCGCCTCGTAACGGGCGTCCAGGGCGCGGACGTAGAGCTGGACCACCTCGCTGCCGGGCCGCGCTCCCCCGTTCTCCAGGGTGACGGTGACGTCGACCGCGTCGTCCCGGCCGATCGACGGCTGCGACAGCCGCAGGTCGTGGTAGCCGAAGTCGGTGTAGGAGAGCCCGTGGCCGAAGGAGTAGAGCGGGTCGGAGCGGTGGTACTGGTAGGTCCAGCCGGCCTTGATGATGTCGTAGTCGAGCGGGGCGGGCAGCGGGTCGTCGCCCCGGTACCAGGTCTGCGGCAGGCGGCCGGCCGGTTCGGCCTCGCCGAGCAGTACGGCGGCCAGCGCGCGGCCTGTTTCCTGCCCGCCGTGGGAGGTCCACACCACGGCGGGCAGGTGTTCGTCGGCCCAGTCGAGGGCGTAGGGGTAGCTGCTCATCACGACCAGGGCGGTGTCCGGGCGGACGGCCGCGACGGCGCGCAGCAGTTCCTCCTGCCCCTCGGGCAGGTCGATGTCCGCGCGGTCCTCGGTCTCGCGGCCGTTGATCATCGGGTGGTTGCCGAGGACGACCACGGCGAAGTCCGCCGCCCCGGCGGCGGCCCGGGCCTCGGCGGCGCCGTCGCGAACCAGCTCGCGCTGCCAGTGTTCGGCGTCCTCCGCGCTCTCGGCGGTGACGCTCACCCGGCCGTCGAGCGGGTCGACGGCGGCGTAGCGTCCGGTGAACACCGAGCGCAGCAGCACGGTGCCGGGGCCGGCCGGTTCGAGCCGGAAGGTCTCCTTGACGAACCAGCTCTTGATGACGTCCTGGCCGGCCGCCAGCGCGTCGTCGTCCTGGAGGCTCAGGTAGCGGCCGGTGTCGGCGGCGCGCAGGGTGGAGGCGCCGCCGCCCCAGTCGGTCACGTCGAAGGCGGACGTGCCGAGCAGCTCACCCGTGGTGCGCGAGCGCAGGGTGATCCGGTCGGAGCCCTCCACCGGAAGCACCTCGCCACCGTGGGCGCCGAGGGTCTCGGCCAGTCCGTCGGCGATGCTCACCCGGTACGGCATGGTGCCGCTGTACCAGTCCTCGAAGAGGGTGTCGGCGAGCGGGCCGATGACGGCGATCCGCGGCGCGCGGGCCGGGTCGAGCGGCAGCAGGCCGTCGTTCTTGAGCAGCACGGTCGACTCGGTCGCGGCCTGCCGGGCCAGCGAGCGGTGCCCGGGGCTGTCGATCACCTCGGGGCCGGTGCCGGCGTACGGGTCCAGCTCGGGGTCGAACTCGCCGAGGCGGAAGCGCAGTTCGAGCTGGCGCCGGACGGCGCGGTCCACGTCGGCCTCGTCGATCAGGCCGCGCTTCAGCGCCTCGCGAAGGCGGCCGACCGGGATCTCGGTGTCCTCGCCGTGGTCGGTGAAGCTGTCGATGCCGGCCTTGAGCGCGGCCGCGTGGGACTCGGCGTGGTCGTCGAAGTAGTGCTCCGGGTCGACCAGGTTGGAGGGGGCCTCGGCGTCGCTGACCACGAACAGCTCGTGGCCGGTCGGCCGGGCCCAGCGGCGCAGTTCCGCCTCGATCAGCGGACTGACGTGGCAGGGGCGGCCGTTGACCAGGTTGTAGGCGGCCATCGCGCCGGTCGCGGCGCCGGAGGCGATGACGGGCCGGAAGGCGGCGAGGTCGTACTCCTGGAGGACGCGTGGGCGCAGTCCGGAGGAGGTGGTGCAGCGGTCGTCCTCGTTGTTGTAGGCGAGGAAGTGCTTGAGCACCGGGGCGGTCCGCAGGTAGGTCGGGTGGTCGCCGGTGAGGCCGTTGCAGAATGCCTCGCCGACCCGCGCGGTGTGCACCGGGTCCTCGGAGTAGGCCTCCTCGTTGCGTCCCCAGCGCGGGTCGCGCAGCAGGTTGAGCACGGGGGCCCAGGCCTGGAGGGAGTGGGGGCCGCGCTCGGGGGAGCCGATCGCCGGCGGGCGGTGGTAGTGGAAGGCCCGCAGCTCGGTCGAGACGGCCTCGGCGACCTCGCGCACCAGGTCCTCGTCCCAGCTGGCGCCGAGGCCGACGGCCTGCGGGAAGACCGTTGCCAAGCCGAGCCAGGAGACGCCGTGCAGGCCCTCGCTGCCGGTGCGGAAGGGGGCCACGCCCAGGCGCGGGACGGCCGGCGCGTACTGGTGCAGCATCGCGAGCCGTTCGTCGAGCGTGAGCCGGTGGAGCAGGTCGTCGGCACGCCGGCGCAGGGGCAGCGTGGGGTTGCGGAAGTCGGGCAGGCCGGCTGCGGACGCGGGCACGGAACTCACGTGGGGCACCCCTCGGACGGGCTGGGCTCGGGTGGCTGTGCATCGAAGCGCTTCGACGCTGGCACGCCTCGGAAGGACTGTCAACTCCCCTGGAAACAACCGATTTTGCATTTGTTCAGACTCTTGCTCAACCAGTAACGCGTCGTTAGTCTCGCCGAAACATCCAAGCGCTTCGACGCTTTGGTGCCTCGACTGTGCTTCGACTGTGCTTCGACGGAGAGGGGCCACGCCACCATGAGATCCGGGCTGAACCGCAGGAGCTTTCTGAGTACCGCCGCCACGGTCGCCGGAGCCGCCGCGATGGCGCCCCTGCTGTCCGCCTGCGGCGGCGGCTCGACCAGGAAGGCCGGCGCGAACACCAAGGAGGGCCTGAGGGCGGCCCTGCCGACCTACGCGCCGAACGCCAACGCGGTCAAGCCGGACATAGCCCCTGTGCAGGGCGGATCCGACGTCGCGACCGACGCGGGCTACCTCTCCTACCCGGCGTCCCCGCCCGCCACCGTGTCCGGCGTTCCGGGCAGGGGCGGCAGCTACACGGCGGTCACCCCGCTGTGGGGCACCGCCCCGCCGGTCGGCAACTCCTTCTACCAGGCGATGGACAAGGCGCTCGGGGTCGAGCTGACCATGAAACCGGCGGACGGGATCAACTACAGCACCATCATCCCGACGATGACCGCCGCCAAGAAGCTGCCGGACTGGATCAACCTGCCGTCCTGGCTGAACGCCAACTTCAACACCGGCAGGCTGGTCGGCACCCAGCTCGCGGACCTGACCCCGTACCTGTCCGGCGACAACGCCAAGAAGTACCCCAACCTGGCCGCCCTCCCCAGCGGCGCCTGGCAGATGGGGGTCTGGGGCGACAAGCTCTACGGGATCCCCTGCTTCTCCAGCAGCTTCGGCATCCCCGGAGCCACCTTCTACCGCCGGGACATCCTCGATGCCCGCGGCATCACGGCCGACCAGGTCACCTCCGCCGACGACCTGATGAACATCGGCAAGGAACTGACCGATGCCAAGCGGGGCGTGTGGGCCTTCGACGACGTGTGGACCTACCTCCAGTTCTCCTGGGGCGTTCCCATGAACTGGAAGGTCGACAACGGCAAGCTGGTCCACCCGTTCGAGACCCAGGAGTTCCTGGAGGCCCTCGCCTGGCACTACCGCCTGGCCACCGCGGGCTACATGCACCCGGACACCCTCGCCGGTGACGTCGCCAACGGAGCCACCCGCTTCTACAGCGGCAAGGTGCTCATCGGGGGCGGCGGACTGGGCGCCTGGAACCTGGCCGACCACCAGTCCGGCACCGCCGCGGACCCGAACTACCGACGCGGCGCGTTCAACGCCGTCACCGCCGACGGCAAGGGCACGCCGGTGATCTACCTGGGCGCGGCCGCCAGCATGATCAGCTACCTCAACGCCGATCTGAAGCCCGCGCAGATCGAGGAACTCCTCGCCGTCGCGAACTACCTCGCCGCCCCCTACGGCACGGCCGAGTACACCCTGGTCAACTACGGTGTCGAGGGCGTCCACCACACCCGGGTGAACGGCGTGCCGACCTTCACCGAGGAGGGCAAGAAGGACGTCCAGGCGACGACCTTCCCGTTCCTGGCCGCTCCCGGCTCCGTGATCAGCAACCCGGGCGGCGACCAGGTCACCAAGGACTACACGTCCTGGTCCGCCGCCAACGTCAAGTACCTCACCAAGCCGCCCTTCTGGGGCATGAACTTCAGCATGCCGCCGGCCCTCGCCACGGCCTCGGCCGCGCAGAGCGTCAACGACACCATCAAGGACTGCTACCACGGCAAGAAGAAGGTCTCCGACGTGCAGGACGCCATCGCCGGCTGGCGCTCCGGCCCCGGGGAGCGGCTCAAGCAGTGGATGACCGACAACGTCCTCGACAAGTACGGCACCGGCCGGTGAGCACCGCGGCCCCGAAGCGCCCGGCGGGCCCCGCGCGGCTCGGCTGGCGGACCAGGCTGCGGCGCGACAGGTCCCTCCTGTTGATGACGGTGCCCGCGGTCGTCCTGCTCCTGGTGTTCAACTACGTCCCGCTGTTCGGCATCGTCACCGCCTTCCAGGAGTACGACCCGCTGGTCGGGGTCTGGCACAGCGAATGGGTCGGCTTCGACCAGTTCCAGCAGCTGTTCGGCGACCCGGCGTTCTGGGCCTCGATGAAGAACACGCTGTACCTCAGCTTCGTCCAGCTGATCCTGTTCTTCCCCGTCCCCATCGCCCTGGCCCTGCTGCTCAACTCGGTGATCAGCGAACGGATCCGCAACGTCTTCCAGTCCGTGGTCTACCTGCCGCACTTCTTCTCGTGGGTGCTGGCGGTCACGATCTTCCAGCAGATGCTGGGCGGCGCCGGCGTGCTCAACCAGTTCCTGCGCCAGCACGACATCGGCACCTGGGACATCATGACCAACCCGCACACCTTCGCGCTGCTGGTCACCTCCCAGGCGATCTGGAAGGAGGCGGGCTGGGGGATCATCGTCTTCCTCGCGGCGCTGAGCGCGATCAACAGCGAGCTGTACGAGGCAGCGGCGGCGGACGGCGCCGGCCGGTTCCGGCGGATGTGGCACATCACGCTGCCGGGACTGCGCGGGGTGATCGTGCTGATGCTGGTCCTGCGGCTCGGCAACGCCCTGTCCGTGGGCTTCGAGCAGTTCCTGGTCCAGCGCGACGCCGTCGGCCACGAGGCCGCGGACGTCCTGGACACCTTCTCCTTCTACTACGGCATCTCCACCGGCGGCTACAGCTACGGCGCGGCGGCCGGGCTCTTCAAGAGCGCGGTCTCGCTGCTGCTCGTCTGGGGTGCCAACCGGCTGGCGCACGCCTTCGGCGAGGACGGGCTGTACCGCACATGACCAACGCACTCACCATGGCTTCGCGCCGCGAGAAGCGCCGCACGGCGGCGGCCGCCCGCCGCCGGGCCGGCTCCGCCCGCCCACCGTGGGAGGAGCCGCCCACCGCCGTCGGCCAGGCCGCCAAGGGGCTCACGCTCGGCGGGACGCTCGCCGTCATCCTGGTCCCGCTCTGGGTCATCATCCTCACCAGCTTCTCCACACCCGGCGCCATCAACCGGGCCGGCGGCCTGGTGATCTGGCCGGACGGCCTGACCACCGCGACGTACCACCAGATGCTCAGCGACCCGACGGTCGTCACCGCGCTGGGGGTAAGCCTGGGCATCACCGTGGTCGGCACCGCGCTGTCCATGGCCGTCTCCGTCCTGTGCGCCTACGGCCTCTCCCGGCCGCGCTCCCTCGGGCACCGCTTCGTCCTGCTGCTGCTGATCACCACGATGTTCATCAGCGGCGGCCTGATCCCCGGCTTCCTGGTCGTCACCGGCCTCGGCGGCTACGGCCAGTGGTGGTCCCTGATCCTGCCGAGCGCGGTCTCCGTCTTCAACATCCTGGTGCTGCGCGCCTTCTACCAGGAGACCTCCTCCGAACTGATCGACGCGGCCCGGATGGACGGCGCCGGGGAGTGGCGCATCCTGTGGTCCGTCGTCCTGCCCACCTCACGCGCCGTCACCGCCGTCACCGCGCTGTTCTACGCGGTCGGGTACTGGAACTCCTTCTTCAACGTCATGCTCTACATGCCGACGGACAGTCAGAAGTGGCCGCTGCAGTACGTACTGCTCACCTACGTCAACCGGGCCAACGGCCTGCCCGGTTCGGTCAACTCCGGCTTCGGAGAGACCCATGTGCAGACCGCACCGCTGTCGCTGCAGATGGCGGTCGTGGTCCTCACCCTGGTACCACTGGTGATCGTGTACCCGTTCGTGCAGAAGCACCTGCGTACCGGCGTCCTCACCGGTGCGATCAAGGGCTGAGCCGTCCGTGCCGGGCCTGACGGGCCCCGCGGACCGGGAGCGGTCCCACCGCGGGCCCGCCCCTCACACGACCGGGACGCTCCCGAGCGGAACCGACACGAAGGAAGCAGAACGATGGTGACACTCGCCGATGTGGCCAGGCACGCCGGCGTCTCGTCCAGCACGGTCAGCTACGCCCTCAGCGGCAAGCGCCCGATCTCCGACGGGACCAGGACCCGCATCGAGCAGGCCATCACCGACCTCGGCTACCACCCCAACGCGGGTGCCCGCGCCCTCGCCGGCAAACGCTCCCACATCATCGCCCTGGTGGTGCCGCTCCACCCCGAGGTACACGTCCCCACCATGATGGAGATCGCCATCGCCGTCACCGTGGCGGCCCGTGAGCACGGCTACGACGTCCTGCTGCTCACCAACGACGAAGGGCCCGAAGGCGTCCGCCGGGTCGCCGCCACCGGCCTCGCCGACGGCGTCATCCTGATGGACGTCCGGCTGGACGACGAGCGCATCCCGGTCCTGCGCGCCGAGGAGATCCCGGCCGCGCTCATCGGCCTGCCCGACGACCCCGCCGGACTCTCCTGCGTCGACCACGACTTCGCCACCGCGGGCGCCCTGTGCGCCGACCACCTGGCCGACCTCGGCCACCGCGACATCGCCTTCATCGGCTACAGCAGCGGCGTCTACCGGCGCCACGCCGGATACGCCGAACGTACCCTCCACGGCTTCCGCGCCCGCGCCGAGCGGCGGAACCTGCGCTTCCTCCACCGGCCCTGCGCGGGCACCTACGAGAGCACCGCCGGCACCCTGGCCCGGATCCTCGCGGACCGCCCGGACACCACCGGGTTCGTGGTGCAGAACGAGTCGGCGATCGGCCCGCTGCTCAGCCTCCTACGCGCCAGCGGGCGGACCGTGCCGGAGGACGCCTCCGTCATCGCCATCTGCCCCGACCCGATGGCCGAGCAGCACTCACCCCGGCTCACCTCCGTGACCAGTCCGAAGAAGGACCTCGGGCAGGTCGCCGTCGAGCAGGTCATGGCGAGGATCGCCGCGGCCGCCGCGGGCACCCGGCCGGAGGACCGACTCCTCCTGATGCCACCGGAACTGGTGGTCCGTGAAAGCACCGCCCCGGCCCCGCCCCGCAGTTGACCCCACGACGAGAAGGACGGTTCCCAGATGGACATCCGCCGGCTCACCGACCGCCTCGGCGGCCTCGCCTACGGCGGGGACTACAGCCCCGAGCAGTGGGACGCCGAGGTGTGGAAGCAGGACGACGAGTTGATGCGCCGGGCCCGGATCAACCTCGCCACCGTCGGCGTCTTCTCCTGGGCCCTGATGGAACCCGAGGAGGGGCGTTACGACTTCGACTGGCTCGACGCCCACCTCGACCGGCTGCACACGGCCGGCGTCGCCGTCGACCTCGCCACCCCCACCGCCTCCCCGCCGCCCTGGTTCACCCTGGCCCACCCGGACGCCCTGCCGGTCCGCCCCGACGCCACCAGGCTCACCCACGGCAGCCGGGACACCTACTGCCTCGCCTCCCCCGCCTACCGCCGGGCCGCGCGCCACATCGCCGCCGCCCTCGCCGAACGCTACGGCGACCACCCGGCGCTCGCCCTGTGGCACGTCCACAACGAGTACGCGACCCGCTGCCACTGCGACCACACCGCCGCCGCCTTCCGGGTCTGGCTGCGCGCCCGCCACGGCTCCCTCGCAGCCCTCAACGAGGCCTGGGGGACGGCCTTCTGGAGCCAGCGCTACACCGCGTGGGAGCAGGTCCTGCCGCCCCGCGCCAGCCAGTGGCACCGCAACCCCGGCCAGGCGCTGGACTTCAGCCGCTTCTGGTCCGACGAGACCCTCGCCGCCTACCGGGAGCAGCGCGACGCGATCCGCGCCCACAGCGACCGCCCGGTCACGACCAACCTCATGCTGCCCGGCTACCAGAACCTCGACCTGTGGGCCTTCGGCCGCGAGGTCGACGTGGTCTCCGTCAACCACTACCCCAGCGCCCCCGGCGTCGACGCCGCCGCCCACGCCGCCTTCGACGCCGACCGGGCCCGCTCGTTCGCCGGCGGCGCCCCCTGGCTGCTGATGGAACAGGGCACCAACACCGTCTACGCCGCCGGCCGGGTCCTGGCCAAGGACCCGGGGGACATCCTGCGCCACTCGCTCGCCCACATCGCCCGCGGCTCGGAGGGGGCCCTGTTCTTCCAGTGGCGCCAGTCCCGGGCCGGCGCCGAACAGTGGCACTCGGCGATGGTCCCGCACGCCGGGCCGGACAGCCGCACCTTCCGCGAAGTCACCGCGGTCGGCGAGGCCGTCGCCCGGCTCGGCGAACTCGCTGGCTCCGCCGTCCGGACCGAGGTCGCCGTGCTGCACGACTCCGACGCCTGGTGGGCGCTGACGGTCGACGGCCTCCCCTCGTCCGAACTCGACTACTTCGCCGCGCTGCGCCGCGCCCACCGGGCACTGTGGGACGCCGGCCGGACGGTCGACTTCGCCCACCCCGGGCACGACCTCGGCCACTACCGGCTGGTCATCGCCCCGGCCCTTTTCCTGCTGTCCGATGTGAACGCTCACAACCTGCGCCGCTACGTCGCCGCCGGCGGCACCCTGCTCGTCCAGCACTTCAGCGGCATGGTCGACGAGCGCCTCCACTCCCGGCTCGGCGGCTACCCCGCCGCACCGCTGCGCGAGGCGCTCGGCATCCGGGTCGAGGAGTACCGTCCGCTGCGGCAGGGCGAGGAACTGACGCTCTCCGACGGCTCGACGGCCACGTCCTGGACCGAGTCCCTGCGCACCGAGGGCGCCGAGGCAGTCGCCGCCTACACCGACGGCATGCTCGACGGCAGTCCGGCGCTCACCCGCCACGCCTTCGGCTCCGGCCACGGCTGGTACCTCTCCACCCGGCTCGACGACACCGGCTACGCCGCCCTCGTCGGCCGACTGCTCTCCGAAGCCGGTGCCGTCCCGGAGCTGCCGGGGCTGCCGCCCGGCGTCGAGGCCGTCACCCGGCACGCTCCGGACGGCCGCAGCTGGCACGTGTTGATCAACCACGGTGCCGACCTCGTCCCGCTGCCGCAGGCGGGCCATGACCTGCTCACGGACGGGCCCGTGCACCGACTGCCGCCCGGCGGCTGCGCGGTGCTGCGCGCGCACTGACCGCACCTCATGTCCCCCGGACCGAGGAAGGCACCATGAGCGACCCGCACGAGACGATCCGCTGGGGCCACCATGCCCTGGACCTGGAGATCGCCCTGGACGAGCAGGGCCCGCCCCGCCTGGTCCGCCTCGGCGCGCCCGGCGAGAAGACCGCCACCCCGCGCCCAGGAGCACCGCTGCCGCTGGTGGAGGTGACCACCGCCGCCCTCGGCCGCTACTGGTCGGGCCGGCACCTCGTCAACAGCGCCCTCGGCGGACGGCTGCGCCACCGCTCCCACCACGCGACCCGGGACGGCGACTGGCACGTGCTCACCGTCGAACTCCACGACCCGGAGACCGGCCTGACCGCCGAGGCGGTCTACCGCTCCCCGGACGGCCTGCCGGTCTTGCGCAGCGAGGTGCTGCTGCGCAACGACGGGCCGCGCACGCTGCACCTGGAGTCGGTCTCCTCACTCGTGGCGGGCTGCCTCACCGGGGGCGACCCGGCGGCGCTGGACACCGCCGACCTGCTGTGGGCGGAGAACGAGTGGTTCGCCGAGTGCCGCTGGCACCGCCAGCCGCTGAGGGTGTCCTCGCCCGAGCGCAGCGGCCGCGTCCACACCACCTCCGGCCGCAGCGCCCGCGTCGCGGCCGGTCAGGGCGCGTGGTCCAGCTGCGGCCAGCTGCCGATGGGCGGTCTGACGGACCGCACGTCGGGCCGCACCTGGCTGTGGCAGATCGAGCACAACGGCGGTGGCTGGCGCTGGGAGTGCGGTGTTCGCGACGACACCGCGTACGCGGCGCTGTACGGCCCCGACGACGCGGACCACGGCTGGCGCCACCCGCTGGAGCCGGGCGCCGAGTTCCGGACCGTGCCCGTGGCGCTCGCCCTGGCCGCGGACGGCGGCTCGGACGCCGCCTTCGCCGCCCTCACCCGCTACCGCCGCGCCACCCGCCGGCCGCACCCCGACCACCGCCGGCTGCCGGTCATCTTCAACGACTACATGAACTGCCTGATGGGCGACCCGACCACGGCCAAGCTGCTGCCGCTGGTGGACGCCGCCGCCGAGGCCGGCGCGGAGTACTTCGTCATCGACGCCGGCTGGTACGACGACGGCGACAACTGGTGGAGCTCCGTCGGCGCCTGGGAGCCGTCGGCCTCCCGGTTCCCGGGGCCGAAGGGGATCCACGAGGTCCTGGACCGCATCCGGGAGCGGGGCATGGTCCCGGGCCTGTGGCTGGAGCCGGAGGCGGTCGGGGTGAACAGCCCGGTGGCCGGCTCCCTTCCGGAGGAGGCGTTCTTCCGGCGCGACGGACACCGTGTGGAGGAGGGCGGCGGCCGCTACCACCTGGACCTGCGCCACCCGGCCGCCCGGGCCCACCTGGACGCCGTGGTGGACCGCCTGGTCGGGGAGTGGGGCGTCGGCTACCTCAAGCTCGACCACAACACCGACCCGGGCTCCGGCACCAGCAGCCACCCGGCCGAGGCCCCGGCGGCCGGCCTGCTCGGCCACAACCGGGCCCAACTCGCCTGGCTGGACGGCATCCTGGACCGGCACCCGGACCTGGTGATCGAGAACTGCGCCTCCGGCGGCATGCGGATGGACCACGCCCTGCTCTCCCGGCTCCAGCTACAGTCCACCAGTGACCAGCAGGACCTGCTGCGCTACGCACCCATCGCGGCTGCGGCCCCCACCGCCGTCACGCCCGAGCAGGGCGCGGTCTGGTCGTACCCCTTGCCCGAGGACTCCCTCGACGAGGTCGCCCTCACCATGGCCAACGCGCTCCTCGGCCGCATCCACCTCTCCGGCCGGATCACCGATCTCTCCCCGGCGGCACGGGACTTGGTGCACGAGGCGGTAGCCGTCCACAAGTCGATCCGCGCCGACCTGCCGAAGGCACTGCCCGGCTGGCCGCTCGGTCTCCCGGGCTGGGAGGACCCGTGGATCGCCCTGGCACTGCACACCCCGGCCACCACCTACGTCACCGCCTGGCGCCGCTCCGGCGAGGAGACCGTCAGGGATCTCGACCTGCCCCACCTGGCCGGCGCCGAGGTCCGCGTCGAGGTGCTCTACCCGTCGTCCAGCCAGGCCTGCGCCACCTGGCACCCCTGCACCGCCGAACTCACCCTGGCCCTGCCGGCGGCCCCGTCCGCCGTCCTGCTGCGCCTCACCAGGATGTCCGCCGAGAGGAGTTGACGATGCGTCAGGCGACCGCGCGCGCCCCACCGCGCCGGCCCGCATCCGTACGGAACACGCTCAGCGTCCGGGCCAGATCCCGAGCAGCCGCTCCGGCCCCCACCGTCCAGAACGCGGGAGTTCGATCCCCCACCCGAACACCACGCACCCCCACCCCTGGAGGGACGCAGTGAAGTCACCCGTCCAGTCTTGTCGTGAACGCGCCATAGCTGTCGCGGCGGCCCTGGCACTCGCGGTCACCGGCGCGATCGCCGCCGTCGCACCGCCCGCCGCCGCCGCGAACTCCGTGTCGGTGTCCGTCGACGCCGCCCTGCAGCGCGCCACCGTCCCCGCCACCGGCGTCGGCGTGAACATCCCGGTCTACGACGCCGGCATGAACGCCGCCACCACCCCGGGCCTGCTCAGTACGGCTGGCATCAACACCGTCCGCTACCCCGGCGGCAGCCACTCCGACGTCTACCACTGGCAGACCGGCACCGCCGAGGGCGGTGCCTACGTCGCCCCGAACACCGGCTTCGACGCCTTCATGAGCACCGTGCGAGCCGCCGGGGCACAGCCGATCATCACCGCCAACTACGGCTCCGGCACCCCGCAGGAGGCCGCCGCCTGGGTCCAGTACGCCAACGTCACCAAGGGCTACGGCGTCAAGTACTGGGAGATCGGCAACGAGGTCTACGGCAACGGCGAGTACGGCGCCAACTGGGAGTACGACACCCACACCAGCAAGAGCGCAACGACCTACGCGAACAACCTGGTGCAGTACATCTCGGCGATGAAGGCGGCCGACCCGAGCGTCAAGATCGGCGCCGTGCTGACCACCCCCGGCTACTGGCCGGACGGCATCGTCGGCCCGGGCGACACCATGGACTGGAACCACACGGTCCTGTCGATCGCCGGCTCGAAGATCGACTTCGCCATCGTGCACGCCTACCCCACCAGCACCAGCCCGGCCGACCTGCTCACCAAGCCGCAGGCCCAGAACCCGAACATCGCCGGCGCCGTGCGCTCGCTGATCAACCAGTACGCCGGATCCAACGCCCCCAACGTCGGCATCGCGGTGACCGAGGCGAACGCCCAGGCCTACCTGGACACCTCCCCGAACGGACTGTTCGCCCCGGACAACTACCTCACCTGGCTGGAGAACGGCGCGTTCAACGTCGACTGGTGGGACCTGCGCAACGGCACCGACTGCACGAAGGTGACCACCGTCGAGGGCGCCACCGACTACAACGACGGCGGCATGGTCTCCAGCGGCTCCCCCTGCGAGCCGGCCGTCAACACGCCCTTCCCCGCCTACTACGGCACCCAGATGATCTCCAGGCTGGGCGCACCCGGGGACACCCTGGTCAAGGCCGCCAGCTCGTCCGCGCTGCTCTCCGCGCACGCCGTCCGCCGCGCCGACGGCGACGTGGACGTCATGCTGATCAACAAGGACCCGAACAACGACGCCACGGTGAACCTCTCGTACAGCGGGTTCACCCCCTCCTCCGCCGCCCCGACCGTCCACTCCTACCTCAAGAACGCCCACGGGATCGGCACCGCCCAGTCCGGCAGCCCGACCACCCAGACCGTGCCCGCCTACGGCATCACGGTCGTCCAGATGCACCCGACCGACGCGCCCTGCCGGGTCGTCTACGCCAAGAGCCAGTGGTCGGGCGTCACCGTCGCCAACCTGACCGTCGTCAACAACGGCCTCGGCCAGGTCAACGGCTGGTCCCTCGGCTTCACCTTCCCCGGTGACGCCGGCATCACCAACACCTGGAACGCCTCGGCCTCGCAGAGCGGCCCGAACGTCACCGCCCAGAACGTGTCCTACAACGCCTCCGTCCCGCAGGGCGGCAGCGTCCAGTGGGGCTTCAGGGCCACCTGGTCCAGCAGTGACGCCAACCCCTCCGCCTTCCGGTTCAACGGCGCCTCCTGCGCGATCGGCTGAACCGCCGAACCGGTGGTGCCCCTGGCTCCCCGGGGCCCGGGGCGCCACCCCCGACCCATGAAGACCCGAGAGGAACCGACCACGTGTCAGTCCAGCCCGAGCCCGCCGGCACCGTCCCCAACCCGGTGATCCCCGGCTTCCACCCCGACCCCAGCGTCTGCCGCGTGGGCGACGACTACTACCTCGCCTGCTCCAGCTTCGAGTACTTCCCCGGCATCCCGGTCTTCCACAGCCGCGACCTGGTGAACTGGGCGCGGATCGGCAACGCCCTGGACCGGCCGAGCCAGCTGAACCTGCCACTGGAGTCGCCGTCCTCCGGCGGGATCTACGCCCCGACGCTGCGCCACCACGACGGCCGCTTCTGGCTGATCGTCACCAATGTCAGCGGGGAAGGGAACCTGCTCTTCACCGCGACCGACCCGGCCGGCCCCTGGTCCGACCCGGTCCGGCTGCCCGGCGTCCACGGCATCGACCCGGACCTCGCCTGGGACGAGGACGGCACCTGCTTCTGCACCGTCGCCGGCGTCTCCCAGGTCCGCCTCGACCCGGCCACCGGCGAGACCCTCGGCGAGCCGCAGCGGATCTGGTCCGGCGCCCCCGGCGCTGCGGCCCCCGAAGCCCCGCATCTGTACCGGATCGGCGCGTACTGGTACCTGATGATCGCCGAGGGCGGCACCGAGCGCGGCCACGCCGTCTCCATCGCCCGAGGCACCTCGCCCTCCGGCCCGTTCGAGCCCTGCCCGACGAACCCGGTACTGACCCACCGCGGCATCGACAGCCCCGTCCAGAACACCGGGCACGCCGACCTCGTCCAGGCTCCCGACGGCTCCTGGTGGATGGTGCTGCTCGCCGTCCGGCCGCGCGGCGGCACCCCCGCCTGGTACGTGCTCGGCCGGGAGACCTTCCTCGCCCCCGTCGAATGGATGGACGGCTGGCCGGTGGTCGGCCGGGTCACCCCCGAACTGCCCACCCCGGCCTGGCCGTTGCACCCGATGCCCACCGTCCCGGCCCGGGACGACTTCGACCAGGCCGAGCTGCACCCCCAGTGGATCTCCGTACGCCGGCGCACCGAGCAGCTGTGCACCACGAAGGAACGGTCCGGCTGGCTCACCCTGCGCGCCGCCGGCGCCTCCCTCGACGAGAACGACGTGGTGTTCGTCGGGCGGCGCCAGCAGCACCTCGGCTGCCGCGCCCGCACGCTGATCGATCCCACCGAGGGACGCGGCGGCCTCGCCGTCCGCATGGACGAGGACCACCACTACGAGATCGAGGCGGCCGACGGCGAGGTGAAGGTGCTCGCCCGGATCGGATCGCTGCGCACCGAGGTCGCCTCCCGTGCGATGCCCGCCGGAGCCGTGGTGCTCGGTGTCGACGTCGTCCCGCGCCAGACGCGAGGCCCGCGCACCGGCCCCGACGACGTCGTCCTCGGCATCGAGGAGCCGGACGGAACCTTCACCGAGCTCGCGGGCCTCGACGGCCGCTACCTCTCCACCGAAGTGGCCGGCGGCTTCACCGGCCGGGTCATCGGCATGTACGCCGCCGAAGGCACCGTCCACTTCGACTGGTTCGACTACGAGCCCCTTCCGCTCCCCTGACCAGCCGTCGGGGGCTCCCCCACCCCGTTCACCCGAAGGGACGACCCGTGAACACCGCACGACACACCGCCCGACCGCTCGCCCGCCGGCTCCGGCGCACCGCCGGCCTCGTGGTGGCCCTGGCCACCACCGGCGCCCTCTGCGCCGGCACCGCCGTCGCCGCCCCCGCCGAGAAGGCCCCGCCGGCGGCCGAGGCCGCCGGCGTCCGGGTCCCGCAGGACCCGATGGCCGCCGTGGCCCGGATGCAGCCCAGCTGGAACCTCGGCAACACCCTGGACGCCATCCCCGACGAGACCTCCTGGGGCAACCCGCTCACCACCAAGGCCACCTTCGACGGCCTCAAGGCCCAGGGCTTCCGCAGTGTCCGGATCCCCGTCACCTGGTACCCGCACCAGTCCGACACCGCCCCCTACACCATCGACCCGGTGTGGATGAAGCGGGTCAAGCAGGTCGTCGACTGGGCCCTGGAGGACGGCCTCTACGTCGAGATCAACGTCCACCACGACTCGTGGAAGTGGATCGCCGCCATGTCCACCGACCACGACAACGTCGTGGCCCGGTTCAACTCCACCTGGCAGCAGATCGCCACCGCCTTCAAGGACGAACCGCGCAGCCTGCTCATGGAGAGCATCAACGAACCGCAGTTCTCCGACGCGACCGACGCCCAGAAGACCCAGTACCTGCGCGAGCTCAACACCTCGTTCCACGACATCGTGCGCAACACCGGTGGCAGGAACAAGGACCGTCTGCTCGTCCTGCCCTCCGAGGAGACCAACAACGCCCAGCACTGGCTCGACGACCTCTCCACCACGATGGCCTCGCTGCACGACCGCAACCTGGTCGCCACCGTGCACTACTACAGCTGGTACCCGTTCAGCGTGAACATCGCGAACGGCCCGACCTACGACGCGAAGGCCCAGTCGGACCTGACCGAGGGCTTCGCCCGGGTGCACGACACCTTCGTCGCCAAGGGCATCCCCGTCTACCTCGGCGAGTACGGCCTGCTCACCTCGCCCTACTCCGGCGTGGTCGAGCGCGGCGAGATGCTCAAGTACTTCGAGCACGTCAACTACGAGGCGCGGCGCAACGGCATGACCTCCGCCGTCTGGGACGCCGCCAACGACTTCCTGAACCGCGGCACCATGCAGTGGATGGTCCCCGAGATGAAGGACCTGATCCAGACCTCCTGGCGGACCCGCTCGGGCACCGCCTCCACCGACAACGTCTTCCTGCCGAAGTCCGGCCCCATCGCGGCGCAGACCATCACCCTGAACCGCAACGGCTCCTGGTTCACCGGCCTCTGGCAGGGCGACCGCCCGCTGATCCCGTACATCGACTACACCGTCAACGGCGACCAGCTGACCCTGACCGCCGACGCCCTCACCCGGCTCGCCGGCGACCGGAGCGCCGGGGTCAACGCCACCCTGGAGGTCCGGTACTCCGACGGCGTCCCGTGGAAGCTCTTCGTGCGCTCGTACGACAAGCCCGCGATGGCCGACGCCACCGGAACCGCCGACGGGCTCACGATCCCCACCCGGTTCAACGGCGCCCTGATGGCCAACGTGCAGTCCACCTACGCCGACGGCACCGCCGCCGGTCCCGCGTCCTGGACCACCTACCAGTCGTTCGACAACCTCCGTGCCGACTACGGCGCCAACACCACCACCCTCAAGCCCGACTACGTCAAGTCCCTCAAGGACGGCGTCCCGGCGACATTCACCTTCCGCTTCTGGACCGGTGACACCGTCACCTACCACGTGACCAAGTCCGGCAACACGGTCACCGGCACCGCCTCCTGACCCGCGTCCCCTCCGCCCCGGCTGTCGCGCCCGGCAGCCGGGGCTCCCACCCGTTCCGAGGTGCACCCATGGTCCCCCTGCCCCCTCGTGTGCTGTTCGGCGCCGCCTACTACCACGAGTACCAGCCCTACGAGCGGCTCACGGAAGACCTCGACCTGATGGCCGACGCGAGGTTCACCGTGATCCGGGTCGGCGGGGGCGCTGGCCTCCTGACTCGGGAGGGCGGTGGGCCCCGCCGGGCCCACCGCCCCCGCTCACCGACCCCGCTCACCGCCCGGCGCTCCGCTACTCGGCCGAGAAGCGGTACACCGTCCGCGACCGGTACCTCTCCCCCGGGCGCAGCACGGTGGAGGGGTAGTCGGGCCGGTTGGGCGAGTCCGGAAAGTGCTGGGTCTCCAGGGCGATGCCCGCGTAAGCGGTGTACCGGCGGCCGGAGCGACCGGCCAGCGTGCCGTCGAAGTGGTTCCCGGTGTAGACCTGGAGCCCCGGCTCCGTGGTCAGGCACTCGACGTGCCGACCGCTGGCCGGGTGGCTCAGCAGGGCAGCCCGCCGCAGCCCGGAGCCGTCGAGCACCCAGGTGTGGTCGAACCCGCGTCCGGCCGCCCGGATCTGGGGGTGTTCCCCGGTGACGCAGGCACCGATCCGCCGGGCGCGGCGAAGGTCGAAGGGGGTGCCGGCGACCGGCTCGACCGGGCCGAGCGGGATCAGCTCCCCGTCCACCGGAAGGTACCCGGCGGCCTCGACGCGCAGCAGGTGGTCGAGCACCGTTCCGCGGCCCTCGCCGGCCAGGTTGAAGTACGCGTGATTGGTGAGGTTGACGACCGTCGGGGCGTCCGTGGCCGCCTGGTAGGTGATCGAGAGTTCGCCGTCGGCATCGAGCAGGTACGTCACCTCGGCGGTGACCGCCCCCGGGAACCCCTGGTCCCCGGCGGGGCTGCGGAGGCGGAAACGGACGCCGACCTGCCGGTCCGCCCGGACCGGCACGCCGTCCCAGACACGGGTGGCGAAGCCGTCCGGGCCGCCGTGCAGGGTGTGCCCGGTGGGTTGGGTGGCCAGCTGGTACGTCCGGTCGTCCAGGGGCAGCACACCGCCGGCGATCCGGTTGGCGTAGCGGCCGACCGTCGCGCCGAGGAAGGCCGCTTCGCCGAGCAGGTCCTCGACGCTGCCGCCGCCCAGGACCACATTGGCCCGCTGCCCGGTCCGGTCCGGCGCGTTGAGGGCCTGGAGGCGGGCGCCCAGGCTGAGCACCTCCGCTGTGACCCCGGCCCGGGAGCCGAACGTCCAGCGGGTGATGCGCTGCCCGTCCGGCAGGGCCCCGGCGGCCTCCTGGGCCACCGTCAGGTCACCGGGGGAGACGAGTACGTCTCTGGGCACGGGCTGCTCTCCGTTCGGCGGGTGTGCGGGAAGCCGGGGCGACGCCCACCGGGCGGGCGGGCGTCGTCGGTACGGGCTCATCGGGGTCAGAAGCCCTGGGCCAGCCGGTGGTAGGCCTGGTTCCAGCGCAGTTCCTTGGTGAAGCGGCGCATCGTGGTGTCGTCGTCGATCACCAGGAGTTCCACGCCGAGCATCTCGGCGAGGTCGTCCAGCTCCTCGGTGCCGACCGCACCGGAGAGCACGGTGTGGTGCGGCCCTCCGGCGGTCAGCCAGGCCTCGGCGGAGGTCGGCAGGTCCGGTCGCGGCCTCCAGACGGCACGGGCGACGGGCAGGTTGGGCAGCGGCGCCGGGGACGGGACGACGTCGATCTCGTTGGCGACCAGCCGGAAGCGGTCACCGAGGTCGGCGAGTCCGACGACGACGGCCGGGCCGGGTTCGGCGTCGAAGACCAGGCGGACCGGGTCCTCCCGGCCGCCGATGGCCAGCGGGTGGATCTCGCACGAGGGGGTCTGCGCGGCGATGCTCGGGCAGACCTCCAGCATGTGGGCACCGAGGATCAGCTCACTGCCGCACTCCAGGTGGTAGGTGTAGTCCTCCATGAAGGAGGTGCCGCCGGGCAGTCCGGTGCCGGTCACCTTGAGGGTGCGCAGCAGGGTGGCGGTCTTCCAGTCGCCCTCGCCGCCGAAGCCGTAGCCGTCGGCCATCAGCCGCTGCACGGCGAGGCCGGGCAGCTGGCGCAGTCCGCCGAGGTCCTCGAAGTTGGTGGTGAAGGCCTTGAAGCCGCCCTGTTCCAGGAAGCCGCGCAGGCCGAGTTCGATGCGCGCCGCGTAGCGCAGCGAGTCGTGGCGCTCCGCGCCGGCGCGCAGTTCGGGCGCGAGGCGGTAGCTGTCCTCGTACTCCTCGGCGAGCGCGGTGACTTCGCCCTCGCCGGCCGCGTCCACGGCGGCGACCAGGTCGTTGACGCCGTAGGTGTTGACCGAGACGCCGAAGCGGCGCTGGGCCTCGACCTTGTCGCCCTCGGTGACGGCGACGTCGCGCATGTTGTCGCCGAAGCGGGCGAGCTTGAGGCTGCGGAGTTCGGCGCGGCCCGCGGCGGCGCGGGCCCAGGCGGCGATCCTGGCGGCCACGGTGGGGTCGGCGACGTGTCCGGCGACGGTCTTGCGCGCGAGGCCGAGGCGGGACTGGATGTAGCCGAACTCGCGGTCGCCGTGGGCGGCCTGGTTCAGGTTCATGAAGTCCATGTCGATGGACTGCCAGGGCAGTTCGACATTGGCCTGGGTGTGCAGGTGGAGCAGCGGCTTCTGCAGGGCGTCGAGGCCGGCGATCCACATCTTGGCCGGGGAGAAGGTGTGCATCCAGGCGATCAGGCCGATGCACTCGTCCGCGGAGTTGGCTTCCAGACAGATCCGGCGGATGGCGCTCGCGTCCGTGAGGACGGGCTTCCAGACCACCTCGACCGGCAGGGTGCGGTCGCGGTTCAGGGTTTCGGCGATCCGCTGGGACTGCTCCGCGACCTGGCGCAGCGTCTCCTCGCCGTAGAGCCCTTGGCTGCCGGTCAGGAACCAGACCTCGCGGCCTTCGAGTGGCTTGGTCATGGGGTGGCTCCTCACCGGGCCTGGGGCTGGCCGTAGACGTTCTGGTAGCGGAAGTTGAGACTGTCGATGTCCGCCTGGGCGATCGGCAGCGGTTCGCCGAGCTGACGGGAGAGGTGGACGGTGCGGGCCACGTCCTCGCACATCACGGCGGCCTTGACCGCTGACGTGGCGTCCTTGCCGATGGTGAAGACACCGTGGTTCTGCATCAGGACGGCGGGCGAGCGGTGGCCCTTGAGGGTGTCCACGATGCCGCGGCCGATCGAGTCGTCGCCGATCAGGGCGAACGGGCCGACCGGGATCTCGGCGCCGAACTCGTCGGCCATCGCGGTGAGCACGCAGGGGACGGCCTCGCCGCGGGCCGCCCAGGCGCAGGCGTAGGTGGAGTGGGTGTGGACCACGCCGCCGACCTCGGGTAGGTGGCGGTAGACGTAGGCGTGCGCGGCGGTGTCGGAGGAGGGTGCGTGCTCGCCTTCGACGACCGTGCCGTCCAGGTCGCAGAGGATCATGTTCTCGGGCGCGAGCTCGTCGTAGGAGACGCCGCTGGGTTTGATCACCATGAGGTCCTCGCCGGGGACGCGGGCGGAGACGTTGCCGGCGGTCCAGACCACCAGGTGGTAGCGGACCAGCTCCCGGTGGAGGTCGCTGACCTGGCGGCGGATGAGGTCGATGGTCGCGTTCACAGATCCTCGCTCGGTGTGGTGAGGGTGGTGAGGGCGGCGTTGCGGATGTCGCGCAGGCGGTGCAGGAGTTTGTCGGCGCCGAGGCCGAAGTGGTCGTGCAGGGACCGGTATTCGGCGAAGAGCCGGTCGTAGGTGTCGGCGGCGGCCGGGTCCGGCTGGTAGGCGCCCCGGTGCACCCGGCCCATGGCGGCGGCCGCGGCCCGTACGTCCGGGTAGGCTCCGGCGGCGACGGCGGCGTGGATCGCCGAGCCCAGCGCCGGACCCTGCTCGGACTCGGCGACCGAGACCGGGCGGCGCAGCACGTCGGCGTGGATCTGCATCAGCAGGGCGTTCCTCTTGAGGCCGCCGGTGACGATGAACTCGGTGACGGGGACGCCGCCCCGCTCCAGGGCCTCGACGATGACGCGGGTGCCGAAGGCGGTGGCCTCCAGCAGGGCGCGGTAGATCTCCTCGGGGCGGGTGGCCAGGGTGAGTCCGACGATGACGCCGGACAGGTGGTGGTCGACCAGGGTGGAGCGGTTGCCGTTCATCCAGTCGAGCGCCACCAGGCCGTGCGCGCCGACGGGTTGGGCGGCGGCCTTGCGGGTGAGCAGCCGGTGCAGGTCCTCGCCGGTCGCCTCGGCCTCGGCCAGGTAGTCGGCGGGGACGCCCTGGCGCAGCCACCAGGCGAAGATGTCGCCGACGGCGCTCTGGCCGGCCTCGTAGCCGTAGGAGCCGGTGACGATGCCGTCCTCGACCACGCCGCAGATGCCGGGGACGTCGGCGAGGGTGGCACCGTTGACGACGTGGCAGGTGGAGGTGCCCATGATGGCGAGGAGTTGGCCGTTGTCGACGGCTCGGGCGGCGGGTGCGGCCACGTGGGCGTCGACGTTGCCGGCGGCGACGGCGATGCCCTCCGGCAGGCCCGTCCACTCCGCCGCCCGGGCAGTGAGCGAGCCGACCCGGGAGCCGAGCGGGGAGAGCGGGTGCTCCAGGCGGGTGCGGGCGAAGTCCGCGAACTCCGGGTGGAGCAGGGCGAGGTAGTCCTCGCTCGGGTAACTCCCGTCCTGGTGGATGCCCTTGTAGCCGGCCGTGCAGGTGTTGCGGCTCTCGGTGCCGGTGAGCTGCCAGACGATCCAGTCGGCGGCCTCGATCCAGCGCTCGCAGGCGGCGTAGACGGCCGGGTCCTCCTCCAGCACCTGGAGCGCCTTGGCGTACTGCCACTCGGCGGAGATCCGGCCGCCGTACCGGGAGATCCACTTCTCGCCGCAGGCGTGCGCCAGCGCGTTGATCCGGTCCGCCTGGGGCTGCGCGGCGTGGTGCTTCCAGAGCTTGGGCCAGGCGTGCGGGTGGGCGGCCCAGGCGTCCGTCTCGGCCAGCGGGGTGCCGTCGGTGAGCACCGGCAGGACGGTGCAGGCGGTGAAGTCGGTGGCGATGCCGATGACGTGGGCCGGGTCGACGTCGGCGGCGGCGAGCGCGGCCGGGACGGCGGTGCGCAGCACCTCGCGCCAGTCCTCGGGGTGCTGGAGCGCCCAGTCGGGCGGGAGCGGCCCGCCGGTGCCGGGCAGTTCGCGCTCGATGACGGCGTGCGGGTAGTCGTGGACGGCGGTGCCCAGCTCCTCGCCGTCCCGGACCCGGACCACCACGGCGCGTCCGGAGAGGGTCCCGAAGTCGACCCCGACGACGTACTGGTCGGTGTCGGGGTCGGCAGGAGTCACGGTCACTTGCTCATCCTTCGTACGGGAGGCGTGGCGTTGTCGACTGTCGCCGGTGCGGTTCTCGACCGAGGCGGTGGGACCGCACCGGCGACAGGCTTCGTTCCGCTGCCTCCCCCTCTGGAGGGCGGAACGGCTGGCCGTCGGCCGGGCACACGGAAGCGGGATGCGGTGGCTCGGCCGACGGAGTGGGGGGCGTCACTGTTGACGCTCACGGCGATTGTTAACGCTCACAATCACCGTGTCAAGGGAGGTCCACGGCCGAAAGGCCGCGAAACCGCGTGCTCAGGGCGCTGCGGCCCGGCTACCGGCTCAGCGCCGGACGACGGGGCCCACGCTGCGCCGCAACACCATCTCCGCGGAGATCTGCACCTGACTGGGCGGGTGCGCCACGCCCTCCAGCTCATCCACGAGCAGTTCCAGGGCCCTGCGGCCGAGTTCGCCGAAGTCCTGCCGCACCGTGGTCAGCGGCGGAATGAAGTACGCGGCCTCGGGGATGTCGTCGAACCCGACCACGCTGATGTCACCCGGCACCGACCGGCCGGCCTCGTGCAGGGCGCGCAGCAGGCCGAGGGCCATGTGGTCGTTGGCGCAGAACACGGCGGTGACGTTGCCCAGTCCGGCGATCCGCAGACCCGCCTGGTAGCCGGAGCGGGCGCTCCAGTCACCGCGCTCCACGTCCGGCACGGGAGCCCCGGCCGCCTCCAGGGTGCGACGCCAGCCCTCCTCCCGGTCCTGGCTCTCCAGCCAGTTGGCCGGCCCCGCGACGTGGTGCACCGTACGGTGCCCCAGGTCGAGCAGGTGCCCGGTGGCCGCCTCCGCGCCGGAGCGGTTGCCCACCGACACCATGGGCACCTGGGTCTGGTTGCCCGAACCGACCGCGACCACCGGCACGGAGCTGGAGAGCCGGGCCACCGCGCTGACGGTGGAGGTCTGCGGCGCTATCACCATGACGCCCTCCACCCCCTGGTCGCGCAGCCGGTCGACGGCCTCCTGGATCGAACGGCCGTCCAGGGAGCGCAAGCTGGCGACGCTCACGAAGTACCCGGCGCTGCGCGCGGCCCGCTCGATGCCGTCCAGCATCGAGGCGGGGCCGTAGAGGGTCGAGTCGAAGCTCACCACCCCGAGCGTCTGCGAGCGGCGGGTGACCAGCGCCCGGGCGGCGGAGTTGGGCCGGTAGTCCAACTCCCGTATGGCCGCCAGCACCCTGTCCCGGGTGTCGGGCCGGACGTGCGGGGCTCCGTTGAGCACCCGGGACACCGTCTGGTGGGACACACCCGCCAGTTTCGCCACGTCCGCCATTACGGGCTGGCGCTGTTCAGTCCCGGTGCTGTCGGTTCCCACTCGCAGTCCCCTCCTCGGTTGTGGACCACAGTACGCGACCAGGTCCAGTCCAATCCGTCACCCTCGGTTCAACAGACGGCCTCTCTTCATACCAGTCCCCCGGGGCGTCCACATGTGCCGATACCGCCAAGTTAACGCTCACACGCGCTCCACGGGGGTGCTTGCCGAGATCGTCCGCCCGTGGCCCGCGCGGCCGGCAGCGGTCAGTGAGGCGTTCAGCACGGAGCGCGTACCGGCCGGCCGGGACCGGGGCGCTGAACGCCATGCCGTCCTCGGCCTCGCGGGACCTCGCCGGCCCAGCCCCCGACGCACGCGTCGGGGCCGCACCCCCCCGGCCCCGACGGCGGCCGGGCCCCGGCTCCGCAGGTGCGCGGAGCCGGGGCCCGGCCGGGGTGCGCGCTACCCGAGGGTCCACCGCTGGTTTCCGCCGCCCCAGCAGCTCCACAGCTGGACGGGCGTGGCGTCGGCGGTGGCCGCCCCGGCGACGTCCAGGCACCGGCCGGACGGCACGCCGCTGACGCTGCCGTCGGAGTTGAACCGCCACTGCTGGTTGGCGCCGCCGTTGCACGGCCAGGTCACCACCTTGGTGCCGTCGGCCGTCGCGCCGCCGTACGCGTCCAGACACAGCGTGGTACCGGAGACGTTCACCGTGAGCCGGCCGTCGTCGGTGCGGGTCCAGGTCTGGTTCGCGCCTCCGGAGCAGCTGTGGATCTGCGTCTGGGTCCCGGGCATGGTGGAGGCGTTGGGCACGTCCAGGCACTTGTCCGAGCCGGCGCCGCGCAGCGCCCCCGTGGCCGCTGCCGGGGAGTTGGCGTAACCGGCGGCGACGATGTTGGCCTGCACCGCGTTCTCGGTGGCTTCCGACGGGTAGCCGGAGGTCATCACGCCCTCATAGAAGGTGCCCCGGGCACTCTTGCTGTTGTCGCCGCCGATGCCGAGGATGATCGCGCCCTCCTTGTGCATCGGGTGGTACCCGGCCACGTTCGGACGCGGACCGGAGTAGAAGGTCGACAGCCCCCCGGACTGGGCGTCGCCGGCGCGGATCGCCCACTGGTTCGGCGCGCCCTTGACCATGGCCGTCAGGTAGCGGTGGTTCACGGTCGGGTCGTCGGCGTTGTAGCCGGCGTCGACCCCGGAGAACAGACCGTTCTCCAGGTCGGCCATCACCCAGGGGCCCGGTCCGGTGCCGTAGCCCCAGACCTTGATGTTGCCGAAGTAGATGGCTTCCATGTGACCGTTGCCGGTGTCGGTGCTGCTGGTCTCGGCGTTGCCGTAGTCGAAGCAGCAGCCGCCGTTGTCGTGGGTCCCGTCGAGGATCGCGTACATCCCCTCGGGCTGGTCCCCGGTCGCGACGCCCGAGGTGTGGTTGTCGCGGTAGCCGGTGCCGGGCGCCACGTAGACGCCGTAGGCCCGGTGCCCGTTCAGCGTGGTGGGCGCGAGCGCGGCGTCCGCGAGGTTGTCCGGGCCGGGTGCGGCCCCGCCGCCGGGCGCCTGGGTCAGGTGGTTGCCCCGACCGCTCTGGTCGTAGATCACGGTGATCACGCAGGCGGTACCGGCGCAGAAGGCGTCCTGGGCGGCGGCGTCGGCGTAGCCGCCGGCACTCAGCGCCCCGATGTTCCGGAGCGCCTGGTCCGACGCCCGCCGGACCTGGTACAGCGGCCCGCCGTACCCGGAGTACAGCGCGCGGGTGGTGCTGTGCGCGGCCACGCAGGGCGTGCCGCCGGCGGCGTAGAGGTCGCACGGGCCCTGGGTGGCGGCCTGGGCCACGCCGCCCGTCGCGGTGGCACCGGCCAGGGCGCCGACCAGGACGGCGAGGGCCGTCCCGGCCCGGGCGAGGCGGCGCAGCGCACCGCTTCGACGGGTTGTCCTGTTGTTGTCACTCATGGGTGCTCCCTGCTCATCCGTTGAGCGCGGCCAGAGAAGTGTGAGCGCTAACAATCCAGCCCACGACAGCAGGCTGCGGCCGGGGCGGGGGTGGGGGTGGGGGTTCCCGGACCGGTGACAGTGCCCGCACCGGCCGTGTCCCGTCAAGGCTTTCGACAGAACCCGTGACGGAAGGGCCGGTCGAGGACTGATCGCCCGTCAGGGCCGCCACCTTCCGCTTGACGCACGGTGGTTGACGCCGAGCAATGTGAGCGCTCACACTCCACACCGGCGCACCCGCGTCCGGTTCGCCGCGTCCACGCCTTTCACCTGCTCCCCCACCCATCGGCAGCGATCGAGAGGAACCACCCCATGCGCGCACCCTCCCGCAGGCCCTCCAGAGCCACCCGCCTCACCTCCGCCGCGATCGCCGTCCTGGCGCTGGCCGTCGGCTGCAGCAAGCAGGGCGCCGGTGACTCCGGCACCTCCACCGGAGCCTCCTCGGCCGCCGCACCCGCGATCCAGGGCGACATCACCTTCAACGACGACAACCTGACGCGCCTCGACGCCGCCCTCAAGACCGCGCTCCAGGGCAAGGACCTGTCGCAGCTGGACCTGGCCATGGTCGTCAACGTCGCCGTGGACTACTGGAACGCCGGAAAGGCCGGCTTCACCAAGGGCCTCGCCGACCTCGGCGCCAAGGGCACCTTCCAGGCCCCGGCGAACGGGCGGCTCGACCAGCAGCTGTCCATCCTCCAGACCCTGCGCGGCCAGGACATCTCCGCCTTCTCGCTCTCCGCGATCGATCCGACGGCCGTCAAGTCGCCGATCCAGTCGGCTGGTGCGGCGGGGATCCCGGTCCTCGCGATCGACTCGCCACTGCCCGCCGAGGACGGCGCCGCACTCTACCTCGGCACGCCCAACTACCAGGCCGGAAAACGGGCGGGCGAGGCGATGAGGACCGCCCTCGGCGGCCGGGGAAAGGTCGTGGTGCTGGTCGGCTCGCTCACCGCCTCCAACGCCGTCGAACGCATCCAGGGCTTCGAGGACGCGCTCAAGGGCTCCGACGTCACGGTGTCCAACAAGCTCGCCGACACCATGGACGCGGCCAAGGCCCTGACCAACGCGCAGACCGCGATCCAGACCGACCCGGGGGTGACCGGCCTCTACGGCGTCTACTCCTACGACGGCCCGTCGGCCGCGCAGGCGGTGCAGGCCGCAGGCAGGACCGGAAAGGTCAAGGTGATCTCGGACGACAGCGACGCCCAGACCCTGGCGTTCATCCAGCAGGGCGTCATCCAGGCGACCGTCGTCCAGTCGCCCTACCAGCAGGGCTACACCGGCGCCTACCTGCTGGCCGCCCTCAAGGTGCTCGGCAAGGACGCCACCATGGCCGTCGTGAAGCCGTTCCTGGAGTCCGACGGCAGCACCCTGAGCTCCGGTGTGGGCGTGGTGACCCCGGACAACCTGGCCGCCTTCCGGGCCAAGCAGGCCCAGCTCGGCAGCACGGGATGACCGGGGCGGGCACCCCCGGCCGGCCGGCCGCGACCCTGCGCGCCGTGCGCAAGAGCTACGGGCCGGTCACCGTGCTGGACATCCCCGAGCTGGAGCTGATGCGTGGCCAGATCACCTGCGTGGTCGGGGAGAACGGCGCCGGGAAGTCGACCCTGATGGGCGTGCTGTCCGGCACCGTCTCCCCCACCGCCGGCGAGATCCTCGTCGCCGACCACCCCCTCCAACCGGGCCGACCCGACCACGCGAAGGCCCTCGGAGTCGGCCTGGTGGCGCAGGAGTTCCCGCTGGTCGGCCGGATGAGCGTGGCCGAGAACCTGCTGCTCGGCCGGCGCACCCGGCCCGCGCAGGGCGCGGGGGCGCTGCGCCGCGCCCTGTTCGACCGCGCCGGCACCCGGCACGAGGCCCGTGAACTGCTGGCGGACATCGGCGTCGAGGGCGTGGACGTCGACCGACCGGTGGAGCGGCTGCCCGTCCCGCTGCGGCAGATGATCGAGATCGCGAAGGCCTGGGGGAACCGACCCCTGGTCCTGATCCTGGACGAGCCGACCTCCTCGCTGGGGCCGGTCGAGGCCGGCAAGGTCCTCGCACTCGCGCGGCGGCAGGCCGCGAACGGCGGCGCGGTGCTGTTCATCGGCCATCGGCTGGACGAGGTGCGGGACATCGCCGACCGCGTGCTGGTGCTGCGCGGCGGCCGTCTGGTCGCGGACCTCCGCCCGGCCGAGGCCACCGACGTGCGGATGATCCGCGAGATGGTCGGCGGCGAACTCGCCCGCGACATCACCGTCCGCCCCGTCCCCGCCGCGGCCCGCACCGTCCTGACCGCCCGGGGGCTGACCGCGGCCGGCCTCGGCCCGGTCGACCTGGACCTGCGGGCCGGTGAGATCGTCGGGGTGGCCGGCCTGATGGGCTCGGGCCGCAGCCGGTTGCTGCACACCCTGATGGGCGCGCAGCCCAGCACCGGGGGCGAGGTCGCACTGGGCGGGCGCCGGTTCCGCCCGCGCCATCCCGCCGACGCGGTCGCGGCGGGCATCGGTCTGGTGCCGGAGGACCGCAAGGAGCAGGCCCTGCTGCTGTCGCACCCGGTGCGGTGGAACGCCACGCTGGCCACCCTGCGGCGCGACTCCTGGCACGGCGTGCTCACCCCAGGGGGCGACCGGGCGCGCTCCCGCCGGATCGTCGACGCCCTGGGGGTGCGGCTGCACAGCCAGGAACAGCCGATCGGAGACCTGTCCGGTGGCAACCAGCAGAAGGTCGTGTTCGGGCGGTGGCTGCACGCCGCCCCCGAGGTGCTGCTGCTCGACGAGCCGACCCGCGGCGTCGACGTGGGCGCCAAGGCCGAGATCTACCGGCTCGTCGACCGGGCCGCGGCGGACGGTCTCGCCGTCCTGGCCGCCTCATCCGAACTGGAGGAACTGCTGTGGATCTGCCACCGGATCCTCGTGATGGCCCGAGGACGGATCGTCGCCGATCTGCCGCGCGACCGGTTCGAAAAGGAACGGATCATGACGGCAGCCACCAGCCGGCCGACAACGAGCGCGGAGGAAACCGCATGACCACCGAGAGCGCTCCGGCCCGCGAGACGGCCGCAGCCGCCCGGAGCCGACTGCGTGTCCTGATCGACACGCCCGAGGTGGGTGTCGTCCTCGCCTGCGTCGCCGTGTTCGCGGCACTCGCGCTGGCCCGTGACACCTTCGCGAGCGCGGTCAACCTCCAGGGCATGGGCGCCGACCTCGCCCAGTACGGGCTCCTCGCGATCGGCGAGTCGCTGGTCATCCTCACCGGCGGCATCGACCTGTCGGTGGGCGCCCTGATGGGCACCAGCGTGATCCTGATGTCCTGGTTCGACGTCCGGGCCGGCCTCCCCGCAGGCGTGGCGGTGCCGGCCACCCTGGCCGTCGCCGGACTGGTCGGCCTGGTCCACGGGCTGGCCGTCACCCGGCTGCGGATGCCGCCGTTCGTCGTCACACTGGTCACCTACACGGTGGCCCAGGGCGTGACCCTGGCCATCACCTCCGGCACCTCGATCGTCGGCATCTCCCCGTTCTTCGGCGACGTCGGCCAGAGCTACCTGGCCCAAGTCCCGGTGCCGCTGGTGCTGTTCGCGGTGGTCGCCGGCACCGCCTGGTTCTTCCTCGAACGCACCTACGCCGGACGGCAGGTCTACGCGGTCGGCGGCAATCCCGAGGCGGCCAGGCTGGCCGGCATCCGCGGCGACCGACGGGTGGTCTCCATGTACGTGGCCTCCTCGCTGGTGTCGGCTTTCGCCGGGATGCTCGTGCTGGGCCGGATGGGAGTCGGGTCCGCCAGCGGCGTCGGCGTCGGCTGGGAGCTCTCGGCGATCGCGGCCGCGGTCATCGGCGGGGTCAGCCTGACCGGCGGGCAGGGACGCGTCCTGGGAATCGTCGCGGGCGCCGTCCTGCTGGAGCTGATCAACAACGGACTGACCACCCTCCAGGTCAACTCCGACTACACCGACATCGTGCTCGGCTGTGTCCTCGGCCTGGCCATCACGGCCGACCGGCTGCGCGCCAGGCACGTGGCGAGGAGGTCCTGAGCCGTCTCCTCGGCACCCTGCCGATCTCTCCGGCCTGCCGTCGCCCCCGCCATCTCGCCTTCACCTGGCCCTGGTTGGCGGGGCACGCCCCCTCCGCCTGGCGGGGAGAAGGACACGGCGAAGGCCCGTCGGCTCGTCGCCGACCGGATGACCGGCACCGGTGGCGGGACCTGCGCCCACCGCCTGCTGGAACGCGTCGCCGGCGAGGTGCCCCGGCAGTCGGGTCGACCTTCCGGGGCAGCACGCGGCACCCGCCCCGGTAGGCCTGTCCCGGGGCAGGGGAATGTCCATGTGAGCGATAACATCGCATCGCGGATGCGTGCTATCGTCAGCACCGGCCGCCAGTCGGGACAACTCCGCGGCGGCCTCGAAATACCCCCGACAGCGCGTCATGAAATGTGCTGCACGGGACCCTGATCAGGACCCTTCCGGTCTCGTGCACTGCCTTTCCCGCAGCCTCCTGCCCCCGCTGCGCGAAGAGGTCGGCAGCCGCCCCCCTCTCCCCCCCCGGCGGCGACCGGAAGGGTCCCCTTTTCTGCTGAATTCCGACCAAGAAACCGGGCTCCGTCGAATCTTCACTTCGGAAGCTATTCTCAGGCATTACCTGCCGTATAGGTTTGCGCCATGGAGCTGGAGTTTCGTCATCTGAGGATGATCCGGGCCATCGGCGACGCCGGAAGCGTGACCAAGGCAGCGGACCGGCTGGGACTCGCCCAATCGGCGCTCTCCACCCAGCTGAAACGGATCGAGGCGGCCGTGGGCGGGCGGCTCTTCGAGCGGGGCCGGGAGGGCGTACAACCGACCCCGCTGGGCATCCTGGTCCTGGAGCGGAGCCGAGTACTGCTGCCCGCGATGCGTCAACTGCAGGAGGACGCCCGGTGCCTCGCGAACACTGCGCGCAAGGACAGCGCACTGCGCGTGGGGGCGACCCACGGTCCGTTCCTGGGCGCACTGGTGGACCGACTCACGACGGCCCGGCCCGAGCTGGTGGTGAGCACCCGATCGTCGACTTCCGCCTCGGAGTTGGTGGACCGGGTGCTCGACGGGCGGCTGGACCTCGCACTCACCGGGTGCTGCGGACACCGGAAGGCCACGGGAGACGAGCGGCTGGAATGGCGGGAGATCGCCACAGACCCGGTGTTCGTCCTGCTCGCCGAGGAACATCCGCTGGCAGGGGAGCCGGAGGTGGAACTCGGACAACTCGCGGGCGAGCGCTGGGCTCTGCCACCCGGGGAGAGCTGCTTCGGTGAGTGCTTCGCAGCCGCCTGCGTACGCGCGGGCTTCCTGCCCCGGTCGGTCTACGAGGCCGACGCGGCCTCGTGCCTCCACCTCGTCCGCTCGAACCGGGCGGCCGCGCTGTGCCGGGCGACCTTCCCGCCACCCCCTGGCGTCGTGCCGATTCCCCTGGCCCCACCGCAGTTGAGCTGGCGCCAGCTGTTCTGCTGGCGTCCGCTCGCGCTGGCGCGTGGGCTCGCGGACGAGGTGCTCTGCTACGCCAGGGCGGTGCACGCCGACGCGGTGGCCCGCAGCCCGGTGTACTCGGCGTGGCTGCGGCGACAGGAGGAATCGGCGGCGCGACTGGGGGACAACAGTGCTCCTGCGTCGCCGGACCACCGGCCTCACCCGCGCCTGACGGACCCCGATCCGCTGGAGAGCCAACCGGACCCGGCACCCTGAACGACCCTGACCGTCGCCACCGCCGCCCCGGCCGCCGCCCGGACCACGGTCGTCCGCAACACCCTCGCCACCGGCTGACCCAGGAGCAGCAAGGTGCTCCGCTCCCCGGTCCCCGGCGGGAAGCGGGGCACCGTGCTGCGGCGGCCGCCGCTCCCGGACAGCCCCCTCCGGCCGTCCGCACCCCGGCGGACGTGTCGCCGGGGCACCGCTACCCAACGGTGATCTCACGCCCCTTGACGCCACGGTTGTTAGCGTTAACACTTCATTTCACGCCAGGCCAGAGCTACCGCCACCCCGACGTTCCACAGCGCGAGGGACCGCTCCGGCCGGCCCCGCTCGACCACGCCCAGAGCCGCCCAGTCACGGGCGCACTGCGCCGGTCGCGGAACATCATCACTGGAGGAACTGTGCGGAAGCTTTCAGCGGGCCTTGTCGCGGCGGGCCTGACCCTCTCGTTGGCGGCCTGCGGCCAGAGCAGCAACGGCGTAGGGGACGGCGCCGCCAAGGGCGACGCCAAGGGTGGACTCATCGGCATCGCGATGCCGACCAAGTCGTCGGCACGCTGGATCGACGACGGCAACAACATGGTCAAGGACTTCCAGGCCAAGGGCTACAAGACCGACCTGCAGTACGGCGACAACGTGGTGGAGAACCAGGTCTCCCAGGTCGAGAACATGATCACCAAGGGCGCCAAGCTGCTGGTGATCGCCGCCATCGACGGCTCCTCCCTCACCAACGTGCTACAGAAGGCCGCCGACGCCCACATCCCGGTCATCTCCTACGACCGGCTGATCAAGGGCACCGCGAACGTCGACTACTACGCGACCTTCGACAACTACAAGGTCGGCGTCCTCCAGGGCGGCTACATCGTCGACAAGCTCGGCCTCAAGGACGGCAAGGGCCCGTTCAACATCGAGCTGTTCGCCGGCTCGCCGGACGACAACAACGCCAACTTCTTCTTCAACGGCGCGATGAGCGTCCTCAAGCCGTACATCGACCAGAAGAAGCTGGTCGTCCAGAGCGGCCAGACCGACTTCAACCAGGTCGCCACGCTGCGCTGGGACGGCGGTGTCGCCCAGTCCCGGATGGACAACCTGCTCAGCAAGGCCTACACCACCGCGCACGTCGACGCCGTGCTCTCGCCCTACGACGGCATCTCGATCGGCATCCTGTCCTCGCTCAAGGGCGTCGGCTACGGCACCGCCAAGTCGCTGCCCGTCGTCACGGGCCAGGACGCCGAACTGGCCTCGGTGAAGTCGATCATCGCGGGCGAACAGACCCAGACCGTCTACAAGGACACCCGCCAGCTGTCCAAGGTGGCGGTCCAGATGGGCGACGCGCTGCTGACCGGCGGCAAGCCCGAGGTCAACGACACCACCCAGTACAACAACGGCGTGAAGGTCGTTCCGGCGCAGCTGCTCCAGCCGGTCAGTGTCGACAAGGACAACTACCAGAAGATCCTGGTCGACAGCGGTCAGTACACCGCGGACCAGCTCAAGTAGCCTGCGGGGCCCGCTCGGCGGGCCCCGTGCCGAACCGGCGGTGCCGAGCCCGGGCTCCCCCGGGAGCCCGGCGGCTCCCCCACCGCACCGCCCCGAACGATACGGACGCACAACCATGGTTGGACCGGTTCTCGAAATGCGGTCGATCAGCAAGTCGTTCCCCGGCGTCAAGGCGCTCTCCGAGGTCAACCTGACCGTCGCCGCCGGCGAGGTGCACGCCATCTGCGGCGAGAACGGTGCCGGCAAGTCCACCCTGATGAAGGTGCTCAGCGGGGTCTACCCGCACGGCGGCTACGAGGGCGAGATCCTCTTCGAGGGCGAGCCCTGCCGGTTCAAGGACATCCGGGCCAGCGAGCAGCGCGGCATCGCCATCATCCACCAGGAACTGGCGCTGGTGCCGTACCTGTCCATCGCCGAGAACATCTTCCTGGGCAACGAGCACGCCACCCGGGGCATCATCAGCTGGCACCGGACGCTCACCCACGCCGCCGACCTGCTGCGCCGGGTCGGGCTGGACGAGAGCCCGCACACCAGGGTCGCCGACCTCGGTGTGGGCAAGCAGCAACTGGTCGAGATCGCCAAGGCGTTGGCCAAGGATGTCAAGCTGCTCATCCTGGACGAGCCGACCGCCGCGCTGAACGACGAGGACAGCCGCAAGCTGCTCGACCTGATCCTCGAACTCAAGGCGCAGGGCATCTCCTGCATCGTCATCTCGCACAAGCTGAACGAGATCGCCCGGGTCGCCGACGCCGTCACCATCCTGCGCGACGGGCAGACCATCGAGACCATCGCGATCGGCCCGGAGGGCATCTCCGAGGACCGGATCATCCGCGGCATGGTCGGCCGGGACCTGGAGCACCGCTACCCCGAACGCACCCCCGAGGTCGGCGAGGTCGCCTTCGAGGTCGAGGACTGGACCGTCCGGCACCCGATCGACCAGCAGCGCACGGTGGTGGACGGCGTCTCGCTGAACGTGCGGCGCGGCGAGATCGTCGGCATCGCCGGGCTGATGGGCGCCGGCCGCACGGAACTCGCGATGAGCGTCTTCGGCCGCTCGTACGGGCGCTGGGCCGGCGGCCGGGTGCTGCTGCACGGCCGGGAGGTCCACACCCGGACGGTGCCGGAGGCGATCGGGCACGGCATCGCCTACGTCACCGAGGACCGCAAGCAGCTCGGCCTCAACCTCATCGACGACATCAGCCGGAACATCTCGCTGAGCGCGCTCGGCAAGGTCGCCCGGTACGGCCGGGTCGACCGGCACGAGGAGAGCAAGGTCGCCGAATCGTTCCGGCGGACCATGAACATCAAGGCCCCGACGGTGTTCACTCGGACCGGCACGCTCAGCGGCGGCAACCAGCAGAAGGTCGTCCTCAGCAAGTGGATCTTCGCCGAGCCGGAGGTGCTGATCCTCGACGAGCCCACCCGGGGCATCGACATCGGCGCCAAGGCGGAGATCTACACCGTCATCGCCGAACTCGCCGCCCAGGGCAAGGCCGTACTCGTCATCTCGTCCGAACTCCCCGAACTCCTGGGCCTGTGCGACCGGATCTACACCATGGCCGAAGGCCGGATCACCGGTGAGGTCGAGCGCGCCACCGCCACCCAGGAATCCCTCATGCGGCTCATGACCATGAGCGCCGCATCCAGCAGCGAACAGGTGTAAGGCATGGCCCAGACCGAGATCATCCCGGACTCCACCCAGAGCGGCCCGGAGGCCGGCCCCGGCCAGTCCGTCGGCTCCGCACTGGCCCGCGCGCTGCGTGGCAACGTGCGCCAGTACGGCATGCTCGTCGCGTTGGCGTTGATCGTGCTGCTGTTCCAGATCTGGACCGACGGCATCCTGCTCCAGCCGCTCAACATCACCAACCTGATCCAGCAGAACGGCTACATCCTCATCCTGGCGATCGGCATGATGATCGTCATCATCGCCGGGCACATCGACCTGTCGGTCGGCTCCCTGGCCGCCTTCGTCGGGGCCGCCGCCGCGGTGATGATGGTCGAGCACCACCTGCCGTGGCCGGTGGCGATGCTCGCCGCGCTGGTGATCGGGGCCCTCGCCGGGGCCTGGCAGGGCTTCTGGATCGCCTACCTCGGGATCCCGTCGTTCATCGTCACCCTGGCGGGCATGCTGCTGTTCCGCGGCGGCACCCAGATCCTGCTGCAGGGCCAGTCGGTCGCGCCGTTCCCCAAGGGCTTCCAGAGCATCAGCAGCGGCTTCCTCCCCGAGGTCGGACCGCACACCAACTACCACAACCTCACCCTGCTGCTCGGTCTCGCGGTGCTGGCCGTCGCGATCCTCCAGGAGCTGCGCGGGCGGCGGCAGACCGCCTCGTTCGGGCTGGAGGTGCTCCCGCTCGGGCTGTTCGTCGTCAAGCTCGCCGTGATCACGGCGGCCGTGGTCGTCTTCACGCTGCTGCTGGCCAGCTACCACGGGGTGCCGATCGTCCTGCTGATCCTCGGCGCCCTGCTGGTCGGCTTCGGCTACCTGATGCGCAACTCGATCATCGGCCGGCACACCTACGCCATCGGCGGCAACGAGCCGGCGGCCAGGCTCTCCGGGGTGAAGAGCAAGCGGGTCGTCTTCCTGGCCTTCACCAACATGGGAGTCCTCGCGGCGCTGGCCGGACTGGTCTTCGCCGCACGGCTCAACGCGGGCACCCCGCAGGCCGGCATCAACTTCGAGCTGGAGGCGATCGCCGCCGCCTTCATCGGCGGTGCCTCGGCCAGCGGCGGCGTGGGCACCGTCCTCGGCGCGATCATCGGCGGCCTGGTGCTGGGCGTACTGAACAACGGCATGTCGCTGGTCGGTGTCGGCACCGACTACCAGCAGGTGATCAAGGGCCTGGTGCTGCTCGCCGCCGTCGGCTTCGACGTCTACAACAAGCGCCGGGCCGGTTCCTGACCAGCCTGCCCGGCGGGGACGGGCCGCGGTGTCTCGACACTGCGGCCCGTCCTGCCCTGTTTCCACCCCGATCCAGACTGGTTTTCTCTCCCCCGACGGCAGCGGCTGCGGCGGACCGGTCAGGGTCACCGACCGCTACGGCGAGCACCTGAGCGTCGACGGGATCGCGTTGCGGGCGAACGCCGTCCAGCCGACCCGCGTCCCGTTCGCCCGGCATGGACAGCGCCGGCCACCCGTCGGCCCTCGCCGGCCTCCGTCCGAGGCGACCACGGCACCGCCCCGGGACCGGGCACTGCTACGCTCAGGCCGATTGTTAACGCTCACATTGCAGGGAGGAGGCGACCGAGGACATGCTCCTCGATGACGCGTCCGCGGAGTTCCACGACTTCTTCGAACGCCACTACGCCGAACTCGCCCGCCTCGCCCATCTCCTGACCGGCGGGACGGACGCGGCCGACGACCTCGCCGCGGACGCCCTGGTCGCCCTGTGGCAACGCTGGGACCGGCTCCGCGCGGCCGACCACCCGCTCGCCTACGCCCGCGGAGTGGTCGCCAACATGGCCCGGGAACGGATCCGCAGCGCCGTCCGCGAGCGGCGCCGGGTCCTGCTGTTCTGGTCCCGCACCCCGGGGAGGACCTCGGGACCCGACGTGGCGGCCGTCCTGGACGTGCGCGCGGCGCTCGCCCGGCTGCCGTTCCGCAAGCGGGCCTGCGTGATCCTGCGGCACGCCTTCGACCTCTCGGAGAAGGACACCGCGGCGGCGCTGGGCATATCGGTCGGTACGGTGAAGAGCCAGACCTCGAAGGGCATGGCCGAGCTGGAACACCTGCTCGGCGCACGAGCGGTCGGCGAACTGGCGACAGGAAGGAGGAACCGATGAACGAGCACATCACCCGGCAGCTGCGCGAGGCGGCCGAGGCCCACCAGCCCGACCGCGCACGGATGCTGGCCCGCGTACAGCGCGGCGCGGCCGGCCCCGCCGCCCGCCACCGCACGCGCTCGGGCCTGAGGTCGTGGCCCAAGGCCGCGCTCGCCGGCCTCGCCGCCGCCGGCATCCTGGCCACCGGCGGTCTCGCCGTGGCCGGCATCGTCCGGACCCCACCGCCGCCGGAGCCCGCGACCACCGCTCCCGCCACCCCCTCCCCGACGGCCACGTCGACGCCGAAGCCGTCGGCTCCCCCCGCCGCCACCGCCCAGCCACCGGCCCCGGCAGCCACCGCCCCGCCCAGTCCGCACCCGACCCCGTCGGCGAGCAGCCGGGCGCAGAACGGACCGCTGTGGTCCGAGGGATCGATCGACTCGCACAGCACCGTCTACTGGGGGCAGAACAACCTCACCCTCAAGACCACCCAGCCGCTCACCGCACTCACCGTGGAACTGCGCACCGCCCAGACCGGCGACGTACGGAACACCGGCACCTGGCAGACCCTGCCGGGCGACGACTTCAGCGTCACCGTCCAGGAGTCCGGCGGCGCGCTGGTCTACCGCTGGACGCTCAAGCCGGGCCGTACGGTACCGGCGGGGCAGCACGAGTTCGCCGGCCAGTACAACCACGCCACCGGGGTGCGCAGCGCCGCCGGCGACGGCTACCGCGTGGAGGCCCAGTCGGCGGGCGGCGGCGCCTCGGTCGCGGGCGGTTTCACGTCGGCCCGGTAGCCGACGACGGGTCGGGCACGCTCTTCCCCTCGGAGAGGACGGTGCCCGCTATTCGAACAACGTGTACGTGAAACCGGGAGGTCATTGACCGCCACCGGCAATCGCTTCACCCCGGGTGAAGGTCGAGAACGGAGGCGGTGACCGCCTCCACGCGCCGCCGACCATGCATGTGCGGCGTCGAAGGGTCGCATCGCAAACAGGTCACCGGTCTTCCGCCTTCAGCGGCATCGCCGGACGCGCCTGCCGGACCGCGCTGACCACCTGGACCGAGCGGCTCAACGCCAACGCCCCGGAGGCCGTGCGGCTGATCCCCGCCCTGTCCGGTCAGACCTGATCGGGTGCCACGCGGAGGTGGCGCCGTGTCGGGATCCCGACACGGCGGCACCTCCGCACGGGGTGACTGGATCCGCGGGCG
>NZ_JBVHIP010000021.1:0-162425 GCF_055560495.1 Kitasatospora sp. NPDC023176 | reverse complement strand
GTGGGGTTTTTGTTGTTATTTTCAGACTGCCAACGGCGCCCAACCCCCCACCCACAGAGTCGGCAGTCCGAAAATCACCCAGCCCCCGGAGCGGCCACCCCCGGAGCCGCCCCTGGCACCCACCCACCCTCCCGAGAGCCCACCCCCACGAACACACCCCCGCGTCAGCGGCCCCCCACCCCACATGAGGTTGGATAACCCCCATGGCATCTCGTGCACGCGTACGCGCCCCCGAACTCGTCGGCGCCGGCGGTTGGCTCAACACCGGCGACAAGGACCTCACCCTCGCCGACTTCCGGGGCAAGATCACCATCCTGGACTTCTGGAAGTCTTACACAATGTAGGGATCTCCAGAGGGGGCGTACGTGCACCACCACACCCTGTGTGACCTGTACCTTCGGCTGTCCTTGGACCGGGACGGCAAGACGGCGATCGAACGGCAGGAAGCCGACTGCCGCGCATGGGCCGAGCGCAACGGCCTGACGGTCCGCAGGGTCCACATCGACCGGGGGCGCTCCGGCTTCAAGGACGTTGAGCGCAAAGGCTTCGACTCCGCCCTTGCCGCCGTCACGGCGGGCGTCGTCGGGACGCTGATCGTGTGGAAGCTGGACCGCCTGTCCCGCAAGGGCATCGGCCAGGTCGGCAAGGTCCTGGACGACATCGAGAAGGCGGGCGGCCGTCTGGTCTCCGTCGTGGACGGTCTCGACACCTCGAACGACTCGGCCCGCATGGTCGTCGCCATGCTCGCCGAACTCGCCCGGTCCGAGTCGAAGAACCTCGGTACCCGCGTGGCCCACGCGAAGCGACACCTGCGCCGACAGGGCCAGTGGATCGGCGGACAGCCTCCGTACGGGCTGCTGGTCGACCCCGCCACGAAGAAGCTGGTGCACGACCCCGAGACGGCCGTCTACGCCCGCCTCATCGCCGATGACGCGCTGGCCGGCAAGTCCCTCGTGCAAATCGCCCGGCTGCTCAACGAGTACGACATCCCCTCGGCCCGGGGCGGCCAGTGGAACGCCGCGAGCATCATGAACCTGGTCAAGTCGCCTGCCTTCGCCGGTCTCATGCCTGAGACCGAAACCATCGAAGCCGAGGACGGGAGCCGGAAGTTCACGAGCCGCGTATTCCCCTACCGAGACCCCGAGACGCTGGACACGGTCAGCATCGGCGAGGGGATCGTCACGGTCGGCGAGCGCGAGCGGATCATCCGGCAACTCGAATCCCGGACCCGCGTCCACGCAGGCAAGCGGATGCCGAAGCCGAACGGCACGGCGCTGCTCACCAGCCTCGTGTTCTGCGACGTACCCGGGTGCGGTCGCCGGATGCACAAGGTCGGCAACAGTTACCAGTGCATGGCCCGCCGAGCGGGCAACCAGTGCCCCGGCGCCAGCGCCATGGCGGACCGGGTGGACGACTACGTGTCCGAGCGGTTCCTCTCGCTGCTCCCCGCCCTCGATCTGGACGCCCCCTTGCTGGTGGCGATCGCTGACCGGTGGATGAAGCGGACCGACCCCGAAACCTTCGCCAAGCGGGACGCGATTGCCTCAGAGATCACCGATCAGGAAGCCCGGTTGGCCGACCTCGAAGACGCACGCTACGTCCGTGGCGAGTTCGACCGCCCGGGTGCACTCGACCGCTACGACCGCCTCGCCGCCCGGCTCCAGAGCCGCATCGACGGCCTGCACGCCGATCTCGCCAACATCCCGCTCCCCGCCGTCGACATCACTCCACTCCTGGACAGCGAGATGCTGTACCCCGCTTGGGGGGCTTCGACGCAGGATGAGAAGCGGGACCGCCTGTCCCTGGCCATAGACGGCGTGTTCATCAGCAAGGGCGAACGCGGGAAGCGCTTCGTCCCCGAGCAGCGAGTCCGTATCAAGTGGGCCGCGATCACGGAGTAGCCGCTCTATGCGGCCCTCTCAGCCCCGCCTGGTCCGGTGGTGATCAGGTGGGGCTTCTTCATGCCTGCTGGCGGCCATGTCGACGCTTGCGCCCGGGCGGCGAGGGTGACGTGGTGACGGAATGACGGGTGATCCAGGTTTTCTCTAGAACGCGTGTACTTAGAGAAACCAGAACCGACCGTCATTTCCGTCACCACGTCACCCGTGCTGCGCTGCCTCTCGCCGCCGACCAGGCGAGCGCCCCCTCCCACTCCCGCCCCAGCGCGGCAGGGAGGGTGTCGGCAACGGGCTGTTCGACACCTACGCTTCGAGCTTCGATGCGGTGTGGAGCACCGCCCGACCGGTCGAGGAGAGCTGATCCGTGGCACGGACCGAGTACTACGACGATCCCAACGCCCCCAAGCCCAACCGACTTGTGGTCGCCGCATCCGCCGTCGTGACGGACGACGCCGGGCGCATCCTGCTCCAGCGACGGGTCGACAACGGCCTGTACGCCCTGCCCGGCGGGACGATGGACCTCGGCGAGTCGCTGCCGGACGCGGCCGTGCGGGAGGTCTTCGAGGAGACGGGTCTGGAAGTCGAGATCACCGGCCTGGTCGGCACCTACACCGACCCACGTCACGTCATCGCGTACTCGGATGGTGAGGTCCGCCAACAGTTCAACGTCTGCTTCACCGCCCGGGTGACGGGCGGCACTCTGCGCATCTCCGACGAGTCCACCGACCTCCGCTCCGTCTTCCCTGAGGAGATCGCCAACCTGCCGATGCACCACACCCAGCAGCTACGGCTCCGGCACTTCCTGGAACAGCGGACCTCTCCCTACCTCGGGTAGACCAGCGACCCGAGCCTCAGCTGGCGCCGATGACCAGCCCTGCACGGAATGCGGACGGCAGCGCGGGTTTTTGGGCATGGCTTCTCATGCACGTGTACGCCCTGAGCGACATCCCTCACCACGCTTCGTGAGGACATCGGCCCCGATTGCAGCAGCACGGCCACAAGGGCATGGACTCCGCATCTCCGTTGAGATTCTCAAAAACATCCCCCGCATCGGCTCGGTCCGTGCATAATGACGGCCATGTCATCGCCTGTACGCCAAGACAAGACCGAGATATCCCTACCCGAAGACCTTGCAGAGGGAGGGAATTCAGTCAACTTCTCTGTCTCAATCAATGAAATCTCTATGACCAACGGGACCACGGTCTGCCCTCCACGCAGCGGCGTGACTGTGATAGTCGGCGGCAACAACTCTGGAAAGTCTACCCTCTTGCGCGACTTGTGGACTAAACTCTCAAGGCCAGAGGACACCGTCTACAGGACCAAGCTCATAGAAGATGTCACTCTCGCCCGAGAGGGGAGTGAGGCAGACACATTTGCCTGGTTCAAAGAGAATTCCGAATGGTCCGGGAAAAAGTATAGCCAGGGGTTTCTCGACGGCAACGGCGGCCGGGCAGTGGGCATCAGCGCCATCCGCAGCTTTTGCAGGGGCGAGAGCACCCCCCAATCTCTCAGCAAGATCGCAGGACATGTCGTCCATCGGACAGATCTACACAAGAGAATTGGGGCAGTCGCGCCGGTCGAGCAAAGAAAAGAGCTGGGCGACCCGCCCATACACCCTCTTCATCGCATACAGGATAACCCAGACCTGCTCGCCCTGATGCAACAGCTTAGCGAGCGGATATTTCGACAGCAGCTCACCCTTGAACGGATTGGACGTCGGACTCAGCTCCGCGTTGGACAAACAGATATCGAGGCACCGGCAGTTGATTCAATAACGCCAGCATATGTTCAATCCCTAGCCCAATTGCCGCCTCTGGAAAGCCAGGGTGATGGCATGCGCAGCCTCCTAGGCCTGTTACTGCCATTGGTGACATCTAATTGCCAGATTATGCTCGTCGATGAGCCTGAGGCCTTTCTCCACCCGCCACAGGCAAAGATTGCGGGAGCGGTACTTGGGCAAATCGCGGCGGAACGCGGCATTCAAATACTTCTTGCTACCCACGACCGCAATCTACTAACCGGACTACTCGATACTCAGACTCCGGTGGCAGTAGTGCGTCTTGACCGCCGCAGCGATGACACCTCAATCCATCAGCTAGACCACGAAATGGTTCGACACCTATGGAGCGATCCGGTCCTTAAGTACAGCAATGTACTCGATGGGCTTTTTCATCGCGCGGTAGTGCTGGCAGAATCCGACGGGGACTGCCGATTTTTCGCCGCGTCACTAGAGGGCGTCGAAAAGCTGCAGTTCTCATCAGGCGACATTCAGTTCACGCCGGTCGGCGGCAAAGACGGCTTCGCCCGGGCAGTCAAGTCATTGCGCTCGGTCTCCGTACCTATGGTAGTTGTCGCCGATTTGGACATCCTCAATGAGTCCAGAAAAATCAGGACACTCGTAGAGGCAATGGGCGGAGACTGGAGTTCATTCGAAAGCGACTACCGGAAGGCAACGCAGCAATTCAAACTCCCCCGTACGCCAAAAACCAGAGGCCAGGTTCTTGAACTGGTCCGCAGGGTCTTGGAGGAAAATCCTCAAGATCGATATGACAAGTCTACCGAAGGAGTCGTACTAGCAGCCCTGCGGGCGGATCGAAGCCCATGGCAAGACTTGAAAGAGTTTGGAGTTCGCTCATTCAGAGACGGACCGTCTGCCAATGCGGCATCCCGCCTCCTGGAAGAGCTGGAGTCGATTGGTATCGTCTTGGTTCGAGAGGGCGAGCTTGAGCGCCTTGCGCCGACTGTCGAAAGTCGCAAGGGGCCCGAATGGCTATCGGAGGCACTTCAAAGAGAGGAACATCTCGGCAGTCGAGCCCAGGAGCACATACAGATAGTTGTTCGGGCGATAATGAAGCAACTTTCTTAACTCTGCTCTGCCCACCGTGGACATGTCCTCGAATTGTGCCTGGCGGCCTGTTGGGACCGAGTTGCTCCGCTGCTGCCGCCCAGCCCCGCGCAGCATCACCGCTACCCAGGGCGGCTACGGGTGAACACCTAGGCCGACTGTGAGCGGCACCGGCTCCGAGACCGTGCCGCCGGTATGGTCGCCCGACGAAGATGCCGATTTCTTCGTCGGGCGGGGGTTGAACAGAGGACTGTCTTGGCCTGCGCGGCAGGGAGTTGCCAATCACACGGGGGCCCGGAACGCGGACACCGCTCGTGAGGTTTGATTGGGGCATGGCTTCTCGTGCACGTGTCCGCGCCCCCGAGCTGGTCGGCGCCGGTGGATGGCTCAACACAGGCGGCAAGGAACTCAAGCTTGCCGACCTGCGAGGTAAGTGTGTCGTACTAGACTTCTGGACCTTCTGCTGCATCAACTGTCTGCACGTCCTCGACGAGCTCCGCGAGCTCGAGGAGCAGCACCGCGACACCGTGGTGATCGTCGGGGTGCACTCGCCGAAGTTCGTGCACGAGGCCGACCACCAGGCCGTCGTCGACGCCGTGGCCCGCTACGAGGTGCACCACCCGGTGCTGGACGATCCGGCGCTGGCGACCTGGAAGCAGTACGCCGTCCGCGCCTGGCCGACGCTCGTCGTGATCGACCCCGAGGGCTACGTGGTGGCCCAGCACGCCGGTGAGGGCCACGCCCACGCGATCGCCCGCCTGGTGGCCGAGCTGGAGGCGGAGCACGAGGCCAAGGGCACCCTGCGCCGCGGCGACGGCCCGTACGTGGCGCCGGAGCCGAGCAGCGACGACCTCAAGTTCCCCGGCAAGGCGGTGCGGCTGCCGAACGGCCACTTCCTGGTCGCCGACTCCGGCCACCACAGCCTGGTCGAGCTGGCCGAGGACGGCGAGACGGTGGTGCGCCGGATCGGTGACGGGCAGCGCGGTCTGGTGGACGGCACCAGTCCGCGGTTCAGCGAGCCGCAGGGCCTGGCGCTGCTCCCCGAGGGCGGCGACTACGACGTGGTCGTCGCCGACACCGTGAACCACGCGCTGCGCGGTGTGCGGCTGGCCGACGGCAGCGTCACCACCCTGGCCGGCACCGGCCGTCAGTGGTGGCAGGGCTCACCCACCGCGGGCCCGGCCCGCGAGGTGGACCTCTCCTCGCCGTGGGACGTCGCCTGGTTCGACGGCCGGGTGTGGATCGCGATGGCCGGCGTGCACCAGCTGTGGGCGTACGACCCGGCGGCCGGTACGGTCGGCGTCGCGGCCGGCACCACCAACGAGGGCCTGGTGGACGGCCCGGTCGCCGAGGCCTGGTTCGCCCAGCCGTCCGGCCTGGCGGTCTCGGCGGACGGCGGGAAGCTCTGGGTGGCCGACTCGGAGACCTCGGCGCTGCGTTTCGTTTCACGTGAAACCAGGACCGTCCACACCGCCGTCGGCACCGGCCTGTTCGATTTCGGTCACCGTGACGGCGCCGCCGACCAGGCGCTGTTCCAGCACCCGCTGGGCGTGACGGTGCTGCCGGACGGCTCGGTGGCCGTCAGCGACACCTACAACCACGCGCTGCGCCGCTTCGACCCGGCGAGCGGCGAGGTCACCACCCTGGCCACCGACCTGCGCGAGCCCTCCGGGGCGGTGCTGGTGGACGACGACATCGTGGTGGTCGAGTCGGCCCGGCACCGGCTGACCAGGCTGCGGCTGCCGGAGGAGGCGGTGCGGGTCGAGTCGGTGGCGCACCGCACCCAGCGGGCGGCCACCGAGGTCGCCCCCGGCGCCCTCCGGCTGGACGTGGTCTTCGAGGCGCCGAGCGGCCAGAAGCTGGACGAGCGCTACGGCCCGTCGACCCGACTGCTGGTCAGCTCGACCCCGCCCGAGCTGCTGGTCTCCGGCGCGGGCGCGGACACCGACCTCTCCCGCGAGCTGGTGCTCTCCGACGAGGTCACCGAGGGCGTGCTGCACGTCTCCGCGATGGCCGCCTCCTGCGACGACGACCCGGCGATCGAGTTCCCGGCCTGCCACGTGCACCAGCAGGACTGGGGCGTGCCGGTGAAGCTGGTCGCCGACGGCGTCCGCCGCCTCCCGCTGGTGCTGGCGGGCATGGAGTAGCCGGGCAGCGCGGAGGGGGCCCGCCGAGAACGGGCCCCCTCCGGGTGTCGGCGTCCTCAGCCCTCCAGGAACGCCTTGATCGCGCTCGCCAGCAGGTACGGGTCCTCCGCCCCGCACAGCTCGCGCGCCGAGTGCATGGACAGCGCCGCGATGCCGCAGTCCACCGTCTTGATGCCCAGCCGCGCCGCCGTGATCGGTCCGATCGTCGTACCGCAGGGCATCGCGTTGTTGGACACGAAGCTCTGCCACGGCACGCCGGCCTTCTCGCAGGCGGCCGCGAACACCGCCCGGCCGACGCCGTCGGTCGCGTAGCGGTTGTTGACGTTGACCTTGAGGATCGGCCCGTTGTTCGGCAGCGGGTGGTGGCCCGGCTCGTGCCGCTCGGAGTAGTTCGGGTGGACGGCGTGGCCCATGTCCGAGGACAGGCAGACGGTGCCGGCCAGCGCCCGGGCGCGGTCCTCCGGGGAGCCGCCGCGGGCGTGGACCGTCCGGTCGAGCACGTTGCCGAGCAGCGGGCTCTGCGCGCCGGTGTCGGACTCGCTGCCGGTCTCCTCGTGGTCGAAGGCGGCCAGCACCGGGATGTACGGCAGCGCGACCCCGCCCTCGGCGGCGGCGACGGCCACGGCGGCCAGCGCGGCGGTGGCCGCGTGCACCGACAGCAGGTTGTCCAGGCGCGGGCCGGCCAGCAGCTCCCGGTCGCGGCCCAGGTAGGAGGCGGGCTGGACGTCGTGGGTCATGAGGTCCCAGCCGGCCACGTCCTCGGCGGCGAGCCCGGCCCGCTCGGCGACGTAGGCGATCAGCGAGCCCTCGTCGACCGGCCCGAGACCCCAGATCGGGGTGAGGTGCCGCTGCCGGTCGAGCTTCATGCCGTCGTTGACCTGGCGGTCCAGGTGGATGGCGAGCTGGGGCACGCGCAGCAGCGGCTCGTCCAGCTGGACGAGCCGCGCGCTGCCGTCCTTCAGCGCCAGTCTGCCGGACAGGCCCAGGTCACGGTCGAGCCAGGAGTTCAGCGGAACGCCGCCGTAGATCTCCACCGCGACCTGCCGCCACCCGGCCGAGCCGGCGTCCGGCACCGGCTTCACCCGCAGGTTGGGCGAGTCGGTGTGGGTGCCGACGATCCGGAACGGTGTCTGCGGCCCGACCCCCTCCGGCAGGTACCAGGCGATCAGCGCGCCCCCGCGGATCAGGTAGCGCCCGCCGGCCGTCGCGTCCCAGGCGTCCGTCTCCGCGACCTGACGGAACCCCGCCTTCTCCAGGCGCTCGGCGGCGCTCGCGACCGCGTGGTACGGGGACGGCGACGTGCCGAGGAACGCGATCAGATCGTCGGTGTGCGTCCGGTCGAAGAATGCCTGGCGGGCGGCGGTCGACATACTGCTCCAGGGTCGAGGGAGGGCCGAAGCCGGATGGGGGATCGGCTTCGCACCTTGAGCATATGCCCGTACACGGACATGGCATTCGTGACCTCGCATGCGATGCGGAACACCCACACAACCCCGAACCCGCACCTCACCGACCCCCCTTCACCGCCCGGTTCCCCGCCGTCGCACACCGTCAGCAGGCCCGTCCGGCCGCCCTCCGAGCCGACCCCGGAGGAGTCCCGCCGGGCCGCGCGGCCCGTGGCCGACCGTCAACAGGGCCGAGCGGAACGGAAATCCCGGGAACCCGTCCCCCTTCCCGGCGGCCGGTGATCACACTCGTCCCAGTGAAGTCCCCCGGGAGAGGCCTCCGTTGACCACGACGACGACCTCCTGGCCTGCCTCTACCCGGCCCTGCGCGCCGCCCGCACCGACCCGCTCACCGCGCTCCGCGGCACGTAGTTTCAGAACTGTCCGAAAACACTGAAACCCCGAGAACAACGGAACCACGCGGAAACACCGAAGGGCCCGGTGGCAGCCGGGCCCTTCGGTGTGAGGGTGTCGTCAGGCGGTTCAGGAGGTGCCGCACGCAGCGTGTCCCACGAAGGGAGGTGGCGGGCGACGGGTGGGTACGGGCCTTAGAAGGCCTCCTCCGCCAGCTCCATGATCTCGTTGTCGATGCCCTCGGCGATCGCCCGCTGCGGGGCGATGGTCGGGAGGACGTTCTTGGCGAAGAAGCGGGCGGCCGCGACCTTGCCCTGGTAGAACGGCACGTCCTTCTCGGAGGCGCCGGCCTCCAGCTTGGCCAGGGCCACCGCGGCCTGGCGCAGCAGCAGCCAGCCGACGACGACGTCGCCGGAGACCATCAGCAGGCGGGTGGTGTTGAGGCCCACCTTGTACATGTTCTTGACGTCCTGCTCGACCGAGGTCAGGTCGGCGATGAGCTTGCCGACGATGGCCTCCAGGTCGCCGGCGGCCTTGGCGAGCAGCTCGCGCTCGGCGGCCAGGGCGTCGCCGCCCTCGGCGGAGGCGAGGAACTTCTGGATCTGCTCGGACAGCGCGGCCAGCGCCTGGCCGCCGTCCTTGACGATCTTGCGGAAGAAGAAGTCCTGGCCCTGGATCGCCGTGGTGCCCTCGTACAGGGTGTCGATCTTGGCGTCGCGGATGTACTGCTCGATCGGGTACTCCTGCAGGTAGCCGGAGCCACCGAAGGTCTGCAGGGACTGGGCGAGCTGCTCGTAGGACTTCTCCGAGCCGTAGCCCTTGACGATCGGCAGGAGCAGGTCGTTGAGGCGCTCGGCGGCCTCGTCGGTCTCGCCGCGCAGCTTGGCGGCGGTCATGTCGTCCTGGACGGACGCGGTGAACAGGACCAGCGCGCGCATGCCCTCGGCGTAGGCCTTCTGGGTGAGCAGCGAGCGGCGCACGTCGGGGTGGTGGGTGATGGTGACGCGCGGGGCGGTCTTGTCCAGGAACTGCGAGATGTCGGCGCCCTGCACGCGCTCCTTGGCGTACTCCAGGGCGTTCAGGTAGCCGGTGGAGAGGGTGGCGATGGCCTTCGTGCCGACCATCATCCGGGCGAACTCGATGATCTTGAACATCTGGCGGATGCCGTCGACCTTCTCGCCGAGCAGCCAGCCCTTGGCCGGGTGCTTGGCGCCGAAGGTCATCTCGCAGGTGTTCGAGGCCTTGAGACCCATCTTGTGCTCGACGTTGGTGGCGTAGACGCCGTTGCGCTCGCCCAGCTCGCCGGTCTCCCAGTCGAAGTCGAACTTGGGGACGATGAACAGGCCCAGGCCCTTGGTGCCCGGCTTACCGCCCTCGGGGCGGGCCAGCACCATGTGGATGATGTTCTCGGACATGTCGTGCTCGCCCGAGGTGATGAAGCGCTTCACACCCTCGATGTGCCAGGAGCCGTCCTCCTGCTGGATCGCCTTGGTGCGGCCGGCGCCCACGTCGGAGCCCGCGTCGGGCTCGGTGAGGACCATGGTGGAGCCCCACAGGCGGTCGGTCATCCGCTTGGCGACCTCGAGCTGCTCCTCGGTGCCCTCCTCGGCGATGACGCCGGCGAAGGCCGGGCCGGAGGAGTACATCCAGATGGCGGGGTTGGAGCCCAGGATCTGCTCGGCGAAGGCCCAGATCAGCGAGTTCGGGGTGACCTGGCCGCCGATGGACTCCGGGATGCCCAGGCGCCACCACTCGGCGTCCATGAAGGTCTGGTAGCTCTTCTTGAACGCGGCCGGGACCGGCGCGGTGTTGGTCTCCGGGTCGAAGACCGGCGGGTTGCGGTCGGTGTCGGTGAAGGACGCGGCGAGGTCGTTCTCGGCGAGGCGGGCGATCTCGCTGAGGATGTTCTTCGCGGTCTCGACGTCCATGTCCGCGTACGGGCCGGTGCCGTACACCTGGTCGCGACCGAACACCTCGAAGAGGTTGAACTCCACGTCCCGCAGGTTGGACTTGTAGTGACCCATGGCCGTTTTCTCCGGTTCGTCGCTTCCGGGAGACCGCCGCGTTTCGGGCGCCCCGTACCCACCAGTAGGCATCATGATGCTACCCAGCGGTAACTTGGGCAAGCCCCCGGCGGTGAATCCGCTATGAACGTGGTCACGTCCCACAAGCCGGGGCGGCCACTCCTTGTCAGGATCGACGCCAGCGCGGGCGGGTGCGCTCCCGCTAGCCTGTCCGTGTGTACGGATATGACCAGAACGCATACCCGGGTGACCCCTACCAGCAGCAGGCGGGTCCGCAGCCGGGCATGAACGGCATGCCCGGACCGGACGCGTACGGCACCCAGGGGCAGGCGCCCCAGCAGTCCCTCTACCCGGAGCCGTCCCCGCCGTCCCTGGCGGACGCGGTGCGGGCCTTCACCACCGGCTCGATGGCGGTCGAGGACTTCCAGGCCATCTTCATCACCTCGAAGGTGCACTGCCCGCGAGGTGAGCGCCCCGGCTTCCTGGCGCTGCACAACACCCCGACGCCGGTGATCCCGATGTTCAGCTCGCTCAAGGAGCTGCGCCGCTACGCCGGCAAGGACTCCAAGCACTTCACCGTCACCGGCGCCGAGGTGCTGGACCTGCTGCCGACCGGCTACGGCTTCGCGCTGGACATGGAGGGCGAGCACCGGATGGTGTTCGACGCCAAGGCGGTCGAGCAGATGGTCGACTTCACCATGCGCCGGATGTACGGCTGACCCATCCTGAGAGGGAGCCCCCGGGCCGGAAGGCCCGGCTCCCCCGTCACTACATAGTTCAACTTTCAACTTGCTTGTTGTTGAGGATTGAACTAACCTCGTGCACGTAGGCCAGAGAACCCCCCTCAAAGGAGGCCGACATGCCCGCCGTGACCGTCGACAACCCGCTGACCCTCCCGCGCGTCACCACGCCGGACCCGGCCGTCGCGAACGCGCGGCCGGTACTCACCGTCGCCACCGCCCCCGAGGGCTACGAGGGCGAGGGCTTCCCCGTCCGCCGTGCCTTCGCCAAGATCAACACCAAGTACCTCGACCCGTTCATCATGATGGACCAGATGGGTGAGGTGGACTACGCGGCCGGCGAGCCCAAGGGCACCCCCTGGCACCCGCACCGCGGCTTCGAGACCGTCACCTACATCATTGACGGAACGTTCATCCACCAGGACTCGCACGGCGGCGGCGGCACCATCACCGACGGCGACACCCAGTGGATGACGGCCGGCTCCGGCCTGCTGCACATCGAGACCCCGCCCGAGTCGCTGGTGAAGTCCGGCGGCCTCTTCCACGGCCTCCAGCTGTGGGTCAACCTGCCCGCCTCGGACAAGATGATCGCCCCGAAGTACCAGGACATCCGCGGCGGCAGCGTCAAGCTGCTCAGCACCGAGGACGGCGGCGCGCTGCTCCGGGTGATCGCCGGTGAGCTGGACGGCCACCAGGGCCCCGGCACCACCCACACCCCGATCACCATGATCCACGCCTCGATCAGCCCCGGCGCCCAGATCACCCTGCCCTGGCGCGCGGACTTCAACGCCCTCGCCTACGGCCTGGCCGGCAGCGGCTCGGCGGGCACGGAGCACCGCCCCTTCCACCGGGGCCAGGCCGTCGTCTTCGGCGACGGCGACTCCCTCACCATCCGCGCCGACGAGAAGCAGGACTCCCGCGACACCAACTTCGAGGTCGTGCTCCTCGGCGGCCTCCCGATCCGCGAACCCGTCGCCTGGTACGGCCCGTTCGTGATGAACAGCCACCGCGAGCTCCAGCAGGCCATGGAGGACTTCCAGGCCGGCCGGCTCGGCACCATCCCGACCAGCGCCAGCTGACCCACCGCGCGAAGAGGGCCCGGACCACACGGTCCGGGCCCTTTCGCATGCTCCGTACCGGAAGCGCTCCGAAGCCTCATCTCCCCCTTGCCGCACGGGTATTGACACCAGCTCCAGGCGCGTCGGGATAATGCGATTGGTCTGAACCACTGGCCAGATTGGTCGAGACCACAACGGGAGGAACCCAGCCATGCGCCGTACCGTCCGGCGGCTCGCCGTACTCGCCGCAGCCCCGCTGATCGCCCTGACCGGCGCCACCGCGGCCCAGGCCCGACCGGCCATCGACACCAGCTCGTACACCGTCTACGACACCACGGGCACCTGCTCGATCTACGTGCACTTCTACTACAACGCGCACTGGTACGTGGAGTACGACCTGACCAACTGGAGCAACGGCACCCAGGGCTGCGAGGCCGGCGCGTACACCAGCGACCAGGGCTGGGTCGGCCAGATCACCGGCGGCGGGTACTCGACCAGTGACGACCCGTCCCGCTACGTGCGGCCGTGGGTCCAGAAGGTCGGCGACGCGTCCAGCTTCGCCTGGGGCTACAACCGCTGACCCGAAGACCCGGGCCGCGACCCCGCCCGACCGCACGACCGCACGAACCCGACCGAGCGCACGCCCCCGACCGAGCAGCGCCTCCGCCGCCTACAGCAACGCGTAGACGGCGGAGGCGTCGTCGTGGGTCTTGCCGCGCGGCCAGCGCTCGCAGCCGGCGTCCGCCCGCTCCACCTCACGGACCTGGGCGATCAGCTCACCCGGCCCCGACTCGGCGAGCAGCTTCAGCACATCGCCCCAACTGCCCATCCCGAAGCGCTCGGTGTACCGCGAGGCGCCGTCGGTGAGGGCGGCCAGCGCGTGCAGCCGGTCCAGCCGGACGAAGCCGGTCTCGGCGTGCTCCGCGGCCCGCGGAACGGCGGCGGCGATCCACGGGCCGGCGCCCCGGTTACGGGCGGCGCGCACCGCCAGCGCGTACTCCAGGTGCAGCGCGGCCCGCTCGGCCGAGCCGGGGACGGTCGCCCAGACCTGGCGGCGCAGCTCCTCCCCGCCGGGGAAGCGCTGGTTGTCGCCGATCACCCGGGGCGGGCCGTCCTTGAACTCCAGCACCAGCAGCGAGTCGCCGAGCACCAGGTACTCCAGCGACTCGCCGTGCCGCCGGGCCGCGACCACCATCGCCGCGGGCGTGTTGGCGTGGCCGAGGTCGCAGCGGCCGCCGTGCAGCGCGGCCGTCTCCACGATGGCGTCGGCCAGGCACTCGGCGATCGAACGGTCCACCCGGTCGGTGAGCCGGGCGAGCAGGTGCACGCCCAACCGGCGGACGTACCAGGCGGTTCCGTGCCGGCACCCGGACTCCAGGCCGGCCGGCGCACTCGCGCCGTCCAGCAGGACCAGTGCCTCCGGCGAGGCCGCCACGAAGTCCTCGCTCTCGCGGTCGGGCCGCCGTGCTTCCCCTGCGAGCTGTAGCTGCATCCCGACAGTGTGGCCGCCACCCCCGGCCCGCGCCCAGACCCGTGCACGGTTGGGGTGCGGGCCGGGGCCCGGTGTCCGGTGGCAGCGGGGGCGATTCGGCCATACCGTCGGATAACGACCGGACAATTCGGCCATTCAGGGCCGGTCGGGTTTGGGACCACCTTCGGGTGCCCCGGCGGCCCGGGACTGACGAGGAGCGGAAGATGTTCTGGCAGTTCATCGTGCTGGTCGCCGCCGGGCTCGGCTTTCCGACCGCCGCACTGTTCTTCCTGATCGGCGGGCCGCGCTTCCCGGACGAGAAGCGCGGCGACGAGAAGCGCGACTTCGACTCCCGGCGGGCCGCTTAGGCCTTCCAGGCCGGGTCGCGCCCGAGCAGCGCCAGGGCCCGGTCGAACCGGCCCTCGCCGTCGGGCGCCAGCCCCGGGCGGAAGGCCCGGCCGGGCGCGCGGGCCTCCGGGGTGTCCGGGACGGCCTCGGAGACCGCCAGCAGCGCGTCGGCGAGGGCGTCGTCGCCGTCCACCGCCGCGACCAGCCGCTCCGCGCCGCCCAGCGCGGCGGCGACGTCCCAGCCGTGCACGAGGGTGTCCACCAGGTGGAAGCCGACGGCCTGGGCGAGCGGGAAGGGCCCGCCGTCGCGGATCTCCGGCAGCCAGAGCGCCCGTTCGGCGGCGGCCGCCTCCCGGAAGGCCGCGGTGAGGTCGGCGCCGGTGCGGCGGAAGTCCGCCGCCGGGTCCGCGCCCAGCGGGGCGTCCGCGAAGAGCGCGAGGTCCGGCCCGGCGCCGCGGGCGGCCGCGGCGAAGCCCTGGTGCTGGCCCACGCAGTGCTCCAGCAGCCGGCGCAGCGTCCAGCCGGCGCACGGGGTGGGCAGGTCCAGCTGGTCCGGCCGGACGGTGTCCACCACCTCGACGGCCAAGTCCATGGCCCGTGCGTGCAGTTCGACGAGTTTCATGCGGCAGTTACCCCCAGTCCCGCAGAGATGAATCCGATCACCTGGTCAACGACAGCCGGTTCCCCGATGATCCGGCGGTGGCCGAGCCCCCGGGTGACCACCAGGTCGAGTCGCTCACCGTACGCCCGCGCCAGCCGGTGCGCCTGGGCGATCGGCACCACGTCGTCGCCCTCGTCGTGCACCACCAGGACGGGCAGGCTGATCGCCTCCGCCCGGAGCGCGGCGTCGTAGCGCTCCCAGACCCCGGCGTCACCGGCGAAGAGGTCACGCTCGATCCGGCTGCGCAGCGCCCGCTCGACGGTGGCGTCCAGGCCGAGTCCGGCGCAGAAGGCACCCGGGAAGAAGCCGACCTCGGACACCCCGGAGACGGCCGCCAGCCGCCCCGCCCGCAGGCCGTCGCCGAGCGCCCCGAAGGCCGCGCAGACGCCCAGCGAGTGGGCCACCACGGCCTCGAACGGCCCGTACCGGTCCTGGAGTCGGAGCGCGAGTTCGCGGTACTCCAGCACGCTGGTGCCGCGCCCGCCGGAGTCGCCGTGGCCCGGCGCGTCGAAGGCGACGGCGCTGAGGCCGAGGGCGCGCAGCCGGGGGACGAACGGCGCGAAGCGGGAGGCCCGGGAGCGCCAGCCGTGCAGCAGCAGGACGGGGCGCTCACCGCTGCCCCAGCGGTAGCCGACCACGGGTTTGCCGTGCACGGCGAGCGGTTCGCGGGCGGCCCGCCGGTGGACCTCCTGCTCGGCGGTCCGGACCCGGCTGCGCCGCAGTGGGTGCCGGAACAGTTCGAAGGCGGCTCGCCCGGCCAGGCCGGGGGCGATCCGGGCGGTCGGGTTGAGGGCGGTGCGGATCAGTGCCTGGGCGGGGTCCATCGGGTCTCCCTGCTCTTCGCTCCTGGGCCTTGCGCTCGCTCCTTGCTCGCGGCGAGATATTAGCACGACCGTTCGTGCAGTTTTCAGAACGACCCACGGACGGCGCACTACCCTGGGCGACACCCCCCGCGAGAGGAACGAGGACGCACGATGGCCGGACCGACCACGGACGGACGGGTCCTGCGCGGCGAGGAGACCCGCCGGGCGGTCCTGCGCCGCGCCGTCGAGATCGCCTCCGTCGAAGGCCTGGACGCCCTGTCCATCGGCCGCCTCGCCACCGACCTCGGACTCAGCAAGAGCGGCGTCTTCGCCGGCTTCGGCTCCAAGGAGGAGCTACAGCTCGCCACCATCCGCGCCGCCCGCCGGATCTTCGCCGACGCCGTCGTCGCCCCGGTCGCCGACACCCCGCCCGGCCTCGCCAAAGCCCGGGCGCTGTGCGAGAGCTGGCTCGCCTACTCCCGGGCCCGGGTCTTCCCCGGCGGCTGCTTCTTCTACGAGGTCACCGCCGAGTTCGACGCCCGCCCCGGCACCGTCCGGGACGCCCTGGCCGACTGCGCCCGGGAGTGGCACGACACCGTCGCCGAAGCCCTCGCCGAAGCCCGTACGGCCGGCACCCTGCGCCCCGGCACCGACCTCGGCGACCTCGCCTTCGCCCTGATCGCGGTGCTGGAGACGGCCAACTCCCAGGCCGTGCTGCACGAGGAGGACATCCCGTACCAGCGGGCCGGCCGCCTCCTGCTCCGCCTGCTGCGCGCCGAGGCCACCGACCCCGCCGACCCGGCCCTGGCCTGAGGCCGGTCTTCCGACTCCCGCCTCCGGGGCGACGCCGGGGGCTTGAAGGCGGGCCCTAAGGCCTCACCAACACCCGCTCCAGCAGGGCGGCTTGGGCCAGCAGCCGCTCGTCCCCGCCCACCGCGCCGACCACCTGCAGCCCCAGCGGCAGCCCGTCCGGAGTCCGCCCGGCCGGCAGGCTCAGCGCGGGCAGGCCGAGGAAGCTCCACGGCAGCGACATCACCGCGTCCCCGGTGCTGTGCAGCCCCTCCGGCGCCCCACCGGGCGCGGACGGCGCCAGCCACAGGTCCACCCCGGCCTCGGCGGCCGCCCCGGCCACCCGCTCGCGCAGCCGCTCGCGGAACTGCAGCGCGGCCACCCGGTCCTCCGCCGCGACCCCCTGCCCGACCCGGATGCTCGCCACCGTCTCCGGCCGGTACAGCCCGCCGAACCGGGCGAACCAGTCGGCATGACCGCGGGCCAGCTCGAACCGGTTGACGGTCTGCAACTGCCGTGTCACCTCGGCGAAGTCGGGGAACAGCGGCACCCGGCGCACCGTCACCCCGGCCCGCGCCAGCCGTTCCAGCCACTCCTCGAAGACCCGCCGCGCGGCCGGTTCGGCCCGCTCCAGGTACGGGCCGTCCGGCACCCCGACCACCGGCCCCGCCGGCCCCGCCGTCTCCGCCGTCTCCGCTCCCCCGGTCCGCCAGTCGTCACAGAGCAGCGAGGCCGCCAGTGCCGCGCCCGCCAGGTCGGCGGTGAACACCCCCAGGGTGTCGAAGCTCGGCGCGTTCGGGATCACCCCCGCGATCGGGATCCGCCCGTACGTCGGCCGGAAACCCACCACCCCGCAGTACGCGGCCGGCCTGATCACCGACCCGACCGTCTGGGTGCCGATCGCCAACGGCACCAGCCCGGCCGCGACCGCCGCCGCCGAACCACTGCTGGAACCACCCGGGGTGTGCCCCGGACGGTGCGGATTGCGGGTCGGCCCCGGGGCGCTCGCCGCGAACTCGGCGGTCACCGTCTTGCCCGCGACCAGCGCCCCCGCCGCCAGCAACCGGTCCACCACCACGGCCTGCGGCCCCGCCAGCACCCCCGGCGGCAGGGCCGACCCGCCGTGGGTCGGCAGCCCGTCCACGTGCACGATGTCCTTGACCCCCACCGCCACCCCGTACAGCGGCGGCCGCCCCGCCGGAACGGGGTACCGCGCGGCCAACTCCCGCGCCCGCTCCCGCAGTCGGGCATGCCGCCCGGACTCCGCCACGAAGGCGCGGAGCAGCGGGTCCACCCGCTCGACCAGCGCGCAGAACCGGTCGACGTACTCGGGCAGGGCGGACGCACCGGAACGCAGCGCGGTGGCCTCGACGGTCAGCGACCGGGGCCGGACCAGGGACTCCTCCATGCCGAGCACGGTAGCGGCCGGTCGCTCACTGGTGCTCGGCCGACAGGTACGGCGCCTCGCGCAGGAAGTACGCCCCGCAGGTGTGGCAGCACAGCTCCGGGGTCCGCCCCCAGTCCACCGCCTCCCGCACCGGCGCCCCGGAATCGAGCTCCCGGCCGCACATCGCCACGCTCTGCCCGCCCCGGACCATGTGCCACAGCCGCACCCCGGCGGCCTCCCCCTGGGGACCGTACTCGGCTCGCATCTGGTGCATCATGCCCCCATCGTCCGACCGCCCCCCGCCCCCGGCAACCGGGGCCGCCTCGCCGGTTCGGACCTCCCCCGTACACCAACGACACAAGGCCCGCCGGGCCTCGTTCGAACCGCGCCACCCCCGTCCGGATCCGGCCACCGTGGCTCGATAGTGTGCGCGATCGCGACCCGGACCGGCGCCCCGCGCCCGGGCCCGCGTCGCCCACCACGGCCTTCCCCCACTCCACAGCTGGAGCACCGATCGTGCGCTCTTCCCGTCTCCTGGCCTCCGCGGCCCTGGTCGCCCTCACCCTCGGTGCCACGGTCGGCGCCGCCACCGCCGGCGCCGTCGGGATCCCCGTGACCCCCTCCACCACCGCGGCCCCGAGCGCCCCCACCGCCCCCACCGGCGGCCCCACCACCCTGCCGCCCCACCTGCCGATCGCGCCGATGCCCTCGCCCAGCGGCCCCTGCCCGGGCGGGTACCACGTGGAGAACCTCAAGGTCACCGGCAGCGGCCTGGCCGGCGTCACCCTGACCAAGGGCGGCAGCGCGCAGGAGGCGACCGTGACCTTCGAGAACGACACCCCCGTCGACCTGAAGAAGCTCAGCACCCACTTCTTCGTCACCGACATCGGCGAGGAGGGCGCGCCCAACCAGCCCACCTGGGGCAAGGACGCCTTCACCGTCCAGCTGAAGCTCCCCGGTGGCGACTGGAAGCCCATCGGCCAGGACGCCATCGAGAACAACATGACCTACCTCCGCGCCGACCTCGGCACGTTCAAGCTCGCCAAGGGCGAGAAGCTCACCCTCCAGGTGCGCCTCGCCGCCACCGGCAAGGCGCTGAGCGCCGACTACTTCGCCCAGCTCGACGGCGCCTCCGAGTCCTTCCTCAGCAAGGACGTCCCCGGTGTGCGCCAGGGTCCGGAAGGCAGCTGCACCGGTTTCACCGGCACCTACCGCGTCGCCACGCCCTTCAAGGTTGTCGACGGCACCCCGGCTCCGGCCACCACCGGTACGCCCTCCGCCCCGGCCACGGCCGCCGCCCCCGCGCCCGGCGCCACCACGGCCACCGCCACCGCCTCGGCCTCGGCCGGTCCGGAACTGGCCCACACCGGTGCCGACTCCACCACGCTGCCGATCGCCCTCGGCGGCGCCGCGGTGCTGGCGGCCGGCGCCGGTACCCTGTTCGTCCTGCGCCGCCGCAAGGCCGGCGCGCACAGCTGATCCTCCGCCAAATGAACCGAGGGGCCGCGGACAACCGTTCGGGCCCCTCGGTGGTCTTCCCCCGGAGAGCGAACCCCGACCCCACCGCTGGAGCCCGCCGATGCGTCCCGCCCGCCTTCCCGCCGCCTGCACCCTGCTCGTGCTCACCGCCGGTCCGGTCGCGCTCGCCACGGCCCCCGCCCACGCCGCCGACACCCCCTCGGCCGCGCCGTCCACCGCCTCCGGCGACTGCCCGGAAGGCACCACCGCCGACCCGATCCCGGCCACCGGCACCAGCGACGCCCCGGGCGAACTCTCCGTCACCTTCACCAACACCAGCACCGCGACGGTCAAGCAGCTCGCCACCACCGTCGCCCTCGCCGACGCCGGCGGCGGCAGCCTCCCCCTCGAACTCCGCGCGGGAGCCGGCGCCTGGAAGCCCCTCACCGTCACCGGCACCCCGGTCAACACCGGCGGCTACCAGCTCCCCCAGGGCCAGAAGCTCACCCTCCAGGTGCGGCTCGCCGCCGGAGCCCCGCACGGCGACCACCGCCTCACCTTCACCGCCAAGTCCGAGGTCCTCCCGAGCGGCTCCGCCCCGGCGAAGAAGTACACCTGCCCCCAGCTCACCGCCACCTACACGGGCCCCCTCACCCCCAACGACCACACCCCGGCCCCCAACCACCTCGCCGACACCGGCGCCGGCGCCGCCACCCGCCCCCTCGCCATCGCCGGCACCACCACCCTCCTCCTCGGCGCCACCCTCCTCCTCCTCACCCGCCGCCGCCCCACCACCGACTGACCACCCCGGCCACCAGCCCGGGGCGCCACAGATGCGGCCCCGCACGACCGAGCCGCCGCCACCGATCACCCCACGACAGCCCCGGCGCGGCGGGCACCGGCTACGAGGCCACGCGGAGCAGCGCGTCGTCCTGCCACTTGAGGATCTTGTCGAAGCTCACGATGGCCCCGCGGAGCGGGTGGTTGCGGAGCTGGACGTGGTCGGTGAGGGCGTGGATGAGGAAGAGGCCGCGGCCGGATTCGGCGGTGAGGTCGGGGAGGGTGTCCAGGTCGACCGGGCGGAGGCTGGGGGCCGGGGCGCGGTGGGGGAGGACGTGGGTGTCGTACGGGTGGCCGTCGCGGCGGGGGCGGTGGGCGGTGAGGACGCGGGCCGGGACAGTGGCGCGGGCGCGGCGGGAGCGGCGGGGCCCGCGGCCGGCGGCGGCGGGGTGGGTGACCGGGCGGCGGGCGGGCGGGGCGCTGGGGGCGGGCAGGCCGGGGCCGGAGTCGGTGACCTCGATCCGCAGGCGGTCGCCGTTGATGGAGGCGGTGACCTGGAAGCCGTCGTCGGGTCGGCCGGTGGCGCCGTGTTCGACGGCGTTGGCGCAGGCCTCGGTGATGGCGACGCCGAGGTCGTCGGCGATCTGCGGGTCGACGCCCGCGGTCGCCATCGCACCGAGCAGGATGCGACGGGCCAGCGGGACGCTGGCCGGGTCGCGCTTGAGGTGCAGAGTCCACCAGATGTCCACGGGAGGTCCCTCCTGGCTGCGGCTCCACATACAACTAGGTATCTCCGGGCGATTCGGCGGTGAACCGTGCCCAGGGGCGGCTACCGCCCGTTCGGCGGATGGACTGGGGACGGGGTCTGTGCCGAAGGGCGCATGCCGCGGGGTGCGCGCCGCGGCCGAACGGGGCATTCGTAGGGATTTCCCACCCTGCCCGTGTCGGCGGTGTACGCGATGAGATGATGTCCCGGCCATGACTGCCCTCCCCGCCACCCCGTTCCAGGGCACCCCTGTACCGGCTCGGCCGGTGGGGGCCGCCGCCTGGGACCTGCGGCTTGCCCGGGCGGTCCCGTTCGCGGTGGTGTGCACGCTGATAGCGGCCGCCGGGCACGCGCTGGCGGGTGGCGGGAACGTGCCGCCGGCCGCGTTGGCGACGGGTTTCGCCGCGGTGCTGGTGCTCGCGGTGGCGTGCGGTGGACGGGAGCGTTCGCTGGCGGCCATCGCCGGGGCGCTGGGCGCCGGGCAGCTGGGGCTGCACTGCCTGTTCCACGGTCTCGGCGGCCACGGCTTCGCGGGCATGGACCACGGTGCGATGACGATGCCGCAGGCGGCCGGCCGGCTGATCTGCAACGAGGCGCGTCCGGGCACGCTGGTCGGTCTGCCGGGCGGCGCCTCGCCGGAGCAGCTGGTGTCCTCGGCGGGTCTGGATCCGCACGCGTACGCCGCCGCGCCGTGGTGGCAGGGCGGCGTGCTGGGGATGACGCCGTCGATGCTGGCCGGGCACCTGGCCGCCGCGCTGGTGGCGGGCTGGTGGCTGCGGCGCGGCGAGGCGGCGCTGTGGCGGCTGGTGCGGGTGGCCGCGTCGGCGGCCCGGGAGCACTGGGCGACGCCGCTGCGGTGGGCGCTGGTGCTGGTGGCCGTGTTGCTGCGCGGTCTGTCCGGTGCGGCCGGTCCGGTCCGCCGGTTCGGTGCGGGGGGCGGCGGGAGCCGGCTCTCCGCGGGTGCGGTGCTGCGGCACAGCGTGGTGCGGCGCGGTCCGCCGTGCGGGGCCTTCGCGTACTGATCCGGTGTTTCCGCGCGCCCCGAGGTGGGGTGCCGGTGGCGTGCCGGTGAGGTGCGCGGTGTCCGGGTCGTTCCCGTCCGCCCACGGCGACGGCGGCCCCTGGCTCTGCCCCCACTCACGTCCGCGCGTGCGGCGCCGCCGAGGCACGGTTCCCCCGTTGCCCGGTGCGGCCGGCCGCCCAGCTCCGATCGGAGACCCCCATCATGCGTTCCCTTCCCACCCGTCGTATCGCCGCTGTCGCCATGACCGCCGCCGCCTCCGTGGTGGCGCTGGCCGGCCCGGCCTTCGCGCACGTCACCGTGAACCCGGGTACGGCCGCCCAGGGCGGCTACACGGCCGTGAACTTCCAGGTGCCGAACGAGAGCGACACGGCGAGCACGGTGAAGCTGGAGGTCAACCTGCCGCTGGACCACCCGCTGGCGTCCGTCCGGACCCTGCCGATGACGGGCTGGACGGCGACCGTCGAGAAGGCCAAGCTCGACAAGCCGATCAAGGTGCACGGCAGCGACGTCAACGAGGCCGCCTCCAAGATCACCTGGACCGCCGACCCGGGCACCAAGATCGCCCCCGGCCAGTTCCAGGAGTTCCGGGTCTCGCTCGGCCCGCTGCCGACCGACGCCGACAGCATGGCGTTCAAGGCGCTGCAGACCTACGACAACGGCGACGTCGTCCGCTGGATCGACGAGGCCCAGGCCGGCCAGCCCGAGCCGGCCCACCCGGCCCCGACCCTGAAGCTCACCAAGGCCGCCGCCGGTGACGGCCACGGCGTCACCGCCTCCGCCTCCCCGGCCGGCGGCGCCCACGGGGACAGCTCCGACCACGCCGCCTCCGCCGCCGACGACGGCAAGTCCAGCGACAGCACCGCCCGCACCCTGGGCGTGGTCGGCATCGTGGTCGGCGTGATCGGCACCGCCGTCGGCGTGCTCGGCCTGCGCCGGAAGAACAGCGGCTCCGCCTCCTGACCCCCGCGCCGGCGGGGCCGTACCCCGCACCCGTACCGGGTACGGCCCCGCCGGCGGTCCATCGCGCCTGATCGGATCCACCATGCCCCGAACCACCCGCCCGTCCCGCACCGCCCGGCTGGCCGGCGCCGCCGCGCTCGCCCTGGCCGCCGCGCTGACCCTGTCCGCCTGCGGCTCCTCCGGCGGCGACTCCTCCGCCGCCAAGGTCGTCCAGCAGAAGGAGGACACCCCGTACCAGGGCACCAAGCTGGCGAAGAACTTCGAGAAGCCGGACCTCCAGCTGACCGACACCTCCGGCCAGCCGTACGACCTGCGGCAGCAGACCAACGGCAAGGCCACCCTGCTGTTCTTCGGCTACACCAGCTGCCCGGACGTCTGCCCGACCACCATGGGCGACATCGGCGTGGCGATGAAGGCGCTCTCCGCGGAGGACCGGAAGAAGGTCAACGTCGTCTTCGTCTCCACCGACCCCCAGCGCGACACCCCCAAGGTGCTGCGCACCTGGCTGGACTCGATGGGCACCGACTTCATAGGCCTCACCGGGGACCTGGCGAAGGTGAAGACCGCCGCCAGGTCGCTCGGAATCATGATCGAGGACCCGGTGGTCAACGCGGACGGCACCGTCACCTCCACCCACGGCGCCCAGGTGCTGGCCTTCCTCCCCTCGGACGACAAGGCGCACGTCCTCTACATGAGCGGCACCGAGGAGAAGACCTACGAGCACGACCTGCCGCTGCTCGCCAAGGGGGTCGCGGCGTGAGCGAGCGAAGCGAGCCCACCGACGGGAGGAGTCCGGGGAACCGGCGGTTCCGCCGCTCGGCGCTGGCCGGCGCGGTGCTGGCGACGGTCCTCGGCGGCGGGGCGATACTCGCGGCCTGCGGGACGGGCGGCCAGGGCGGCACGTCGGCGGACGCCGGTCCGGCGAAGCTGAGCGTGGCCGACTCCTACATCCCGCTGCCCCCGGCCGGCGGGATGGGCGCCGGCTACCTGACCGTGCGCAACGACGGCGGGCCGGACCAGCTGCTCAAGGTGACCAGCCCGGCCGCCGGGTCGGTCACCATGCACCGCTCGACCGCCTCGACCATGGAGCAGGTGAACAGTCTGGACGTGCCCGCGCACGGCGCGCTCCAGCTCACCCGCGGCGGCACCCATCTGATGATCATGGACTGGCAGAAGGCCCCCGCCCTGGGCGACGAGCTGGAGCTCGACCTGACCTTCGCCAAGTCCGGCACCATCTCCGTCAAGGTGCCGGTCAAGGAGCTCACCTACCGCCCAGGCCAGAGTTAGGGGACCCGCCAGCATGGAGAAGGCCGCCCACCGCCGAACCGCCCGCCCCCGGACCGTTCAGCCCCCGACCGCCCAGCCCCCGACCGCTCGCCACCGGAGCGTCCCCCGGCGCGTCGCCGCCGCGCTGGGGACACTCGGCGCGCTGCTCGCGCTGATGCTCGCCGGCGCCGCGCCGGCCTCCGCGCACGCCACCCTGGACGCCACCGACCCGGCGCAGAACTCGGTGGTCGCCACCGCCCCGCCGGCGGTGACGCTGACCTTCAGCGAGAGCGTCTCGCTGTCCGGGGACTCGGTCCGGGTGCTCGACCCGGCCGGCAAGGCCGTGGACACCGGCAACCCGGCGCACGCCGACGGCAAGGGCAACACCGCCCGGGTCGGCCTGAACAGCGGGCTCGCCAACGGCACGTACACCGTCGCGTGGCGGGCCGTCTCGGAGGACTCGCACCCGGTCGGCGGGGCGTTCACCTTCTCCATCGGCGCGCCCTCGGACACCTCGGTGTCCACCACCGCGCTCCAGGGCGCCAAGGCCGACACCCTGGTCGCCGCCCTGTACGGGACCGGGCGCACCGTCGCCTACGCGGCGTTCGCGCTGCTCGCCGGGGTCGCCGCCTTCGTGCTGGTCTGCTGGCCGGCCGGCGCCGCCCGGCGTCCGGTGCAGCGGCTGCTGATGACCGGCTGGACGGCGCTGCTGGCCTCGACCGTCGCGGTGCTGATGCTGCGCGGCCCGTACGAGCGCGGCTCGGGCATCGGGCAGGCCCTCGACCTGTCGCTGGTGCGCGCCACCCTGGACGAGCGGATCGGCACCGCGCTGGCCGCCCGGCTGCTGCTGCTCGCGGCGGCCGGGATCTTCCTGTCGCTGCTGGTCGGGCAGCTGGGGCAGCCGCCGAGGCCGGTGGCCGCAGCGGCGGGCGAGCAGGAGGACCGGGGCGAGGACGCCGAGGCCGCCGAACTGCGCGCGCTGGAGCAGCGGGCCGCCGAGCGGCCGCAGCGCGAGGCCCGGCTCGGCCTGGGCGTGGCCGGACTGGTGCTGGCCGTGGCGCTCTCGGCGACCTGGGTCGGCGCCGACCACGCCTCGGTGGGCATCCAGGTCTGGCTGGCGCTGCCGTTCGGCATCCTGCACCTGATCGCGATGGCGCTCTGGCTGGGCGGCCTGGCCTCGCTGCTGGTCGCGCTGCGCGAGGGCGTCGGCGCCGAGGTGGTGGACCGCTTCTCGAAGATCGCCTTCGGTTCGGTGGCCGTGCTGGCCGGCACCGGCATCTACCAGTCCTGGCGGGGCCTGGGCAGCTGGGGCGCGCTGACCGGCACCGAGTATGGGAAGCTGCTGCTGGTGAAGTCCGGCTGCGTGGTCGTGATGCTGGGCGTCGCCTGGATCTCCCGCGGCTGGCTGGCCCGGCTGCGCTCGGCCCCGGCCGAGGCGGCGGAGGTCGAACGGGCCGAGGTGCCCGAGCCGGTCGGCGCCGCGGCGCACGGCGAGGACCCGGTCCGACGGGCCCAGCTGGAGCGCCAGCGGGCCGCCGCGGCGAGCGCCGGGCGCGAGCGCGGACTGACCCCGACCCGCGCCGGGCTGCGCCGCTCGGTGCTGGTCGAGGCGCTGGTCGCGGTGGCGGTGCTGGTGGTCACCACGATGCTCACCAACTCCCCGCCCGGGCGGGTGGCGGGCGAGGTCAAGGCGGCCGGGACCGCCGCCCCGGTGGCGGGTGGCTCCGCGGCCGCCCCGCAGACCGAGCCGGGCCGCACGGTGGAGCTCAAGCTGCCGTACGACACCAAGGGCCGGACCCCGAACGCCAAGGGCATCGCGACCGTCACCCTCAACCCGGCCCGGACCGGCCCGAATGAGGTCAAGCTCGCGCTGGACGGCGCGGACGGCAAGCCGGTGGACGTCCCCGAGGTGCAGCTCGCCTTCACCCTGCCGGACCGCGACCTCGGCCCGCTGCCCGTCGCGCTCACCCCGGAGGGCACCGGCCGCTGGAGCGGCACCGCGCAGCTGCCGCTGGGCGGCACCTGGGTGGTCTCGGTGCAGATCCGTTCCTCCGACATCGACCAGACCACCCCGACCCAGTCGTTCAAGGTCGGGTGAGCGCGGTGGATCCGGACACGGCGGCACCCGACACGGCGGAGCAGGACGCGGTGGAACAGGGTGCGGCGGAACAGGACGCGGTGGAACAGGACGCGGTGGGACTGGACGCGGGGGGACGGCAGGGGGCGACCCCGGCGGGCTTCACCCGGCGGGCACTGCTCGGCACGGCCGGTGCCGGACTGCTGGTCGGCGCCGGGGCCGGCGTGGCCGGGGCGGTCGCCTACGGCCGGCCGGGCACCGACGCGCACCCGACGGGCGGCGCGCTCGGCGCGGGCCGGGTGCCGTTCCGCGGCGAGCACCAGGCCGGCATCCTCGAACCCCAGCAGGCCCGGGTCCAGCTGGCCGCCTTCGACCTGGTCGACGGGGCCGGCCGGGACGGGCTGCGCGCCCTGCTGCAGCGCTGGACCAAGGCCGTCGACCGGCTGACCGCCGGGGAGCCGGCCGAGGAGTTCGACAACCAGGTCGCGCTGGACGCCGGGCCCTGCTCGCTCACCCTCACGCTCGGCCTCGGCGCCGCGCTGTTCGACAAGGCCGGGCTGGCCGACCGCCGCCCGGCGGCCCTCGAACCGCTGCCCGCCTTCCCCGGCGAGGCGCTGGACCCGGCGCGCGGCGAGGGCGACCTGTTCGTCCAGCTCGGCGCCGACGACGCGCTGGTGACGGTGCACGCCCTGCGGACCCTGCAGAAGCTGGCGGCCGGCACGGCGACGCTGCGCTGGCAGTCGGCCGGCTTCGCCCGGACCCCCGGCGCCACCGCCCGCCCGATGACCGGGCGCAACCTGATGGGCCAGATCGACGGCACCAACAACCCCAAGCCGGGCGAGGACGGCTTCGCCGCCAAGGTGTTCTGCACCGCCGGCGGGGACCAGCCGGCCTGGCTGGCCGGAGGCTCGTACCTGGTGTTCCGGCGGATCCGGATGCTGCTGGACCACTGGGAGGAGCTGCCGGTGGAGCGTCAGGAGCGGGTGATCGGACGGCGCAAGGCGGACGGTTCGCCGCTGAACGCGCCGGCCGGATCGGGCGAGGGCACCCCGGTGGACCTCGGCGCCCAGGGCCCGGACGGCGGGCTCGCGATCCCCTCCGACGCCCACGTACGGGTCGCCGCCCCGGCGGGCAACGGCGGGGCAGCGATGCTGCGGCGCGGCTTCTCGTACCACGACGGGGCGCTGCCGGACGGCTCACCGGACGCCGGACTGCTCTTCCTCGCCTTCCAGGCCGACCCCCGCAGGGGCTTCACCCCGGTGCAGCGCAAGCTCTCCCGGGGCGACGGGCTGTCCCGCTTCCTGCGGCACGAGGCGAGCGGGCTGTACGCCGTCCCGCCGGGGGTGCCGGCCGGAGGGTACCTCGGGCAGCAGCTGCTGGAGGGGTAGTTCCGGCCCCCACCGCGGTGGAGCGGTCCCGGCCGGTGGAACGCCGTCCTGCCGGGGCCGCGGAGTCGTTATGGTGACTGCTTCGGCACACCCTGCCCCGGTACCACTCCCGTTCTCTCCACGGAGGCGTCATGTCGGCCACCCGCTACACCTACCTCGGCCCGGCCGGCACCTTCACCGAGGCGGCGCTGCACACCCTGCCCGAGGCGGCGACCCGGGAGCTGGTGCCGCTGTCCTCGGTGGCGCTGGCGCTGGAGGCGGTGCGCGGCGGGGAGGCCGCCGGGGCGTTCGTGCCGATCGAGAACTCGGTGGAGGGCGCGGTCACCGCGACCAACGACGAACTCGCCGCCGGCGCACCGCTGATGATCTACCGTGAGGTGCTGCTGCCGATCAGCTTCGCGCTGCTGGTGCGGCCGGGCACCGAACTGACCGGGGTCAAGACGGTGACCAGCCACCCGGTGGCCCAGCCGCAGGTGCGCAAGTGGCTGGCGGCCAACCTGCCGGACGCCGTCTGGGAGTCGGCCGCCTCCAACGCGGACGGTGCCCGGCTGGTCGCCGAGGGCCGGTACGACGGGGCGTTCGCGGGCGAGTTCGCGGCGCCGATCTACGGGCTGGACCCGCTGGTCAAGGAGATCGCGGACGCGCAGAGCGCGACCACCCGGTTCGTGCTGGTCGGCCGCCCGGGGCGGGTCTCCTCGCCGACCGGGGCGGACAAGACCTCGATGGTGGTCTGGCTGCCGGACGACCACCCGGGTGCGCTGCTGGAGCTGCTGCAGGAGTTCGCGGTGCGCGGGGTGAACCTGATGCGGATCGAGTCCCGGCCGACCGGTGAGGGGCTGGGCAACTACTGCTTCCTGATCGACTGCGAGGGGCACCTGTCCGAGCGGCGGGTGGCCGAGGCGATGATGGGGCTCAAGCGGATCAGTCCGCAGGTGCGGTTCCTCGGTTCCTATCCGCGCGCGGACCGGCAGGCGTCCAGGCACCGGCGGCCGGGGACCTCGGACGAGGATTTCACCGCGGCGGCGGACTGGCTCTCCCGGGCGCTCGACGGGCGCGGGGACATCTGAGCGGGCACATCCGAGCGGGGACATCTGAGAGCGGGCACATCCGCGCAGGGACATCCGGCGGTCCGGGCGTGATCCAGGACGCCTGAACGCCATCTGGTGTCTTTCTGACCTTTTCCGACCGTTATCGACCGGACTGATCAAGTGCGGCGGGTGACCGTGCCGTCATCCACAGGAACGTCCGGCTCCGGGGGCCGCTGTCCACAGGCCTCCCCGCTGTCCACAGCCGCGAGTTATCCACAGGCCTGGGGATGAGTCGACAAAACGGTATAGCCATTGCCCAGAACCGGTCGGACCATCGGTTTGCGTCGCAGAGATGACTAATCCGACCAGAGTCACCCGCTTGCCTGCAAATCACCCGTGCGAGTGCTTCAATTCCCTCACCCGAGAAGGTTCATTGAGGTTTGAAACCTCAATTCCTCGGTTTCGATCAGCGGATGCCGATCATCCCCTCTCATCCACAGGCCCAGGCCCAGGCCTGTGGATAACCCACCCCCGATCCGGACCCCGCCTGTTCCCCACAGAAGTTATCCACAGGAACCGGTGAGTTATCCCCAGGGAAAAACCGGTACCGGTGGAGGAACGCCCGCCCGGTACGCTTGGGCCTGTGATTGACCTTCGCCTGCTCCGTGAGGACCCTGACCGAGTGCGCGCCTCGCAGCGCGTCCGTGGCGAGGACGTCGACGTGGTCGACGCCCTCCTCTCCGCCGACGAGCGACGCCGGTCCTCGGGCAGCCGCTTCGACGAACTGCGCAACGAGCAGCGGGTGCTCGGCAAGCAGGTCGCCCAGGCCAAGGGCGAGGAGAAGACCGCCCTGCTGCAGCGCACCAAGGAACTGGCCGCCGAGGTCAAGGCCGCGGACGCCGAACAGAGCGCGGCCAAGGAGGAGGCGGACCGCCTGCTCCGCTCCCTGTCGAACCTCATCGACCCGGCCGCCCCGGTCGGCGGCGAGGAGGACTTCGTCACCCTGGAGGAGATCGGCACCCCGCGCGACTTCGCCGCCGAGGGCTTCGAGCCCCGCGACCACGTCGAACTCGGCCAGCTGCTGGGCGCGATCGACACCGAGCGCGGCGCCAAGGTCGCCGGTGCCCGCTCCTACTACCTGACCGGTCCCGGCGCGCTGCTGGAGTTCGCCCTGGTCAACATGGCGATCGCCCAGGCCACCGCGGCCGGCTTCATCCCGATGATCACCCCGGCCCTGGTCCGCCCGGCCGCCATGGACGGCACCGGCTTCCTCGGCCAGGCCGCCGAGAACGTGTACCACCTCCCCGAGGAGGACAAGTACCTGGTCGGCACCAGCGAGGTCCCGCTGGCGGCGTACCACATGGACGAGATCATCGAGGCCGACAAGCTGCCGCTGCGCTACGCCGGTTACTCGTCCTGCTTCCGCCGCGAGGCCGGTACCTACGGCAAGGACACCCGCGGCATCATCCGCGTCCACCAGTTCGAGAAGGTGGAGATGTTCGTCTTCACCACGCCCGAGGACGCGGAGAACGAGCACCGCCGGCTGCTCCAGTGGGAGAAGGACTTCCTCAACGCGCTGGAGCTGCCGTACCGGGTGATCGACGTCGCCTCCGGCGACCTCGGCTCCTCGGCCGTGCGCAAGTTCGACATCGAGGCCTGGATCCCGACCCAGGGCAAGTACCGCGAGGTCACCTCGACCTCCAACACCACCGAGTACCAGGCCCGCCGGCTGTCGATCCGGATGCGCGAGGACGGCAAGACCCGCCCGCTCGCCACCCTGAACGGCACCCTGGTCGCCGTCCCGCGCACCATCGTGGCGATCCTGGAGAACCACCAGCAGGCCGACGGCTCGGTCGTCGTGCCCGAGGCGCTGCGTCCGTACCTCGGCGGGCGGACCGTCCTCGAGCCGGTCAAGTGACCTCGACCGCACACCCGATCAGTGGCGAGCTGCCCTACCGGCTGGTCGCCACCGACCTCGACGGCACGCTGCTGACCAGCGCGGAGACCGTCTCGGAGCGCACCCGCGCCGCCCTGGCCACGGCCACCGGCGCGGGCGCGCTGCACATCGTCGTGACCGGCCGCTCGGCCGTCTGGGCCCGCCCGGTCTTCGACGAGATCGGCTACACCGGGATAGCGGTCTGCGGCCAGGGCGCCCAGGTCTACGACGCCGGCGCGCACAAGCTGCTCACCTCGCTCACCCTGGACCGCCGGCTCGCCGCCGTCGCCCTGGAGAAGATCGAGGCCGAGACCGGCCCGCTGGCCGTCGCCGCCAACCAGGACGGCCTGGACGGCCAGGTGCTGGCCGGCCCCGGCTACGAGCTGCTGATCGGCTCCGACCTCCCGGTCGTCCGGGTCGAGCGCGGCGAACTGCTCGCCTCCCCGGTCAGCAAGCTCTACATCCAGCACCCCGGCCTGACCGACGACGCCCTCGCCGAGGCCGCCCGGCGCGCCGCCGGCGACCTGGTCGGCGTGGTGATGGCCGGCGCCGGCGTGGTCGAGCTGCTGCCGCTGGGCCTGTCCAAGGCAACCGGCCTGGCCATTGCCGCCCGCCGCCTGGGGGTGCGCGCCGCCGACACCATCGCCTTCGGCGACATGCCCAACGACGTGCCGATGTTCGGCTGGGCAGCGCACGGCGTGGCCATGGCCAACGCCCACGAGGAGTTGCTCGCCGTCGCCGACGAGGTCACCGCGGGCAATGACGAGGACGGCGTCGCCGTCGTCCTGGAACGCCTCTACCCGGCACGCTGAGCATCGGGGGCCCGCGGTGATCGCCAGCACGCCGGTGGCCCGGTGGACCTGGGGCGAGGCCGTCGCGGCACCCGACCCGCTCGCCCGCTGCCTGCGGGACCTGCGCACCGGCTGGACGGTGCTGGCCGAGCAGCGGCTCGCGGCCGGTGAGCCCGACGTCCGGCTCACCCTCCACGACACCGGCCGGCCGAGCGCCCAGCTGTACCGGGGCGCCCTCACCAGGAACCTGCCGCCCGGCCCGTACGGCTCGGCGGAGGCCTGGTGCACCGTGCCGGGGCTGCTCGACGGCGGGCCCGGCCCACTCGGCCATCTCCCGCTCGGCGATCTCCCGCTCGGCCATCTCCCGGTCGGCGATCTCCCGGCTGGAGTGGCCGCGCCCACCGAGGGGCTGTTCCTGCTGTCCGCCGGCGCGCACACCCGGTTCACCGGAGTGGAGCTGGTGACGTACTCCGACGCCTGGCTGCCCTTCGACCTGCGGGGCCGGGCGCAGCCCGCCGTGCACGCGGCGAACGCGCCCCGGCTGGCGGCCGTGCTGGCCGGGCTGACCGAGGCGTTCGGCCGGGAGCCGGACCCGGCGGAGCCGACCCCCTTCGCCACCCCCACCAGGACCGGCGTGCTCCCCCGCGCGGAGCGGGACGGCAGCCCGTCCGACACCTGGTCCCGCTTCGAACTGGCGGGCCGGTACCGGGAGTTCATCGACGCACCCGGCTTCGGCCGGATCGGCTACCGGCGCACCACGGCGGCCCCCGTGCGCTACGTACCGGTCTCCGACGAGCAAGGGCCGCTCGGGCACCTGTGGGCCTGCGACGCCGAGCACGCGGCGAGCTTCGAACCGCTCGGCCTGGACGTGCTCGACCACCCGGAGCGGTACCGGACGGCCCGCGCGTGGCTGGCCCGGCTGCACACCGCCCACGACCTCGGCCTCACGCCCGGCGAGGCGATGGCCGAGCTGACCGGGTGGGCCCCGGGGGACGCGCGGGGGCCGGTCGACCTCCTGGAGCTGCGGGAGCCGGACGAGCGGGGTTGAACCGGTCGCGGGCCGCGCGAGGCGGTCCGGGCTGTTCAGGGCGGGCTCATCCCCAGTTGTAGGATGACCGGGCAAGTGGTTGTAGGATGACCGACGATCGATGAGTGGTGTGCGAAGGGAGACCCGGCATGAGCGGCGACGGCAACGGCCTGCAGGCGGCCGGGCGACGCTCCCTGGTGGACACCGCGATCGACCGGCTGCGCGAGCAGCTGGCCGACGGGGCCTGGCCGGTGGGGTCGCAGATCCCCACCGAGCACGAGCTGGCCGAACAGCTGCAGGTCGGGCGGAACACCGTGCGGGAGGCGATCCGGGTGCTGGTGCACGCCGGAATGCTGGTCTCCCGGCAGGGCGAGGGGACCTTCGTACGGTCCACCAGCGACCCGGCGGCGGTGCTGCGCGGCGTCCAGCGCTCGGGCATCCGGGACGTCCTGGAGGTCCGTGCCGCGCTGGAGACCGAGGGCGCCCGGCTGGCCGCGCTGCGGCACACCCCCGAGGACATCCGGCGGATGCGGGCCGCGCTGGCCCGGGAGGCCGAGGTCTTCGCGAAGCACCCCGAGCGGGCCGGCCGCGAGGCCACCGTCGAGCACGACCTGGAGTTCCACACCGCCATCGTCGAGGCCGCGCACAACCCGGCCCTGGCCGAGGTGTACCGCTACTTCGGCGCCTCCGTGCACGAGGCGATGACCTCCGCCTTCGGCGACCACGAGATGCCCGAGGCGGTCGTGGCCACCCACGAGGCGCTGGTCGACGCGATCGAGAGCGGCGACCCGGACCGCGCCGAGGCGGCGTGTCGCGCGCTGCTCGCCGAGCCCACCGCGGCCGTCGAGCAGCTGCTCGCGGCCATCGCGGCCCGGAAGTAGGACGGCGCAAGCCCCGCTTCCCTCCGCCCTGCTCCCCTCCCCTCCTCCCCGCTTCCGTCCTCCCCGCGGCCGGTGAAGGCCTTCCTCCGCCGTGCCCGCGCCACCCCCTGAACCACGGAAAGAACAGCACACCCATGGCCGTCACCCGTGCCCAGCAGCCGGTTGTCACCACCCCTGCCCCGCTCCCCGTCCGCTCCCGGCTGGCCCACCCCGCGCCGCTGCTGACCGGCATCCTGCTGGTCGCGCTGAACATGCGCGCCTGCCTGGCCGCCGTCTCCCCGATGGTCGCCGAGATCCAGCGGACCTTCGGGCTGTCCGCCACCGCGAGCGGGCTGATCACCACCGTCCCGGTGCTGTTCCAGGGCGTCGGCGCCCCGCTCACCCCCCGGCTGACCCGCCGGTTCGGCGCCGAGCGGGTCGTGCTGGGCGCGGTGCTGGTGCTCGGCGCCGGCGTGCTGCTGCGGGTGCTGCCCTCGGTGTTCGCGCTGTACGCGGGCTGCGTGGTGATCGGCGTGGCCATCGCGGTGCTGAACGTGTCGATGCCGGGCCTGGTCAAGCGGGAGTTCCCGGACCGCGCGGCCACCATGACCGGCGTCTACTCGACCACCATGCTGGTCGGCGCGACCCTCGCGGCCGGCACCTCCGTCCCACTGGAGCACGCGCTCGGCGGCGGCTGGCGGGCCTCGCTCGGCGCCTGGTCGCTGCTCGCGCTGGTCGCGGCGGTGGCCTGGCTGCCGCAGGTGCTGCGCTCCCGGCAGGCGAAGACGGCGGTCGCCACCGCGACCCAGCCCGCCAAGCCGATCGAGGGCATCTGGAAGTCCCCGCTGGCCTGGCAGATCAGCCTGTTCATGGGCATCTCGTCGCTGCTCGTCTACACCCTGGTCGCCTGGATGCCGACCATCCTGGCCGACCACGGCATGGACCGCGGCCAGGCCGGCCTGGTCTTCGCCTTCTCCAACCTGGTCCAGGTGGCCGGCGCCTTCCTGGTGCCGCTGATGGCCGGCCGGATGACCAGCCAGCGCGCCCTGGCGGTCACCATGGCCGCCCTGAACGGGCTCGGCATCGCGATGCTGCTGGTCGCGCCGGTCTCCGGCGCCTGGGCGACGGCGGCCGTCCTCGGCGTGGCCCAGGGCGGTTCGCTGGGCCTCGGCCTCGCCTTCATCGTGCTGCGCACCGGCACCGCGGCCGGCGCCGCCCAGTTGGGCGGCATGTCCCAGGCGATCGGCTACCTGGTCGCGGCGGCCGGCCCGGTCGGCGCCGGTGCGCTGCACCAGCTCACCGGCGGCTGGGACGCCACCCTGGTGCTGATGCTGGTGCTGGTGCTGGTGGTCGGCGCGGCCGGCTTCGGGGCCGGGCGCAGCCGGACCCTCTGACGTCGCAGGACCCGCTGACGTCACAGGACCAGCTGACGTCACAGGACCCTTTGACGCCGTAGGACCCGCTGACGCCGCCGGGCCCTGTCCCACGGGCAGGGCCCCGGGCGCGGCGGCTACTCCTCGGCGGCCAGGGTCAGCCCGGCGAGCTTCACCGAGGCCAGCACCGTCGCCCCCACGGTGACCACCAGCAGCAGCGGTACGGCCACTCCGAAGGAGACGTCGGCGCCGATCGCGGTGTCCCCGGCCACCGCCTCGGCGACCGCCCGTCCCCACTGCTGGATGCTCAGCGTCCGGGCGCCCTCGACGAAGTTGCCGATCAGCGACTCCCAGATCAGCGCGTACGCCAGCCCGGCCACCACCGCGTGCCGGGTGACCACGCCGAGCAGCAGGAACAGCGCGCTGTACGCGGCCCCGGCGACCAGCACCGCGACGGTGTAGCCGAGCGCCACACCGTCCTCGGTGCCGTACAGCAGCAGCCCGGCGAGCAGCGTCGGGACGGCGGCGAACACCCAGGTGGTGCCGATCGCGACGGTCAGCTTGGTGGTGATGATCTGCCAGCGCGGCAGCGGCTTGGCGAGCAGGTAGACGATCGAGCCGTCGTCGATCTCGGTGGCGATCACCCCGGTGCCGATCACCAGGCCGAGGATCGGGACGAGGGTGCCGAGGTCCAGCTGACCGAGGATCTTGACGGTCAGGCTGTGCGAGTCCCCGCTCGACCCGCTCGCGATGGCCGAGACGACCAGCAGCAGGGCGGGGGCCACCAGGAGCAGGACGCCGCGGCGGCGGCCGAGCAGGCCGCGCAGGGTCAGCCTGGCGACGGTGGGGTTCATGGCCGGTCGGCCCCTTCCTGGGCAACTTCCTGGGCAAAGGTCTGCTTGGTCATGCGGACGTCAGGGGCGGTCATGCGGACGTCAGGAGCGGTCATGCGGACACCAGGTAGGAGAAGACGCTCTCCAGCGACTCGTCCGCCGGGGACACGGTGTACAGCCGGATGCCGGCCTCCCGGGCGACCCTGGGCAGCAGGGTGGTGAAGCCCTGGAAGTTCACCGCCTCGATCCGCAGCGCCCGCTCCCGCCCGTCCACCTCGATGCCGGTGGTAGAGCCGTCGGCGATCAGCGCGGCGGCGAGCCGGCGGTCGTCGCTGGAGCGGACCAGGTAGCGGTGCGGGCGGTCGGTCATCAGCCGCCGGATCCGCCGGAAGTCGCCCGAGGCGGCGTGCCGTCCGGCCACCACCACCTCGATGTGCCGGGCCAGTTGCTCGACCTCCTCCAGGATGTGGGAGGAGAACAGCACCGTCCGGCCGTCCGCGCCGAAGCGGCGCAGCAGCTCCATCAGCTGCAGCCGCTGACGCGGGTCCATGCCGTTGAAGGGCTCGTCCAGCAGCAGCACGGCCGGATCGTGGACCAGCGCCGAGGCCATCTTGACCCGCTGCTTCATGCCCTTGGAGTACGTCCCGGTGCGGCGGTCCTTGGCGTAGGCCATCTCGACCAGGTCCAGGGCGCGCCGGGCGGCGGCGCCGGGCTGGGGCAGGCCGTGGAGTTCGGCGTTGGCGAGGACGAACTCCCAGCCGGTCAGGTAGTCGTACATCGACTCCCGCTCGGGGACCAGGCCGATCTGCCGGTACACCTGCTGGTTGCGCCAGATCGGCGCGCCGTCCAGGGTGACCGCGCCGCTGGACGGGGCGAGGAAGCCGCTCATCATGTGGATGAGGGTGGACTTGCCCGCGCCGTTGGGCCCCAGCAGGCCGGTGATGCCGGGGCCGATCGACATCGTGATGTCGTTGACCGCGACGACGTTCCCGAACCAGCGGGAGACCTTGTCGATGGTGATGGTGGCCATGCCGCCCTCTCAGACCTCTCGCTCGACACTGCGGTTCATCAGACGCGGCTGTAGCGGCGCAGCAGGAGCCGGTACGAGCCCGCCACCATCGCCACCGCGACCAGGGCGAACACCAGCGTGCCCAGCGCACCCGGGGCGTGCCGGCGGTCGATGCCGGCACCGAGGTCGAACACCTCGTTGACCAGCGCCTCCACCAGGCCGTTCGGCGAGATCAGCGCCGTCCACTGGGCCGCGTCCGAGCCGCCCGGGCCCGGGCGGCTCATGCCCACCACGACCGCCGCGACCGCCGAACTCACCGTCAGGTAGCCCATGATGGCGGCCACCCCGAAGCCCCGGCGCGGGGTGCTCGCGGCGATCACCAGCGCCACCGAGGTCGGCACCAGGGAGTACAGCACCGCCGCCGCCAGGCCGTACAGGAACTGGCCGGTGTTGTGTCCGAAGTCCATCCCGCCGAGCAGGGCTCCGACGTACAGCACCAGCAACGGCGCTGCCATCAGCAGGAGTTGGGCACAGGCCATGGCGGCGAACTTGGCCCGGACGTAGTCGGCGCGGGTGATCGGGCGGGAGAAGTAGAGCGGGACGGTGTGGTGCCTGAGGTCCCGGGAGAGCAGCACCGGCGCCTGGGAGGCCAGGAAGATCGACACCACCAGGCTGAGGCTGGAGAGGTAGCCGGCGTACTCGACCGGCAGCTCGTCCCGCTTCAGGAAGACCGCGGCCGCGACGAAGATCATCGCCGGGACGGTGACCACGCCCAGCAGCAGCATCGGCAGCACCTTGGACTTGCCGGAGCGGCCCAGGCCGTAGGCGGCGCGCAGGCTCTGGGTGAAGAGCGAGCGGGCGGCGTAGCCGCGGCCCAGGCGCGGGCCGGTGTAGCCGCGGTAGCCGATGTCGTGGATGACACCGGTGTCGGCGGGCCTGGTGTCAGGAGGCTGCGGCATCGTCCTTACCTCCCCTGGCGTTCCGGTCGTCCTCGTCGGTGGTGGCGGTGGTGCCGTTGGTGCCGTTGCCGGCGTTGGTGCCGTTGCCGGCGGTGGCGTCGGTGCCGGCGGTGGCGTCGGTGCCGGCGGTGGCGTCGGTGAAGAGTTCGGCGACCCGGTGCCGGCGCTGCTCCAACCGGACCAGGCCGAGGCCGAGTTCGGCGACCGTGTCGCGGATGGTGTCATAGGTGTCCTCGCCGGCCAGCCGGACCAGCAGCAGGTGCGAGCCCTCCGCCTGGACCTCCAGTCCGCAGGCCGCCAGCCGGGCCCGGACCTCGGCGCCCGGCTCGGCGCTCGCGTCCACCGAGGGGTGCGCAGCGGAGTGGGCGACGGGCGGGAAGTCGGTGACCTCGACCGCGAGGACGGCCGTCGCCTCGGTGAAGGAGGCGGTGGAGGAGGAGCGCAGCAGCTTGCCGCCGTCGATGACCACCAGGTGGTCGCAGGTCCGCTCCAGCTCGCCGAGCAGGTGGGTGGTGACCAGCACCGAGATCCCGAAGTCGGTGTGCACCCGGCGGATCAGCCCGAGCATCTCGTCCCGGCCGGCCGGGTCGAGGCCGTTGGTCGGCTCGTCCAGCAGCACCAGCCTGGGGTCGTGCACCAGCGCCTGGGCCAGCTTCACCCGCTGCTTCATGCCCGTCGAGTAGCCGCCCATCGGGCGGTACCGCTCCTCGTACAGGCCGACGTGCCGCAGCGTGTCCGCGGTGCGCTCGCGGGCGGCGGTGGCGGGCAGCCCCGCCATCCGCGCCATGTGCACCACGAACTCGGTCGCGGACACGTCCGGCGGCAGGCAGTCGTGCTCGGGCATGTAGCCGACCCGCTCGCGGATCTCCGAGCCCTGGGTGGCGATGTCCAGGCCGAGCACCTCGCCGCGGCCGGAGGTCGCCGGGGCGAGCCCGAGCAGGATCTTGATCAGGGTGGACTTGCCCGCCCCGTTGGCCCCGACCAGCCCGACGACCCCGGGCTGCACCTCGACGGTCAGCTGGTCGAGGGCGGTGACCCGGGGAAACCTCTTGCTGAGGCCCTCGGTCTTGATGACAGCAGTGGACACGCCCTCAACGTAACGGGCGTGCGCCACAAGGGCCATGAGCTGGAATGACGAGGTCCTCTAGTGCCCCGGTATGACGTCGGGCCGGGCCACCCCTAGGGGGCGGCCCGGCAACGGTGGATCAGGAACTCGGACGCTCCCACATCTCGACGACCTTGCCGGAGGCGTCGATCGCCGCCTTGTAGGTACCGCTCGAACAGGGGTAGAAGCCCTTCTGGTTCCCCGGCGTGGCGATGCACTCGTTGATGTGCTTCGCCAGGTCGGCCGCGTTGACGTCCTTCGGCGCGGCGACGACCGACTTGAGGTGGCCCTTGACGGTGGGGGCGAACTGCGCGGTCTTGTCGGCGCCCGTCGGCTCGTGGGCGACGTCGTCGACGCCGCAGGCGTCCTTGGTCTCCTTGTAGACCAGGGCCGTCGCGCTGGTGCCCTTCTCGACGTTGATCCACTTCTGCCCGGCGGGCAGCGGGTCACTGGTGCAGAACCCCTCCGGACCGCCATCGGTGGGCTTGCCGCTCGCGGCGGGCTTGGCCGTGCCGGTGGCCGGGGCGGCGGCGGTCGGCGAGGCGGCGCCGCCGCCGGCCGGGGCTGCGGTGGCCGTGGTGCCGCCGGCACCCTGGTCCGACGAGTTGTCCGGGCCGCAGGCCGCGAGGCCGAACGCGGCGGTGGCGACCAGAGCGGTGGCGAGCAGCCTCCTGGATGCAGACATGACGAAAGAACCCCCGTTTAACGCATGATCAGATAAAGGTACGCGGCGCACAGATTAGCGCCTCCCACCCACCTCCTCTCCCCACCGCTCAGGCCCGGCGCGATCCCGAACCGGACCTGGCGAAGCGGCTGGGGTCGGAACATGCGACTGAGCGCCGTGATCCTCCCCATCCACCAGTGGAGCGAGGGGCAGGAGATCTGGCGGCGGGCCGAGAAGCTGGGCTTCCACGCTGCGTACCCCTACGACCACCTGAGCTGGCGCTCCTTCCGCGACGAGCCGTGGTTCGGGTCGGTCCCGACGCTGACGGCGGCGGCCGGGGTGACCGAGCGGCTGCGGCTGGGGACGCTGGCGACCTCGGTCAAGCCTCATTCACCCATCACGTGCTGACCCGCGAAGACGTGACAAGGGGATCGACGCAGGCGCTTAGGCCGGCTCGAGTGTGTGCGGGCCGCACAGCCTGCGCGAGTCGTCCGTGTCACTCGTGACAACGGTGACGTCTCTACCTTCCTGAGGGAGCTGGGCCTCTTGTGCAGCTCTGGGTCGTCGAGACGTTGAGCACGCCAGGAGACCTTGTTGTCGCTGTTGTATCCCTCGCGCCAGCTGGCTCCAACTCCGCTGCCCGCACATGCGACCGTATCGCTCACCGGTTTGAGAACAGCGGCAACCGGCCGTACGGGCGTCCGAGTCGCACGTCAGACATGAGCGCCGCGGAGTGGGCGGTCGTGCGCGACGCGGTGCCCGTCCCCGCCTGGTTGGAAGGACGGGGTGGGCAGCCGGAGGGCTACTGCCACCGCCAGACGGTTGACGCCCCGCGGGGCCACGACGGTGCGAGGCTTGCGTCGTCAGGCGACGTCGGACATGAAGGTGGCGTGTGGAATGCGGATGAACAGGGCTCAAGTGGCCATCTGTTTAGTGGCTTTAGCGGTGCTCGCCGCAGGCTGCAGCAAAGACACGAAGGCGGGCGGTGATTCCGACATCGTGGGCGAACCGGTGGTCCCGCAGATCAGCGCGGACCCGGCAGACGGCTCGCCGGTGACCCATCCGCTGGACAGCTACTCGGTAGGGGCCGAGGAGTCCGCGCTGATCTTCCGGGCCATGGGCCAGGCCACCCGGACCTGCATGACCGCCAAGGGGTTCGACTACGACCCCGGGCCGGCGTCGACACCTCCCCCGCCGACTCCCATCGACACCTCGCTTCTGGGCCTGCTCTCCGTCTCCGCTGCGCAGCAGACCGGGTACCACCGGCCGCCCAGGCCAGGAGGCAACGGCACCTCCGGTACGGGGAATCCGGCTGGGCAGGGCCCCGAATACCAGAAGGCCCTGATGGGGGATCGCGGGACGAAGGCCGGTGCCGCCGATCCCAAGGCAGACCGGGGCTGCATGGGAGAGTTCGAACGGCGACTCCAGGCGGAGGGCGTCAAGAACACCGCGTCGGACTTGGTCGGCACCCTCCGTGCCAAGGCGTACGACCACGCCGCCGTCGACAGCCGGGTCCGCGCCTCGCTCGCGGACTGGCAGAGCTGCATGACCAAGCTGGGCTACAACTACGCGAATCCGGTACAGGCGAGTTCGGCGGCCTGGCCGGAGCAGGTGTCACAGGAGGAGCGGGACACGGCGGCCGCCGACATGAACTGCAAAGGGCAGGTGAAACTGCTCGCCACCTGGAATGCCGTGCTGAACGCCTACCAGCAGGTGTACATCGGCAGGAACGAGCAGGCCCTCCAAGCAGACAGGGAAATCTCCCAGCAGCGGATCGCCGCAGCCAAGAAGCTGCTGGGCCAGGCATGACGGTGGTGGCAGGCGGCCGTCGCCGTGGTTGGCTCCTGCTGCTCGTCCTGGCCCTCCTCGCCGTCGCCGGATTCGTCGGCACGCTCGCCGCGAACCGCTCGGGTACCGAGAGCGGTGAGGCATTCACGGGTGAACGACTACACGTCCAGCAGGACTACAGTGACTACTGGAAGGCGATGCTGGTGGCCAATGAGTCCGGTGACGGCTCGGCACTGGCCGACCACGCGGCGGGTGAGCAACTGGAGATCCTGCGTGCGAACCTGAGCGCCCTGACCGGCGCCGGGCTCGTTGCCAAAGGGTCCGTCGATCACCGGATCCGCAGCATCACGGTGGACGAGACGTTGGCAACCCTGGTGGACTGCATCGACGTTGGCAAGTGGATCCAGTACCAGGCGCGGAGCGGAAGAGTTCAGCCCGGCCAATTGACGGACCGTCCGAAACAGCTGGCGAGCTACACCTTCGCGCCCAGGGACGGCCGCTGGCTGGTGACACGGAGCGAGGTGCTGTCGGAGTGCTGAAGGTGGACCAGGGACGGCTCCCGTGATGCTGCGGTACCAACTCGGGCTCGCTGTCGGCCGATCGTCACCAACCCCCTTACGTCTCAACGACATCCGATAGGTCATGCTCTTCCCAGGGCGCCATCAAGGAGGAGGCACCGTTGACCACGACGACGATGAGCGCTGACGACGACATAGCCCAGCCTCTTCCGTCGCCCCCGCCCGCCCGTTCTCGGGCGGCTCGGCGCAGGCGGGTGCTGCTGGGGGTGGCGCTCGCCGCCGCACTGGTGGCAGTGGGCGGGGTGGGGGCGGCGACGCTGGTGAAGTCCCCGGCGGAGCGGGCCGCGCAGACCGCACCGCCGCCGAACAGCCTGCTCACCGCGCCCGTGGTCAGCCAGGTGCTGACCCCTTCGATAGCCGCCCGCGCCGTGGTGTACCCGCCCGCCCAGTACAACGTCGTCCCGGCCGCCGCCTCCACCGAGGTGACCGCGCTGTTCGTCTCCAAGCTGGCCGTGAAGCAGGGGGACGCCGTGACGGCCGGGAGGCTGCTCGCCGAGGTGTCCGGGCAGCCGCTGTTCGCCTTACCCGGGCCGGTGCCCGCGTACCGCGACCTCAAGCCCGGCAGCACCGGCCCCGACGTGGCCGAACTCCAGGCCGCGCTGGCCGGATTGGGACACGGTATCGACGGGGACGACAGGGGGACGTACGGGCTGGGTACGGCCGCCGCGGTGTCGGCCTTCTACGGCGAGCTCGGCTACCCGGTGCCGACCACCGGCGCCACCACCCAGCAGGCCGTGGACACCGCGCAGAAGGCGGTGGACACGGACAAGCAGACGGTGGACGGCCTCGCGGAGAGGAAGAAGGCGGGCTCCGCCCAGCCGCCGACGGCGACCACTCCGCCGCAGACCCCGCAGCCGCCCCCGTCCGGCGACCTGGACCAGCAACTCGCCAACGCGAAGAAGCAGTTGGCCGCCGACCAGGCCGCCCTTGCCAGGGCCAGGGCCGCCAACGGCCCGATGGTCCCGGCCGCCCACGTACTGTTCCTGCCCACCCTCCCCGCGACCGTCACCGCCGTCAACGGCGCGGTCGGCTCACCCGCCTCCGGCACCCTGCTGTCGCTCACCAGTGGCGGCCTGGCCGTCACCGGCCAGCTCACCCCGGCCCAGGCAGCGGGCGTGCAACCGGGCATGGCCGTCGAACTGCTCGCCGAGGACACCAACACCACCGTCCCCGGTACCGTCGCCGAGGTCGGCGCCCCGACCAGCACTCCCCCGGCGGGCAGGGTCATCACCCTCGGCGGCGCGGCGGGCGGCGGCAAGGGCGGACCGGACGGCGGCGGAGCCCCCAACGGCCAGCCCGGCCAGCCCAACGGCCAGCCCGGCGGCCAACCCGGCGGACAGAGCTACGTTCCGGTGACGATCACCCCGAACACCCCGCTGCCCCCCGCGATGAACGGCAAGAACGTCCGGCTCACCGTCCTGAAGGCCAAGGCCGGCGCCCCCGTCACCGCCGTGCCGATCGCCGCGGTCTCCACCAACGCGGCCGGCCGGACATCCGTCACCACGGTGGACGCGGCCGGGAACCGCACCACCGTCCCGGTGACCACCGGCGTCACCGCGGACGGCCTCGTGGCCGTCACCCCGGTCCAGGGCGCGAACCTCAAGGCCGGCGACCAGGTGGTGGTCGGCAAGTGACCGAACCCGCCACCGAGGCCGGCGACAAGCCCGTGATCGCCCTGCACGGCGTCGGCCGCACCCACCCGGGCCGCCCGCCCGTCACCGCCCTGCACCCCACCGACCTGACCGTCCGCCGCGGCGAGTACCTGGCCGTCACCGGCCCCTCTGGCTCCGGCAAGTCCACCCTGCTGCACCTGCTCGGCCTGCTCGACACCCCCACCACCGGCCGCTACGAACTGGACGGCATCGACACCGGCAGCCTGCGCGACAAGGACCGCTCCACCCTGCGCGGACACCGCATCGGCTTCGTCTTCCAGTCCTTCCACCTGCTCCCGCACCGCACCGCCGAGGAGAACGTCGCCCTCGCCCAGGTCTACAACCGCACCCCGCGCCGCTCCCGCCGGGCCGCCGCCGTGGCGGCGCTGCGCCTGGTCGGCCTCGGCCACCGCACGGACGCGCTGCCTGCCACCATGTCCGGCGGTGAGCGCCAGCGGGTGGCGATCGCCCGCGCACTGGTGAACCGGCCGAGCCTGCTGCTGTGCGACGAGCCGACCGGCAACCTGGACTCGGCCAACGCCGGGGCAGTGCTCGCCCAGTTCGACGCACTGCACGAGCAGGGCTACACCCTGGTCGTCATCACCCACGACCCTGCCGTGGCCGCCCGCGCCGAACGCCGGGTGAGCATCCACGACGGCGTGCTCAGCGAGGCGGGAGCACCCGTCCGGTGATCCGCATCCGACGACGCGGCGCAGCCGTGCTCCCCGAGTCGCCCTCCCACCTGAGCGCGCGCGACCTGCTCTCCGAGGCCCTGTCCGGCATCCTCCAGCGCCCGGGCCGCTCGGTGCTCACCATGCTCGGCACGGTGCTCGGCATCGGCGCCTTCGTCGCCGTCCTCGGCCTCACCGCGACCGCCACCGGCCAGATCGGCGAACGGTTCAGCCTGACCAAGGCCACCACCGTCACCGTCACCGACCAGCCGCGCACCGACGGCACCGCCCCCGGCGCCAACCCGCCGAGCGACTTCCCCGCCGACGTCGACCACCGGATCACCGCGATCGACGGCGTACGGGCCGGCGGCGTCTGGTGGCCGGTACCCGCCACCCCGACCCTCTCCCGCCGCCCGGACGGCCCCGACGAGGGCACCGGACTGTCCGTCCTCGCGGCCACCCCGGGCGCGGTCGCCGCGATGGAACCGACCCTGACCGCCGGGGTCACCCTGGACGAGTTCGTCCAGCGGACCGCGCAGCCGGTGGTGCTGCTCAGCGAGGCCGCCGCCAAGCGCCTCGGGGTGAGCCGGCTGGACGCCCAGCCCGCCGTCTTCATCGACCGCATCCCCTACACCGTCATCGGCATCTACACCGATGTCCAGCGCCAGCCCGGCGCCCTGCTGAGCCTGCTGATCCCCGCCAGTACAGCACTCGAACACTTCGGCAACCCGGCCCCGCAACCCGACCGCGCCGCCCAGGCACTGGTCGCCACCCGGATCGGCGCGGCACCCGTGGTCGCGGCCCAACTCCCCCTCGCCCTGCGCCCGGACGCCCCCGACGCGTTCACCGTCGTCCCCCCGCCGGACCCGCACAGCCTCCAGGACACCGTCACCTCCGACCTCACCGGACTGTTCCTGGCCCTGGCCGGGATCTGCCTGCTGGTCGGCGCCGTCGGCATCGCCAACACCACCCTGGTCGCCGTCCTGGAACGAACCCAGGAGATCGGCCTGCGCCGCTCGCTGGGCGCCCGCACCGGCCACATCGCCGCCCAGTTCCTCACCGAGTCCACCGCCCTCGGCACCCTCGGCGGCCTGATCGGCACCGCCCTCGGCACGGCCACCGTGGTCTCCGTCGCCGCCGCCCGCGACTGGACCGCCGTCCTCCAGCCCGCCACCACCCTGCCCGCACCGCTCATCGGCACCGTCGTCGGCCTCCTGGCCGGCCTCTACCCGGCCCTGCGCGCCGCGCGCACCGACCCGCTGCAGGCCCTCAGGAGCACTTAGGCGGGGCGGCGGTAGTGTCCTGCGCACGTAGGAAGGACTTGACTCCGTCGACTGGGCCCGGCCGGGACGCGGCTACGGGTCGGCTGAGGGCAGAGGTGGATGACGATGTGGCGAAACTCCCGCCCGCCCGCGCCGGCGAGGAGTTCCTGGAGCCACGGTGGCAAGGTGGCGCCCCCACACCACCCTGGTGACCGTATCGCCCGATCGGCTGTGAAACAGGGCTCCACCCGATCCTCCCGACGGACGTAAGGTCGCCGGTATGCGACTGAGTACGGTGATCCTCCCCATCCACCGGTGGAGCGAGGGGCAGAAGATCTGGCGGCGGGCCGAGGAGCTCGGGTTCCATGCCGCGTACACCTACGACCACCTGAGCTGGCGCTCCTTCCGCGACGAGCCGTGGTTCGGGTCGGTCCCGACGCTGACGGCGGCGGCCGGGGTGACCGAGCGGCTGCGGCTGGGGACGCTGGTGACCTCGGTCAAGCCTCGTTCACCTACTGCAGCCTGACCTCGCAAGAGTGCACTCCCACCTGTTCGACGAGGAGCTCGTCCAGGGGCAGCCCTGCTCCTCAGGCACTCCCGGATGTGGGCCAGTGTTTCGGAGGAACCGTGGAGGGATCCACGATCCGCAGTCGGCTCTGATGTGACGGGTCGATCGAGGTGAGGGATATCAGAAGTTGGCCCGTTGCGCGTTCGAGTTCGGTCAGCGCATGCGGCAGGCCAGCGCAGACGGTGGCGACAGCCGCGCCCAGACCCACGAGGCCACCGTGCTTGTGATTGTGGCGGTACTCAATCCTGTGCAGCCCCGATTCGGCGATAGCCGCGACCTCCAGTGGGCGAGCCATCTGCTTGGTGTCGTTGGTGATCACGACCTGGAAGCCGGCTGAGGCGGCCCGCGTGTAGAGGTCGATGTCCTTGGTTCCTGCCCAGCCGACGATCTCTGCCACGTGCTGAAGCTCGTGTTGCTTCAGTAGCAATCGAGCCATATGAGCCAACGGCAAGGGGACATTCTCGTCGAGCAGGATCCTCAAGAGGCGGCCTGCCGGGGGCCCTCGTCCGAGTAACTGTCGACGTAGTCGGTGAAGTCGGCCGCATCACGAGCTGCTTCGGGGGTGACGCCGGGGTAAAAGTCCCTGATTGACTCCGGTCGGACGCCATCCCTCAGAAGAGCTGCGACCTCCGAAGCGGGGATCCGCGTTCCTTCGATCACCGGCTCACCCCCCCGGACCAGGGGATCGACGGACAGATGATTCCTGGGACGCAGCAGGTTCGGGATCTGTCGGCCGTTTCGGTAGAACGGCCGGAGGACATCGACCATCTCGTGGATGACCACGTTGCCTCGCTTGCGCACGAGGTCGACGGCGTGGTCCGGATCTGCCAGATAGATCGTGCCGTCGCCAGCCACGAGCCGATAGCTGGACAGATGCTCGCGTTCGTCGAGATCGTCGCGCAGGGTGCCCAGAGCACGGCGGATCTTCTGGAGCGACGCTTCCTCCCGCAGCCTCACGCAGATGCGAAGCGCGACGACATCCCGGAATGAGTAGAGGATCGGCCGGGAGCCGGAGATCTCCGGCACGAGGACGGCACCACGCGGGCCTGTGGCCCTGCGCCAGTGAGACAGCTGGCGCAGGGTGGCGCCGGACAGCGCAGCGGCGAGCTTCGGCTCGTAAGACACGGCGGCACCTCCCATAGCTCACACGGCAGCGTACGGAACCGTACTTCATGGTCTCTTACAGCCGGCACGCCCGCCAGGAATTCACCCGAACGGGGACTCACCAGAGGCCGAAGCTCCGTCGGTCGCCCCGAGGAGGTCGGGGGGATGATCACCGAAAGCCGGCGCGGTCACGGGTGGCAGGGTCGACCCGGCACACGCCGTGTCCTGGTGAACCTCTGCCGACGGCCGCCGGCAGCGAGTTCGCTGAGGCGCTCACCGATCACGGAAACGCCCGGGCGGGGCTCCTGCTCGTAGTACCGGGGCTTGCGCCGGCGCAGCAGCTCCTCGCCGTGCTCGTCCCAGGTGAATCCGGGCTTCCGCAGCAGCTTCCGGAACACCTCGTCGACGGTCTCCGGGTGGGCGGCGGCCAGGCGGCGGAGCGGCAGCGGTGCAATCGACTCCTCGCGCAGGTACACGCGCAGCAGGTCCTGGTGCTGCCTGCGGCCAGGGAGGGCCGGATCGGCGAAGAGGTCCCGCAGCATCCCGTAGTCCGGGTAGAAGTTGAGCCCGTCGACTTCGTCATAAATGGCACCGACCGTTTCCGATTCCGCGAGTCCTCGCGGCAGTTCGAAGGCCGGGAAGGCCAGGCCGGGGAGCCGCCTGCCCCGGGCCCGGTCGGGATGCTCGGCGACGGCGGCTTCCTGCCGGTGCCGGTAGTAGGCGTTGAGCCGCTCCTCGGTTTCGGCAGGGGGGAGGACCAGTTCGTCGCTGCCGCAGAACTCGATGAACGCGGTTCGGTCCTCCCGCATCGAGCGCCATCCCTGCTCGATCTTCTCGGGGTTGCGGAAGACCAATGCGGGGTGTTCGGCGGCCAGTTGGAGCGCCGCCTGGGCGATCTCGGTGGCGCTGGACTTCGGGTAGGACGACATCATTCCGGAGATCAGCCACGCCCCGTCGACCGAGTGGACGGGCACCAGGCAGGTGTGCAGGAATCCCCCCTTGGACACTCCGCGGAAGGCCACCCGCCCGACGTTCGAGTACGTGCGGTACTCCAGGTCGTCGATCAGGTTCAGCAGGACGACGGCGTCCCCATCCTTGCGCCGGATCTCGAAGATGCCCTCGACGGGGTCACGCCAGCCGAGAAGCATCTCCCGATCCGCCTCGGTCAAAAGCCCCGCCGCCCGGCGACGAACCGGTCCACCACGGTCGAACCGTCCGGCAAGCGGTACCGCAGGATGAAGTTGTCGATGATCCGGATCGCATCGCCTTCCTCCAACTGCCGCTTGGGCCCGGCGGCCTCCAGGAGGAGGGGCGTCAACCACCGGTCGAAGCGCGCGCTCTGGGCGAAGGCGACGAGTTCACCCTTCAGTTCGGAGCTTCGCTCGATCAGGTCTCGCAACGATGCCTCATCCTCGTTCCGTACCACGGCAGCCATGCAGGCCCTCTCGATCTTGAAAGTTCCGGCGCTCACTGCGTCCAGTAGTAGCGGTACGCCTCAACCCACTCCGCGCCGTCCGGAGCCGGTTCCGGCAGCTGAAGGTCCAGCAATCCGATCGTCTGCCGGAACTCACCGCGGGCACACAGGGCGACGATCCTTCCGTCCCGGGAGAGGTCGATGCCACGCACGGTCACCTCGACGCCCAGCACCGAGGTGCTGAACGGCACCGCCAGGTTCTCCTCGACGGCGGTGAACAGAGCCGTCAGTTCCTCGTGCTCGTCGTAGGTGTCGACCGTCGCTTCCTCGACCAGCGCGGCCAGTTCTCGCCTGCTCAACGTGCCCATGGCTCCACGCTAGCGGACCTGCTCGTGCCGACTTGCGGGCGGTCCGAAGTCCCGCCGATCCGCAGGCGTATCGTCACGGCATGCGCTTGAGTACCGTTATCCTCCCCATCCACCGGTGGAGCGAGGGGCAGAAGATCTGGCGGCGGGCCGAGGAGCTCGGGTTCCATGCCGCGTACACCTATGACCACCTCTCCTGGCGGTCGTTCCGGGACGAGCCGTGGTTCGGGTCGGTCCCGACGCTGACGGCGGCGGCCGGGGTGACCGAGCGGCTGCGGCTGGGGACGCTGGTGACCTCGCCGAACTTCCGGCACCCGGTGACCCTGGCGAAGGAGCTGATCACGCTGGACGACGTGTCCGGCGGGCGGGTCACGCTGGGGATCGGGGCCGGCGGGACGGGCTTCGACGCGACGGCGATGGGGCAGGAGGCGTGGTCGCCGAAGGAGCGGGCGGACCGGTTCGGGGAGTTCCTGCCGCTGCTGGACGAGCTGCTGCGCGAGGACGCCACGACGCGGGAGGGCACGTACTACTCGGCGGTCGAGGCGCGGAACATCCCCGGCTGCGTACAGAACCCGCGGGTGCCGTTCTACGTGGCCGCGACCGGGCCGCGCGGGCTGAAGCTGGCCGCCGAGTACGGGCAGGGCTGGGTGACGTACGGGGACCCGAAGGGGCCGGCGGACGTGCCGGTGGAGCAGGCGCCCGCGGTGATCGCCCAGCAGATCGAGAAGCTGACCGCCGCCTGCGAGGCCAAGGGCCGGGACGTGGCGACGCTGGAGAAGGTGCTGCTCCAGGGCTCGACGGCGGAGAAGCCGCTGGAGTCGGTGGACGCCTTCGTGGACTGGGCCGGCACCTACCGGGAGCTGGGCATCACCGAGTTGGTGATCCACTGGCCGGTGCCGGACTCGATCTTCGAGAACGACCTCACCGTGTTCGAGGAGATCGCCGCCGAGGGCCTCGCCCAGCTGGGCTGAGGCCCGGCGTCACGGGTGCGGGCGGGTGCGCTGGGCCGGGAGGGCGGGGGCCTGGTCCGGGGTGCGGCGGGCGAGCTCGGCGAGGGTGTGGAAGAGGACCTCGCCGAGCAGGACCGGTTCGCGGGAGGCGGCCGGGACGCCCGGGGGCTCATGGAGCTCGGCACGGTCCGGGCACTCGGTGGTGGCCGGGGACGGGAGGGTCGGGGGCGGCTCGTCACGAAGCTGGCGAGTGGGCATGGCTCTTCCTGCCGACGGCGGTGACCGCGGGGAGTCCTGCCCGCCGGGCCCGCAGTGACACCCCGGGCGGGCGCGGATCGGCCGGAAACGGCGCCCGAAGGGCCGGAACCCGTCCGTACGGTCAGGCCCGCGGGCCCGGCCCGCGCCGGTGACGGCGCCGGTGACCGGGCGGCGGCGATGGGCGAAGATGGACCGGTGACCGAACCCCGCACCGCCCCCCGCCTCATCGCCACCGACCTGGACGGCACCCTGCTGTGCTCCGGCGGCACCGTCAGCGACCGCACCGCCGCCGCCCTGGCCGCGGCCGAGGCGGCCGGCGTGCAGGTGGTGTTCGTGACCGGCCGGCCGCCGCGCTGGATGCAGCAGGTGAGCCCGCACATCGGCGGTCACGGGGTGGCGATCTGCTCCAACGGCGGCGCGATCGTGGACGTGCGGCGCGGCGGCGAGCTGATCGAGTACTTCCCGATGGCGGCGGAGACCTCGCTGGCCGTGGTCGAGACGCTGCGGGCCAAACTGCCCGGCACCGCGTTCGCGTTCGAGTACGCGGACGGCTGGGCCCGCGAGCCCGGGTACGAGGTGCTGATGTGGGGCGACGACGAGGTCCGCGCGGTCGGCCCGGCCGAGGAGCTGCTGGCGGCGGGCGGCCCGGTGCGGGGCCTGTTCAAGCTGCTGGCCAAGCACCCGGAGCTGGACCCGGACACCTTCCTCGCCGAGGCCCGTACGGCCGCCGGGCACCTGGCGGAGATCACCCGCTCCGCGCCGATCTCCCTGCTGGAGATCAGCGCGCCCGGCGTCACCAAGGCCAGCACGCTGGCCCGCTGGTGCGCCGAGCACGGGATCGACCGCGCCGAGGTGGTGGCCTTCGGCGACATGCCGAACGACCTGGAGATGCTGGCCTGGGCCGGCACCGCGTACGCCGTCGCCAACGCGCACCCGCAGGTGCTGGCGGCGGTGCCGCTGCACACGGTGAGCAACGAGGAGGACGGCGTCGCGGCGGTGCTGGAGGAACTCCTCGGCAGCTTCCCCGCGGCGTAACCGCGTTATCCGAAGCGGCCGTTGACGTAGTCGGAGGTCCGCTGGTCGCGCGGGCTGCCGAAGACCCGCTCGGTCGGCCCGGCCTCGACGATCCGGCCCGGGGTGTCATGGGTGGCCAGGAAGAACGCGCAGGTCTGGGAGACCCGCTGGGCCTGCTGCATGTTGTGGGTGACGATCACGATGGTGAGCCGCCCGCGCAGTTCGGCGATGGTCTCCTCGACCCGGCGGGTGGAGGTCGGGTCGAGCGCGGAGCACGGCTCGTCCATCAGCAGGATGTCCGGCGAGACGGCCAACGACCGTGCGATGCACAGGCGTTGCTGCTGACCACCGGAGAGGGAGCCGCCCGGGGTGTGCAGCCGGGTGGCCACCTCCTCCCAGAGCCCGGCCCGGCGCAGGCTGGTCTCCACCAGGTGCCGGCGCTCCTCCTTGGACACCTTGATCCCGGCCAGCTTGAGCCCGCTGGAGACGTTGTCCTGGATGGACATCGCCGGGAACGGGTTGGGCCGCTGGAACACCATGCCGATCCGGCGCCGCACCTCGGCGGGGCGCCGACCGGGCCGGTAGACGTCCTCCCCGTCCAGCAGCACCTCGCCGGCCAGGGCGGCGCCGCGCACCATCTCGTGCATCCGGTTGAGGATCCGCAGGTAGGTGGACTTGCCGCAGCCGGACGGGCCGATCAGCGCGGTGACCTCGCCGGCCGGCATCGCCAGCGAGACCCGCTCCAGCACCTTGCGGCTGCCGAACCAGGCGGAGACGTCCCGGGTCTCCAGCCCGGCCAGCACCCCGGCGGGGGGGCCGGGCGGCGGGGGCACCGGCGGGAGGGTGAGGGTGTCGGCGGCGGCCGGGTCGACCGCCGCGTCGTGCGGCTGGTGCGTGGTGTCGGTCATCGGTACGGCCCTCCGGGCGCGCGTCAGTAGAGGTTGGGCAGCAGGGCGGCGGCGTTCTCGTAGACCGCCCAGAGCAGGGCGCCGACCACCGGCGCCGCACTCAGGTAGGCGGTCGAGCGCCGCCAGTACCGGGCCAGCAGCAGCGCGCCGGCCACCGCGCCCAGCAGCGCGAGCGACCACAGCTGCAGCGTGGCCAGCGCGCCCTTGTCCGCGGCCAGCGCCTTGTCGTACGCGACGGTGGCCGGGCGGCCGCCGGGGTTCTGCTGCGGGTCGTCCTCCAGCCGGGCGCCGATCATCACGGTGGAGCCGGCGATCCAGTCGGAGTCGCCGGTGACCAGGACCAGCCGGTTGCGGACCGGGTCGGTGATCGGGTGGTCGCCGTCGCCGTACACGTTGACCACGTAGGTGGCCTTGCCCTGCCCGGTGGTGGTCTCGATCCGGTCGCCGACCCGGAGCTTGGACAGCTCCGCGAACGGCGCGCCGAAGGTGGCGCCCCGGCCGAACAGCACCGCCACCCCGCCCTGGCCGGGCAGCGCGGTGTCCCGGCGGTGGCCGGGGCCGCGCATCAGGTCCCGGCCGGTGGTGCCCTCGACCACCACGGCCTGGTGCAGGCCGATCGCCGGGATGTCCAGCAGCGCCACCGGGTCGCCGTCGGCGGCCGCGCCGGTCGGGGCGACGGCGCGGGCGAGCTGGTCCTGGAAGGTCCTGTACGCCGTCGACTGGTAGTGCCGCTCCTGGACGTCCGAGAGCGTGAACAGGTAGCCGACGAAGCCCAGCACCAGCGCGGCCAGCAGGCTGACCGCCCAGGCGCCCTGGAGGAAGCGGCGCCGGGCGGGGCTGACGGCCGGGCGGGCCGCCGCCGGCGCGGTGGCCGGCCGGGTCTCGGCGGGCCGGGTCGGGGCGGGCGGCTTCTCCAGGACCGGTGCGGTCACGAGCCACCGCCCGAGCCCTTGCGCCGGCGCAGCAGCCGGCGGCCGAGCAGCGGCGGGACGAGGACGACGGCGAGCAGTTCCACGGCGGTGAGCGAGGACAGCATCCAGTCCTCGGGCTTGCCGCTCACCTCGACCACGTTGGCCGCGACCTCGGTGGAGCCGCCCCGGCCGCGCGCGACCACCTGGCCGGTCTGCGGGTCGATGGCGTCGGCGGAGCCGTCGCCGCCGTTCGGGTCGCCGGCCGCGGCGCCCGCGGCGTTCGGGTCGCCGCCGGCCGCGGCGCCGCCGGCGGCACCGCCCGCGTCGCCGTTGCCGGCCGCCCCACCGGAGCCGGCGCCGCCGGACCCGCCGGAACCACCGCCGGTGCCGCCGGAACCACCGGCCGCGCCGCCGCCGGCCCCGCCGGAGCCGCCGCCGGTGCCGCCCGAACCGGTCTTCACCGCCTGGCCGTTCTGCACGGTGCAGTCCAGCGGGGCGCCCTGCTTGTCGCAGGGGCTGGGCTGCGGGGCGTTCTTGAGGACGGTCAGCTCACCGGCCGAGTTGAAGGTCGGGTTGGCGCAGTTGGACAGGGTGTCGGGGTCGACCGGGCTGGCGTTGCCGGGGATCGACTTGGCCTGCAGCAGCCCGCCGCGCACCAGGCCGCGCGGGATCGGCGAGTAGCCGAGGCCGTCGGCCTCGCCCTGGCCCTCGCAGAGCACGTAGGCGAGGAACTTGCTGAGCGCGGCGCCCTTGTCGTTGTTGAAGCGGCCCGGCGGGGGCAGCGCGGCGCCGGCCCGCGGCACGATCACGTAGCTGTAGCTGGAGATCGGGTACGAGCGCGGGTCGTCCATGGTGTAGACGCCGTCGAGGTTCTGCTGCAGGTAGTTCGGGTCGGACGGCGGGGTGTTGTCGTCCACGCCGCGGATCTTGGCGGCGGTGAGCGCGATGGCGACGTTGGAGGCGGTCGGCAGCGCGTAGTAGCCGGCCTGGTTGAGCACCTTCACGACCGGCCAGTTGCTGCGCTTGGCGAAGGCGTACTCGTCGTAGCCGATGGTGCCGAGGCCGGCCGCCGCCTTGATGTAGCCGGCCACCACGTCGGAGCCGTTCTGGGCGACCATCCGGCCGGACGGCGGGAAGAACTCGGTGTAGTCACCGCAGGTGGTGCCGTTGACGGACTTGCAGTAGTCGTCCCACTGGCTCTGGTGGGTGTGCTCCATCCAGCGGGTGAACTGGGCGGTGGCGCCGGAGCCGTCCGAGCGGACCACCGGGGTGATCGGCAGGTTGGGCAGGGGCTTGCCGTAGTCGGCGGTGATCTTCGCGTCGTTCCAGTTGGTGATCTTGTTGGTGAAGATGTCCACGACGGTCTGCGGGGACAGCCGCAGGTCGCGGACCTGCTTGCCGCCGACCACGAGGTTGTACATGAAGGTCGTGCCGCCCGCGGTGATCGGCACGTAGGAGAAGCCGTAGACCGGGTTCTCCCTGGTGCCCTGACCGCTGGTGCGGGCACCGGAGTTGAGGCCGGTGTCCTCGGAGCTGCGGAACGGCACGTCCGAGGCGGTGAAGTCGTCCTGCCCGTTGCTCCAGGCCGTCCGGCCCGCGGCCGAGCCGACCGGGTTGAAGCTGATCTGGATGCCCTGCGGCCCGACGTCCTGGCGCCACTGGTCGATGGCCGGGCCGGCCCAGCTGGAACCGTCGGCACTCAGCGCGACCGATGCGGCGAAGGCCGGTGCGGCCTGTCCGAACAGCAGGAAGGCCGCGGCGAGCAGCAACGCCGGCCCTCCCGCCAGGACGCGGGCCACGGAGCGCCTTGCGGCCTCCCACGACATGAGAACTCCTCTGCTACGGAGGGTGGTTGGGTGAGTCATCAGCTGTTCCCGGGCAGCGCGGCGGTGGACTGGGCGACGGCCGGAAGGGCGGCGGCGGACCGCGCGGCGCCCTCGGCCCGCCGCGCCTCCCGGTCGATCCGGCGCCGCTGGGCACGCGTCAGCTCGCCGGGGCGACGGCCGCCGAGCACCCGCGCGGTGACGAACAGGATCAGCACCAGGGCCATCAGGGTCAGCCCCGCCGCGAAGGCGCGCGCGACCATCTCGGGGTAGGGCTGCTTGACGTAGTTCCAGATGTACAGCGGCAGAGACACCTGGTGCTCGTGGAACGGGTCGGCATTGAACTGCGGGGTGAAGCCCGAGGTCAGCAGCACCGGCGAGGTCTCCCCGATGCCGCGCGCCACACCGAGCACCACCGCCGTGACCAGACCGGGCCGGGCGGTCGGCAGCACGACGTTCCACACCGTCCGCCACTGGCTGCCGCCGAGCGCGTACGAGGCCTCGCGCAGGGTGCCCGGCACCAACCGGATGACCACCTCGGAGGCCCGGGTGACGATCGGCATCATCATCACCGTGAGGGCGAGCGAGGCCGCGAAGCCGCTCTTGTCGAAGCCGAGCGTCAGGATCACGATGCCGAGCACGAACAGGCCCGCGACGATCGACGGCAGCGCCGTCATCGCCTCGACGAGGGTCCGCACCGGCTTGGCCATCCGGCCGCCGACCTCGGACATGAAGATCGCCGCGGCGATGCCCAGCGGTACCGCGAACAGCGTGGCCAGGCCGACCTGTTCGAGCGAGCCGACGATCGCGTTCAGCGCGCCGCCGGAGGTGATCGGGGAGAGCGCGGCGGTCCGCTCCATCGACTCGGTGAAGAAGTTGAGGTGCTGGGCCGCCTCGTACCCGCGCACCGCGAGGTAGCCGACCTGGTCGACGATCAGCGCCAGCACCAGCAGGCCTGCGCTCCACGCCACGACCGAGACCAGGCGCTCGCGCACCAGCAGCGGGCCCCACTGGAGCCGGCCGAGCGTGCCGTAGGCGCCCAGGAAGAGCAGGTACCAGCAGACCAGGAAGCCGAAGGCGCCGCTGAACGGCAGCACCCGCTCGTACAGCATCCAGTCCAGCGCCAGCGAGCCGACCGCCGCGCCGGCCACGGTGAACACGTCCTCGCGGGTGCCGCCGCCGAGCTTCACGCGCTTCTCCGGGCGCGGCTCCGCCGGGCCGGCCGCGGGCCCCGGAACGGCGGAGCCCGGAACGGCGGCACCCGGAGCCGCGGCCGGCGGCAGGTCGAGCGTGGTCATCGGGTCGTTCCCTTCGACGGGGTCTCAGACGAGGTCTCAGACGAGGTCTCAGCAGGGGTCGCAGCAGCGGTCGCAGCGGGACCGGTCATGTCCGTACCGCCGGCTCAGTCGGCGGTGGAGGCCCCGGAGCGGGACCGGTTGATCACGAAGCCGGCCGCCACGTTGACCAGCAGGGTCAGCGCGAACAGCACCAGGCCGGCCGCCATCAGCGCGGAGAGCGAGAGGGCGTCCGACTCGCCGAAGCGCAGCGCGATGAGCGCCGAGATCGAGTTGGCGCCGTTCTCCAGGATGTGGGTGATGGTCTTGAAGTTCGGCGAGATGATCAGCGCGACCGCGATGGTCTCGCCCATCGCCCGGCCGAAGCCCAGCATGACCGCGCCGATCACACCGCCCCGGCCGAACGGCAGCACCACCGTGCGCACCATCCCCCAGCGGGTCGAGCCGAGCGCGTAGGCGCCCTCCCGCTCGCCCTGCGGGGCCTGGGAGAAGACCTCCCGGCTGAGCGAGGTGACGATCGGGACGATCATCAGCGAGACGACGACGCCCGCGATGAAGGTGGAGGAGGTGTAGGAGGTCCCGATGTCGCCGGTGCGCACCTTGAGGAAGGGGATCGCGTCGCCCAGGTGGTTGGAGAGCCAGCGGGAGAAGCCGATGATCCGCGGCTGGAGGAAGAACAGCCCCCACAGGCCGTAGATGATGCTCGGGATCGCCGCCATCAGGTCGATCAGCGAGACCAGCGAGGCGCGCAGCCGGACGGGCGCGTACTCGGAGATGAAGATCGCCGTGGCGAGCGCCACCGGAACGGCGATGACCAGCGCGATCACGGCGATCAGCAGGCCGTTCGGCAGGACGGCGGCGATGCCGAAGGTGTGCGCCGCGGTCTGCCACTTCCGCTCGGTCAGGAACGACCAGCCCACGGCGCGCAGCGCGTCCGAGCCGCGCAGGAGCAGGAAGAAGGCGATCAGGCCCATGATCGCGAACACCGAGAGCCCGGCCGTCCGCAGCACCCCGCGGAACACCCGGTCGCCGGGGGTCGCGGGGGCGGTGATGGTGCGCGGGACGTCGGCGGCGGCTCCGCGGTCGGGTGTGCCCGGGGCCCCGGCGGACGAGGCCGCGGGCTCGGCGGCGGCTGTCATGCTCTGCTCTCCGTGCTCGGGTGCGGATGACCGGGCGGCGCCCGGACTGGACGGTGGCGCGAAGTCGTTGGGGGGCGAGGCCGGTTGGGGCCGGGCGGCGGTGCCGGCGCGTACCCATTCGGCCATCCGGAGGTGGCCGCACCGGGTCGCGCGTGTGTACGAGGCCCCAACGAGCCAGTTCGGTGGCGGAGTTGGCCACGGTGACGATCGCGACCGGTGTGCCAGCGGGGGCCGGAAAGGATCCGGCCACCCGGGCCGGTGTCGGCCGACTGCGTTGAGGTATGGCAGAGTTGAGGAAGCTGCCGGACGGCTCGGCGAGACCGGAACGGCGGCCTCGCCGAGCCGTCGGGAGCGGGGAACGACGGCGGCTGTGAAACGTCGGGCCTCAGGCACGAGCCGTCAAGCACGAGCCGTCAGGCACGGCCGGTCAGCCGTACGGCAGCAGCCGTCAGAACCGCCGGCGCAGTCGCGACCAGCCGTTCCTCAGCCCCGTCAGCGTCCGCTCCCCGGCCGGTGTCCCGCCCAGGATCAGCGCCGCCGGCCCGCCGACCAGCAGCACCAGGCCGCCGATCAGCGCGATCGGCAGGAGCAGCCGGGCGGCGCCGGAGCGGTCCGCCGCCGGTGTCCCGGCCGCGACGGGCGCGGCGCTCAGCGACTTGCCGGGCGCGCTCGGGGGAGACCCCGGGCTCTTCCCGCCGGGCGCCGGAGCCCCGGCGGCGGCGCCACCGGCCGTCGCGGAGCCGGCCCCGAGGCCGCCGGTCGAGGCCTCCCCGGAACCGCCGCCGGCCGTACCGCCGTCGGCGCCGGCACTGACGGGGGTGGTGCCGGCCGCGGCGCCCGAGCCCTCCGCCGGGGTGCCCCCGCCGGTGCCCCCGTCACCCGGGCCGACAGCCGGCGGGTTCGACGGCGCGGCCTGGTTGCCGGGCAGCTTGGCGTCCTGGGTCTCCACGTGCGAGGCGGCGTCGGCCGCCTGGGCCCGCTGGGCTCCGGTGAGCGCGAGGAAGCCGGGCGCCAGGTGGCCCGGCTCGTTGCCGTAGACCTGGCCGCTCGTCGTGGTGGTCCGCAGGAACCTGGTGATCGCGGCCGCCTTGTCGGCCGGAACGCCCTGGGTCGGCACCATCGCGTACTGCACGAGGGTCAGCGGGTACGCCCGCTGGTCGCGGGAGAAGGCGGTGTCGGCGCTCCCGTAGGGCAGCGACTGCACGCCGGTGGCGGCGTCGACGGTCATGTCGGCCACCGCGGCCTGGAAGCCGGTGGTGCTGGGGGAGACGAACGAGCCGGCCGGGTTGAGCAGTTGGGCCTCGGGGAGCGAGTAGGCCTTGGCCTGGCCGGTGTCCATGACCGAGAACAGTGTCCGGGTGCCGGGCTCCATGGGCACGCACGCGTCGTGGCCGCCCGCACCGTTGACGCTCGCCTGGATGCAGTTGGGCTTGTTCTGCAGGGTCCTGCGGACCAGGTCGCCCAGCCCGGAGGTGACCGGGTTCCACTCGAACTCGCGCCAGTGCTTCTGCTCGTCGCTGGTGGGCTTGTCCATCCCGGACGAGTCCTGCCGGATGAAGGTGTCGACCGGGTACCCGGAGAACGCGGGCCGCAGGTAGTAGGTGTCGACGTGCATGCCCCACGGGTCGGGCTCGCCGTCCAGGAACCGTGCGGCGTCCGGGTCGGCGGCGATCCACGAGGTCAGCCGGTGGACCAGGTCCGTCGTCCCGCCCACGACGGTCGGGGCGAACTCGTTGACGTTGCAGAACTGCGGCCACTTGAGCCCCGACGCGTCGGGCAGCGGGTTCAGCTTCAGGAACTCCGGGTCCGCGAAGACACAGGTCGGGTTCCCCTGCACCGACTTCACGGCGCCCTTCGGCGAGTAGGACTGGGTGAGCAGCTTCGCCATCAGCCGGGCGTTGAGCTTCATGTCCCTGATCTGCCGGCCCGTCGTCGGGTCGTCGACCAGGAACACCACCGACACCCCCGAGGTGGCCAGCGGCGCGTAGACGTACGGGCGCGCCGGGGCCGCCGTGTCCGGGAGCGCCGTCAGGGCCACGTCCGTCGTCCCGGCGAGGAAGCGGGTGCGGGCCTGCGGCTCACCGCTGGCGGACAGGTACTGGAAGGAGAGCGGCGAGTCCCCGATGCACAGGCCGGCCCGCCACTTCTGCACGGCCCGGTTGGCCATCTCCAGCCCCTCGGACACGAACGCCGGCGTCTGCGAGTCGCAGGCGGCGGGCGTCGGCGCGAAGGACAGCGGGATCACCTTGGCGTTCTCCCAGGCGCACTGCTCGCCGCTCGCCATCCCGTTCATGGCGACGCGGTTGAACACCACGTCGGCCGCGGTGGTGCGGGAGCGCAGCTTGTCCATGGCGTGGTTCCGGCAGTCCACCGAACGGTCCGCGGTGGTCGCCCCGAGGCTGTCCCCGCCGTAGTTCGCCTCCACCACCAGGGAGCAGGCGTGGGTGGCGTCGCAGCCCAGGGTCGGGCTCTGGTCCGAGGTGTACAGCTGGACGTCCGCGGCTCCGGAGCCGTCCGGGCCGGTCGGGGCGATCACCAGGTTGCTCGGGAAGTCCGGAGCCGTCACCTTGGGGGCCGCCTGCTGGAAGCCCGCCGCCGGATCCCCGCCGTACAGCGAACTGTCGTAGCAGTCGGTGATGCTCGGCTTCTCGCCGCGGCACTCGTAGATGCGGACGGCGTAGAAGGTGGTGGCGTCCGACCGGTGCGCGGTCGGCCGCGGGTTCCCGACGCCGTCGACGGTCGGCGTGAAACCGCTCCAGGAGACCTGGACCACCTGGTTGGTGAGGTCCTTCGTCTGCGAGACGGTGATGCTCCCGGGCTTGCCGGGCACCCCCGGGTTCTTCGGGTCGAACAGGTTCGGCCCCGGGACGGTCACGGTGGAGGACTCCGCCACCGCCTGCGGCCCGACGCCCAGGCCGATCGGCACCACCCCGAGTGCCACCACCACCGACCACACCAACGCGGCCGCCGGAAGCCGGCGGCGCCACCATCCCGGGTGTCTCCGGTCGGGCAGTCGGACTCTCATGGCGGGCACCTCCGTGCGAATCCGCGCCGCCCAGCACACGGCGCAAAGGGATCGGGCATGCCGACGGCCGGGCACCCCCAGTACCCACCATTCGGCCAGCCGGATGTGTCCGAATCCGGTCGACAGGGTGTACGAGAACACAACGCGGCTACCCTGGAACGGAGTTGGGGGCTCCCCTTGGCACACCGGCGGGCCCGCGCCGAAACGCGGGCCCGCCGTTCACCGGGTGTCCGGGCCGAGCGCCGGATCAGCTGCCGGGGGTGTACGACAGCGCGAGCGAGCCCACCAACTGGCCGCCCGTGAAGTACGTGGTGCCGAGCGCGGAGTCCAGGTACTGCGCCCCGGCCGCGTCCACCTGGAGGCTGGTGGCCGACACCGTCTGGGTGGTGCCCGTGACGCCCCGCTGGGTGTAGCCACGCGGGTCCAGCAGCGCCACCGGCGCGGTGCCGCCGGCCGGAACGGCCGGGATGTTCCAGGCCCGGACGCCGAAGTCCAGCTGCTTGAAGGCCACGTTCTTGCCGTTGTCGAGGTTCACGAACAGCAGGCCGCCGCCGAACTGCACGTGGCCGTTGAACGCCGGGATGTTGGCGACGCCGCCGGTGACCGGGAAGGTCGTGGTGAGGACGTTGTCGGTGTCGTCCGCCGTGGCCGACGGCAGCGGGACGACGATGATGCCGTTGAGCGCGGTGCCGGCCAGGAACTGCTGATCGACGGTGATCACCGCGCTGCCGGTGGGCGCGGTGGTGGCGGCGACGGTGCTGTCGGCCACGGCCACGCTGCTGAAGCCGGTGATCCCGAGGACCACGGCTGCCCCGGTGGCAGCGAGACGGGCGCCGATTCTTGCCATGGTGTACTCCCTGGGAGAGGTGAGGTGGTGCAGAGATGACGACCGGTCAGAGAGCTGTGGTGGCCGCACCGTTCACCGCTCGGCGAGCGGCGCACGGGCGCGGCGTGGTCGTGTCCGGACTCGGGAGGGTCGCGTTGTCGTCGGCCGGGAGCCGGTTCGGCACCACCCGCGAAGGTGGCGCCCCCGCTCCCGCCGGGTCCCGCGCGACCGGCAGCGTCGGCCCTCCCGGGTCCGCCACGGCCGGGGCGGCCGGAGGCGGCCGGGACGGTGGCGGCCGGCGGCCACAGGCGCGAGGTCCGTGGCCGCCGGGTCGTGCGGGGTGCGGGGTCGATCAGGAGTGCAGGGTGCTGCCGCAGGCGCCGGCCGGCAGCGGCAGGAAGCCGAAGCTCTGGAGGTCGGCGGTCGCGGTGGCGTTGTTGCAGATCCAGCCGTTGGTGCCGAAGATCGCCTGCAGCGCGGTGCCGTGGGTGTCGGTGGCGACGAACTCGGCGTGGCGCAGGACGTTGTAGACCGAGCGGGCGTAGTTGGTGCTCGCGAAGGCGTCGGTGATCACCTTGTTGGTGGTGTCGATCGGGGCGACGCCGTCGATGCTGCGGACGGTCAGCGGGCCCTGGACGTCGCTGCCGCTGCCCTTGCCGTAGTACGCCTGGCCGATGAAGTGGGCGACGGAGTAGGGGACCACCGCGTCGGGGTCCTGCAGCGCGAGGGCGCTGCCCTGGTTCTCCTGGACGCCCTGGGTGACGCAGGAGTTGATGGTGGTGATGCCGAGCGTCTTCAGGAAGAACGCGCGGGTGCCGGAGTTGGCCTGCGGCAGGAAGGGCTTGATGGTGTTGGTCGACAGGCTCGGGTCGATCTGGTTCCAGGTGGTGACGTTGCAGTTGAAGATGTCCTTCAGGTTCTGCGTCGTCAGGTTGGCCGGCGCGTGGCCGCCGTTCTGGGCCGCCCAGGACACCGCGTCCGTCGCGTAGGCGACGAAGTCGAAGGTGTTCGGGTCCGAGGACTGCGGGTCGCGGGAGGAGCGGGCGAAGTCCACGGTGGCGCTGGTGTTGGCGGCCAGCGCGGAGATGCCGGCGCCGGAGCCGTTCGGACGGGTGATGGAGGTGGCACCCGTCTTGGTGGTGATCGGCGAGGTGCCGGTCGCGTCGTAGCTGTACAGGCGCGGGGCGGTGGAGCCGGAGCCCAGCGAGGCGTTGTAGTCGGTGGAGAACTGGTCCAGCACGGCCTGGGTGGTGTCCGAGCCGACGCCGACGATGTCCTGCGCGGCCGGGGTGACGCCGGCGGCCGGGTCGGCCACGGCGGTGCCGGTGGCGACGGTGGCGAGGGAGGTCGCCAGCGCGGCGGCGGCGAGCAGCTTGGCAGCGGTCTTACGCATGTTCCTGTTCCTCCGAAGAAGGGACGTACATCGCGTGAAACCCGTACTCCGGGGGGAGTTCGGGACCGGCCGGCCGTGTCTGCTGCGGCCGCTCCGGCAGTGCAGATCCTGTCCGGCCGGGAGGTTGCGTCGGAAGGGTGGTCGGGCCCGGCCCGGGATTGTCGACTCATCGGTTCGACGAGGTTTAGCCACTGGTCACGGTGGACGTGACAGGGGCGGAACAGAGCCTCCGAAACCGGTCGACGTTCTTCTCCAGGAGACGGCTCGGGGTGTTGCCGGAAACCTGCGCTTCACCGGGACAGCACGAACCGGGGCCCGTCTTCAGGACCTACAGCGGCCAGCGGCCGTCCCGGCCGGACCGCCGCAACTCCTGCCCCACCCATCGCAGTCCGGCCAGGAAGCCCTCGACGCCCGCCTGGCACTGGTCGCGCCGCAGGTAGCCGCGCGCGCTGCGGGCGACCGGGACGCCGTCGGCCGCGCCCGGCCGGGTGCTGCGCAGCGGCAGGTGGGCGGACCAGACCCACTGGCGGCCCTCGGACTGCGCCGTCGAGCAGCGCAGCGCGGCCCGTTCGATGATCAGTTCGCGGACCGCTTCGGCGAGTTCCTCCTCGCTGCGGTACGTCCGCACGCCGACGCCCAGCGGCCGCCCGTTGGCGGCGCGCAGCGCCCAGCCCACGCAGCGGTCGGCCGCGGGCACGATCAGCAGCCGCGGCCCGCGCCGCTCAGCGGCCATCGGGGCGTCTCAACGACACTGCTCTTCGGCCGGGTTCGGGGGCCGGCACGCCACGGGCCGAGGCGTCGCGGGCCGAGACGTCCCGCACCGGCTGCTCGCGTGCCGACGGCTCGCGCGCGGGGTGGTTGGCGAGCAGCACGACGAAGCGGCGGAAGGCGTTCTGGCACGTCGCGTACCGCTCGTACACGCGGCTGGAGCGCACTTCGGGCAGGGTGCGCGAGCCGGGGATGACCCAGATCCAGCCGATGCCGTCGCGGACATGGGTGATCCGCGCGGTCAGTTCGGCAGCGCCGGCGCGCAGACCGTCGAAGCCCCGCTCGGCCTCGCCGGGCGTCTCGAACAGCGCGGAGGTGATCGCCACCACCCGGCCGTTGGATGCCTTCAGCTGCCAGCGGTAGCGCCCGTCCGGTGCGCGCTCGGTCCGGAACCCCCCTCGGCTTGCCCCTGCTGCGGTGTGACCGCGGCCGGAAGCGTCCACTGCCCCCTCCGTCCAGTGGTTCTGATCAGCGCCGTCCCCTCCGATACGGGAGTCAAGCTATGTGTGCACACGGAACCGCCGAAAGCCCAGAACGTTCACAACTTGCGCCGTTGGTCGGGAAGTTCTCCCTTGTTCAGCTTTCACCTATCGGTGTACCCACCGGGCCTGCCGGGTGCCTTCAGAGCCTGGCCGTCCAGCGCACCACGGCCCCCTTCCGGTACGGTCCGCGCTCGTGCCAGGCGGCGCCGCCGAGGGCCTCCGCACGCCGGGTCAGGTTGAGCAGGCCGCTGCGCCGGCCGCCGTGCGGGATGCCGACGCCGTCGTCGGTGACGGTGAGCAGCACGCCGGGCCGGCCGCCCCGGTCCAGCGACTCGGGGTCGCCGCCGACGGGCCGGCCGCCGTCGCCCAGGTGGACGGTGGCGTCGATCTCAACGCCGACCCGGGAGGCGCGCGCGTGCCGGGCCGTGTTGGAGAGCATCTCGCGCAGTGCGGCGAGGAGTTGGCGGCCGGTGTTCTCGCCGACCAGGCTCTCGACGGGGCCGACGAAGCTGACCGAGGGCTTGAAGCCGAGCGCCGCGGCGGCCTGGCTGGCCTCGCGCAGGACGCGGGTGCGCAGGGTGTCGGGGGCGTCGCCGTGGTTGTCGTGCTGCAGGGCGTAGATGGTGGTGCGGACCTCCTGGATGGTGGCGTCCAGTTCGTCGACGGCCTTGCCGATGCCGACCCTGACCTCGGGGACGACGGCCCGGCGGGCGGCGCTCTCCAGCATCATCCCGGTGGCGAACAGCCGTTGGATGACCAGGTCGTGGAGGTCGCGGGCGATCCGGTCGCGGTCCTGGAAGACGGCCAGGCGCTGCTGGTCGCGCTGGCCCTCGGCGAGCCGCAGGGCGAGGGCGGCCTGGGAGGCGAAGGTCTCGGCGAGCTGCTTCTCGGAGTCGGTGAACGGCAGGGCGCCGCGCGAGCGCCAGACGCAGAGTCCGCCGAGCACCCGCCCGGCGGCGACCATCGGCACGGCCATCGACGGGCCGAAGCTGCGGGCGAGCCGCATCACCACGGTCGGGTCGCCGGACATGTCGTCCAGGTAGACACTGTCGCCCTCCAGCAGCTGGGCGGCGAAGCTCTCCTTCGGCAGCAGTTCGCCGCGGACGAACTCGGCGGCCTCGCCGGAGGCGTGGGCGACCCGCATCTGGCAGTCGCCCTCCCCCACCGTGCCGGTGGGCAGCAGGATCATTCCGAGCGCCGCGCCCGCCAGCTCCCGGACCTGTTCGGCGGCGACGGTGAGCGCGCCCTCGGCCTGCTCGGTGGAGAGCAGTGCGGTGGTGACGGCGGAGGCGCCGGCGATCCAGCGTTCGCGGCGGCGCCCCTCCTCGTACAGCCGGGAGTTCTCGATGGCGACGCCGGCGGCCGCGGCGAGCGCGTGCACCACCTGTTCGTCCTCGGGGGTGAAGGCGCCGCCGCCCTTCTTCTCGGTGAGGTAGAGGTTGCCGAAGACCTCTTCGCGGACCCTGATCGGCACGCCCAGGAAGGTGTTCATCTGCGGGTGGTGGGGCGGGAAGCCGGAGGAGCGCGGGTCGGCGCCGAGGTCGGTCAGCCGCAGCGGTTCGGGGCGGTCGATGAGCGCGCCGAGGATGCCGCGGCCGGCGGGCAGTTCGCCGATCCCGGCGGCGGTGTCGTCGTCGATGCCGACGTGGATGAAGTCGGCCAGGCCGTGCCCGCCGGGGGCGATCACGCCGAGGGCGGCGTACCGGGCGTCGACGAGTTCGGCGGCGCCGGTGGCGATCCGGTGCAGGGTGGCGTGCAGGTCGAGTCCGGCGCCGATGGAGACCACCGCCTCCAGCAGCCGCTGCATCCGGTCGGTGACGGCGGCGGCGGACTGCAGGCGTTCCGCGACCTCGGTGACCAGGGTGTCCAGCCCGAGCGAGGCGATCTCGGGCACCCGATAGGGTGTCGGCTCGGGGGCGGCCTCGGGGAGGTCTGGCGTGGGGTCCATGGAGAAAGCCTAGTTTGTACGGTTTTCAGCCGAAGGCCGATGCGGCCATCAGAGACCGGCCGGCTCCAGCAGCCCGTCCGACTCCGCCGGTCTGCCCGCCACCGCCCCGTCCACCGGCCCGTCCGCCGCCCCGTCCGCCTCCCGCTCCCGGCGCCACAGCGCGTGCAGCCGCCCGTCCGGGTCGGCGACCAGCTCGGACCAGCGGCCGCGCTCGGCGACCCGGCCGGCGTCCAGCACCAGCACCTCGTCCACGGTGGTGTCGTCCAGTCCGGCGAGCCGGTGGGTGATCAGCACGGTGGTGCGGCCCACGGTGGCGGCCAGCAGGTCGGCGGTGAGGGCGTCGGCGGTGGGCAGGTCGAGGTGCTCGGCGGGCTCGTCCAGGACCAGCACCGGGAAGTCGGCGAGCAGGGCCCGGGCCAGCGCGAGGCGCTGGCGCTGGCCGCCGGAGAGGCGGGCGCCGTGCTCGCCGACCATGGTGTCCAGGCCCTCGGGCAGGGTGTCCGTCCAGTCCAGCAGGCGGGCGGCGGCGAGGGCGGCGCGCAGCCGGTCCTCGTCGGCGTCGGGGCGGGCGAGCCGCAGGTTCTCCCGCAGCGAGCTGTCGAAGACATGGGCGTCCTGGGCGCAGAGGCCGATCACCCGGCGGACGTCCTCGCCCGCGAGCGCCCGGCTGTCCACCGCCTGTGGACGGCCGGCGGCGAAGGTGACGGACCCGGCGCCCGGCTCCAGGAAGCGCAGCAGCGCCTGGGCGAGGGTGGTCTTGCCGGAGCCGGAGGGCCCGACCACGGCGATCCGGCGGCCGGGCGCGAGGTCGAGGTCGACCCCGGTGAGCGCGTCCGCGGCCTGTCCCGGGTGCCGTACGGTCAGCCCGCGCACCGCGACCGGCAGTGGCCGCTCGGGCAGCGCGGCCGGGGCGGCGGGCTCCTCGACCGGGGCGGGGGCGGTCAGCACCTCGTCCAGCCGGGCCCGGGCGGCGCGGCTGCGCTGACGGGCCTGGACGGCGAGCGGCATCCCGGTGACGGCCTCGAAGGCGGCCAGCGGGGTCAGCACCACGACGGCCAGGCAGACCGGGGCGAGCGCGCCGTCGTGCACCCCCTGGATGCCGACGGCGGCCGCGGCGACCACCGTGAGCCCGGTGAGCAGCGCGATCAGCCCGGTGCCGAGCGCGGTGGTGGCGGCCGAGCGGGCGGCGAGGCCGGTCAGCGCGGCGTCGGCGTTGCGGACGGCGGCCAGCCGGCCGGGCAGCGCCCCGGCCACGGTGAGCTCGGCGGTGCCGGTGAGGGCGTCGACCACGGAGGTGGCGAGGCGGCCCCGGGCGGGGGCCTGGCGCCGCTCGGCGCCGGCCGACCAGCGGGCGGCGAGTGCGGGCACCAGCACCCCGGCGAGCAGCAGTCCGAGGCCGAGCACCAGCCCGGCGGCGGGCAGGAAGGCGCCCATCGCGACGGCCGAGGCGAGGGCGACCACGGCCGCGACGGCGGCGGGCAGCCGCCAGCGCAGGTGGTGGTCCTGGATCGCGTCGACGTCGGCGACCAGCCGGGAGAGCAGGTCGCCGCGCCGGTAGGCGGGCAGGGCGGCCGGGGCGAGCACGGTGAGCCGGCGGTACACGGCGGCCCGCAGGGTGCCGAGAGTGCGCAGCACCGCGTCGTGGGAGACCAGCCGCTCGGCGTAGCGGAAGACGCTGCGGCCGATGCCGAAGGCCCGGACGGAGGTGACGGCCATCATCAGGTAGAGCACCGGGGGCATCTGGGAGGCCCGGGAGATGAGGTAGCCGGAGGTGGCCATCAGGGCGACGGCGCTGCCGAGGGCGAGTGCGCCGAGCAGCACCGACAGGGCCAACTTCGGGCCGGCGGGCTCGCTCTCCGGCTCCTCGGGCACGGCGGGGGCGGGGGTGGCCCGGGAGATGACACGCGCGCTGGGGGAGAGCGGGGTGACCGGCTCCGGGAGGTCGACGGAGACGGCCCCCGCCAGCCGGACCCGTTCCTGCGCGACCGCCAGCAGCGCCGGCCGGTGGGCGACCACCAGCACGGTGCGCGCCGGGTCCTCGGCGAGGGTCCGGACGGCGTCCACGACGGCCGCCTCCGAGTCGCCGTCCAGGTTGGCGGTGGGTTCGTCCAGCAGCACCAGCGGGCGGTCGTCGGCGAGCAGCACCCGGGCGAGGGCGAGCCGTTGGCGCTGGCCGGCCGAGAGTCCGGCGCCGTCCTCGCCCAGTTCGGTGTCCAGGTCGGTGACGAAGTCGAGCGCGTGGGCGGCCCGCAGCGCCGTCCACAGCCGGTCGTCGGTGGCGTCGGGCCGGTGCAGCCGCAGGTTGTCGCCGATCGTCCCGGCGAACAGGTGGGGGTGCTGGGGCACCCAGGCGATCTGCCGCCGCCAGCTGTCCGGCTCCAGTTCGGCGAGGTCGTACCCGCGCCCGTCGGCGGCGGTGATCCGGACGGTGCCGGCCTCGGGGGCGGTGAGGCCGAGCAGGACGGACAGCAGGGTGGACTTGCCGGCCCCGCTCGGGCCGGTGAGGGCGGTGCTGGAGCCGGGGCGCAGGGTGAGCGCGGCGCCGTCCAGGGCGGGCCGGGCCCGGCCGGGGTGGCGGACGGTCAGGCCTTCGGCGGTGATCACGGCGCCGGTGAGGTCGGGGGCCGGGAGCGTCCCGGCGGCGGGCAGCGGGGTCTCCAGCACCTGGAAGATCTCGTCGGCGGCGGTGAGGCCCTCGACGCTGGAGTGGTAGAGCGCGCCGACCTGGCGGATCGGGACGTACACCTCGGGGGCGAGGATCAGGATCAGCAGCCCGGTCTCCAGGTCGAGGGTGCCGTCGACCAGCCGGAAGCCGATGGTGACCGCGACCAGGGCGACGGACAGGGTGGAGAGCAGTTCCAGGGCGAAGGAGGAGATGAAGGCGATCCGCAGGGTGCGCAGGGTGGCCTTGCGGTAGTCGGCGGTGATCCGGGCGATGGTGGCGGCCTGGGCGCGGGCCCGGTTGAACACCTTGAGGGTGGGCAGGCCGGCGACGACGTCCAGGAAGTGGTGGGAGAGCCGGGAGAGGGTGTTCCACTGCCGGTCCATCCGGGACTGGGTGGCCATCCCGATCAGCACCATGAACAGCGGGATCAGCGGCAGCGTCCCGGCGATGATCGCGGCGGAGGTGAGGTCGGCGCCGACGATCCGCAGCAGCACGATCACCGGGACGACCACGGCGAGGGCGAGTTGCGGCAGGTAGCGGGCGAAGTAGTCGTCGAGGGCGTCGACGCCGCGGGTGGCGAGGGTGGTGAGTTCGCCGGTGCGCCGGCCCGCCAGGTAGGACGGGCCGAGCGCGGTGGCGTGGTCGAGCAGCCGGCGCCGCAGGGTGGACTTCACCCGGGCGACGGACCGGTGCGCGGTGAGTTCGGTGAGCCAGCCGACCAGCCCGCGGCCGACGGCGGTCAGGGCGATCAGCACCAGCGGGGTGGTCAGTTCGCCGAGTCCGGCGCCGCGCTGGAAGGCGCGGACCACGATCTCGGCGATCAGGCTCGCCTGGGCGACCACCAGGGCCGCGCCCGCCCCGCCGAGCAGGACGGATCCGGCGAGGAAGGCACGGGTGGTGCGGGCGTGTCCGAGGAGTCGGGGGTCGACCGGCTTCACGGCGTCAGGCCTGGTCGGCCGGGGCGGCGGGCTGGTGGCCGGGGGTGTGCCCGGGGATGTGCTGCACCCCGATCCGCTTGCGGAACACCCAGTACGTCCAGCCCTGGTAGAGCAGCACCAGCGGGGTGAACACGGCGGCCACGATGGTCATCAGCTTGAGCGTGTACGGCGAGGACGCCGCGTTGGTGACGGTCAGGCTCCAGTCCGGGTTGAGCGTGGACGGCATGACGTTCGGGAAGAGCGCCAGGAAGAGCATCGCGACCGCGGCCACAATGGTCGCCCCGGAGAGGATGAACGCCCAGCCCTCGCGGCCGAGTTGGTTGGCCACCAGGGCGCCGGCCAGGGCCAGCACCGCGATCACCAGGGCGGCCAGGCTGCGGCCGTTGCCGCTGTCCGCCTGGGTCCAGGCCAGGAAGGCGAGGGCGAGGACGGCGGCGGCCAGTCCGGCCTGGAGGGCGGCCCGGCGGGCCCGTTGGCGGATCTCGCCGACGGTCTTGAGTGCCGCGAACACCGCGCCGTGGAAGGTGAACAGGCTGAGCGTCACCAGGCCGCCGAGCAGCGCGTACGGGTTGAGCAGGTCGGCGAGGCCGCCGACGTAGTTCTTCTGCGCGTCGATGTCCACGCCGCGGACGATGTTGGCGAAGGCCACGCCCCACAGGAAGGCCGGGAGCAGGGAGGTCCAGAAGATGGCCTCCTCCCAGTTGCGCTGCCAGCGGGCGCCGTCGCGCTTGGCCCGGTACTCGAAGGCCACGCCGCGCACGATCAGGCAGACCAGGATGACCAGCAGCGGGATGTAGAAGCCGCTGAAGAGGGTCGCGTACCAGTCCGGGAAGGCGGCGAAGGTGGCGCCGCCGGCGGTGAGCAGCCAGACCTCGTTGCCGTCCCAGACCGGGCCGATGGTGTTGATCAGCACCCGGCGCTCGGCGGTGTTCCGGGCGAGCGGCTTGGTGAGGATGCCGATCCCGAAGTCGAAGCCCTCCAGGAAGAAGTAGCCGATCCACAGGACCGCGATCAGTACGAACCAGACGTCGTGGAGTTGCATGACCCTTGGTCTCCTTTCCGTGGCTCAGTACGCGAAGGCGAGCGGTTTGTCGGCGTCCTCGTCCTCGGACGGGCCGCGCAGCGAGGGGTCCTTGGCCGGGGGCCGCTCGGTCACCACCGGGCCGGCCTTGGCGTACTTGACCAGCAGCCGGACCTCGACGACGGCGAGGATCGCGTACAGCGTGGTGAAGGTGGCCAGGGCGCCGATCTGGGTGCCGACGCCGACGTTGGGGGAGACGGCGCTGGCGGTGGTCATCAGGCCGAAGACGGCCCAGGGCTGGCGGCCCATCTCGGTGAAGATCCAGCCGAAGCTGTTGGCGATCAGCGGGAAGCCCATGGTCAGGATGCCGATCCGCCAGCTCCATTTGGTGAGCAGCGGGCCCATCTCCCGGGTCGGGGTGAGCATCAGCCGGGGCACCTCGGTCTCGCCGGTGCGGAACTCGGGGCGCAGGAGGAACTTCCGGCGGGTGGTCCAGAGGCCGATCAGGGCGGCGACGAAGGAGGTCATCCCGAAGCCGATCATGAAGCGGAAGCCCCAGTAGGTCACGAAGACGCTCGGGATGTAGTCCTTGGGGTCGCCGCCGTGGGCGGCGGCCTCGGCGGCCGCGGTGTCGTTGATGCCGGGGACGGACGAGCTGAAGTCGCTGTGGGCGAGGAAGGAGAGTATCCCGGGGACCTCCAGCTCGACCGAGTTGTGGCCCTTGCTGACGTCGCCGACCGCGAAGATCGAGAACGGCGCGGGCGACTGGGTGTCCCACAGTGCTTCGGCGGCGGCCATCTTCATCGGCTGCTGCTCGAACATGACCTTGCCGAGGGTGTCGCCGCTGAGCGCGGTGCCGGCGCCGAAGACCACGGCGAGCACCAGGCCGAGCCGCAGCGAGGTGCGCATCACGGCGGTCTTCGCGGGGTCGGCGGTCTCGGGCCGGCGCTTGGCCTTCCAGAGGTGGAAGGAGGCGATGCCGACCATGAAGGCGGCGCCGGTGAGGAAGGCCGCGGTCAGGGTGTGGAAGACGACGGTGAGGGTGGTGTTCTGGAACAGCACCTCGGCGATGTCGGTGAGCTGCGCCTTGCCGGTGGCCGGGTCGATCGCATAGCCGGTCGGGTGCTGCATCCAGGAGTTGGCGGCCAGGATGAAGTAGGCGGAGAGCACGGTGCCCAGCGAGACCATCCACATGCAGGCGCAGTGGATCTTCTTCGGCAGCTTGTCCCAGCCGAAGATCCACAGGCCGATGAAGGTGGACTCGAAGAAGAAGGCGATCAGCGCCTCCATCGCGAGCGGGGCGCCGAAGACGTCACCGACGAAGCGGGAGTAGTCGGACCAGTTCATGCCGAACTGGAATTCCTGCACGATTCCGGTGACGACACCCATCGCGATGTTGATGAGGAAGAGCTTTCCCCAGAACTTCGTCGCGTGGAAGTACTTCTCCTTGTTCGTACGCACCCAGGCGGTCTCCAGCCCGGCCACGATCGCGGCCAGGCTGATGGTGAGCGGTACGAAGAGGAAGTGGTAGACGGTGGTGACTCCGAATTGCCATCGCGCGATCGTCTCGTGAGCGATTGCCAGTTCCACGTCGCCCTCTCTCCAACCCGGCCCCTCGACGGGGCTCTTCCGGACAAACTTCATCTGTAGCCGTAGACCGTTGCTCAACCACGCAAGCTTGTCCGCTTGTGAACGTGAACACGTTCACAAGCACAGTATCCACCATCCTTACGGGGGAACCGCAGGTGGGGTCGTGTTGACATGGGGTGACGGTGCGCACAGTCTGCGGGGCGCACGGGGGCACGACAAAGATCCCGGCCGGGCGACGGGGGCCGGGATCTTGGCCGAAGCGGCGCTTGACAGGCGCCGCGGCCGGTTGGCTACGGGCCGGTTGGCGACGAGCCGGTTGGGCCGGTTGGCGACGAGCCGGTGCTCCTCCGGTCGGCTACGGCCGGCCGAGCAACTGGGCGCCCGAGGTGGAGTCGGCGCGGGCCGTGAAGAACTCGGTGAAGCCGCGCAGGAACTCCTCCAGCGTGATCCGCCCGTCCCCGTCCGTGTCCAACTGGCGGAACCCGTCAGACAGTTCCACCGGGTGCACCCGCGGACCGCCGAACACCGCGCGGTACTCGTCGAACTCCAGGAAGCCGCTGCCGTCGGTGTCCGCCGCGGTGAACACCGCCCGCAGCGCGGGCAGCAGCCCCCGCTCCAGGTACGCCTCGTCCCGGTCACAGCCCGCCAGGGTCGCCGCCGTGAACTCCTCCCGGCTGACCTTGCCGTCCCCGTTGGCATCCATCACCGCGCGCAGCTGCTCCCACCAGCCGTCGAAGGCCCCGTACACCCGGGCCTCGGCGGCCTCGTCCAACTCCAGCTGCCAGCACACGTTGTGCGCCATCGCCCGCAGGTCGTGCACGGTGATGAAGCCGTCCCCGGTCTGGTCCAGCACCTCGCGGAAGAACCGGTCCACCCGGGAACCGCGGGCGTCCCGGCGCTGCGGGCGCAGCCGGGACGGCCGGGCCCGCTCCTCCGGGGAGCGGTAGCGCATCCGCTCCGGCAGCCGCGGCACGACCAGTCCGGCACCCCGGTGCAGCACGACGGACAGCAGCGCGCCCCACCTCGTCCGGGCCAGCCCGAACCGTTCCCGCACCACCGGCGGCAGGTCCGCCACCGTCAGTTCCCGGATCACCCGGGCGACCAGCGCCCGGACGACCAGCCAGCCGGCGTCCCCGAGGAACCACAGCCGACGCGGCCGGGGAGCCTCGCGCAGGATGTCGTTCAGCAGGTAGCGGGCCGCGTCGTTGAACTCCAGCTTCCGGGCGTACCGGGCGAAGTAGCCCGGCACGTCGGCCGCGGTCTCGGGGAGTTCCTCCTCCGGCAGCTCGAAGACGGCGATCGTCTCCCTGAACTCCCGGTACGCCAGCTCCAGTTGCCCGGCGTCGTAGCCGTCCCCGCCGAGCCGCCGCATGGCGACCACGCACTCGAACAGCGTCAGCAGCACCCACGCCCTGGTCGCCGGCTCGCGGGCGTCGTACGGCTTCCCGTCCGGCATCGTCCCGCTGATCCGCTTGTGCGCCCGGTCCAGCCGCGCGACCTCGCGCCGCAGCGCCTCCCCGTCCTGGTAGAACAGCCGCCGCCCGCTCCCCAGGGTGTGCTCGACCCGCCGCCACGGATGCGCCCGGTACGTCGAGTGCTCGTGCATCCCGGCCCCCACCGCCGGATCCGCCGCCTGGAGGACCAGCAACCGCCAGGCGACCAGGGAGATGCGCCACTCGGAGAGATCGCGCTTGAAGGAGACGCTCCGATCAGGCACGGGGCTCTCCGGTGATCTCGGGACCGATCACGAAGCCCTTGGCGGGGCCTTCCGGGATCACGGCCTCCTTGCCGTACGGGATCCGGGTCGACGAAGCATAGGCACGGCGCTCCCGGTCCGGGCTGGTGAGGATGGTGACGGCGCCGCCGTCGTCGTGGTCGTCGATGATCACGTAGACCGGGATGCCGGCAGCAGCGTAGGCACGACGCTTGAGAACATGGTCGCGCTTGCGGGCCTCGGCACCTGGTGAGACGGTCTCGACGACCATCGATACCCCAGAGGCCAACACCCCCACGCCTTCGGGGTGCTCGATTTCGTCGACGTCGTCCGGAGCCACGAAGACGTCCGGGATGAACACCTTGAGATCGGCGATCACGTTACCGTCCTGCGCCGGCCCGTAGCCGGTTCCGCTCAGATGAGCGTACAGAGCCCGGCCCAGCCGCCGGTTGACACTGAAGTGGCGAACCCCGCCGGTGGGTGACAACGTGATCGTCCCCTCGATGATCTCCGCGCGGAAGCCCTCGGGCACATCCATGGACTTCCATGCCTGCCACAGCTGCTGGTCCAGGTTCACGACGGTCTCCTCGACAACGAGTGCGCTCACGAGACACCTCTTTCCCGTCCAGTGTGGGATCAGCCCGTGCGAGCTCGCACAAGCAACGGCTGCACGGTCGCACACGACCGAGGGGCCGACCGGGTGAACGGCGCCAGGTTCACCCGATCGAGGCGTTTGGCGCCCGGAAACGCCGAGCCGCAGGGCGGGCCGGGAGCGGGCTTGCCCTGCGGTGGCGGGGTGAGTTGGCCGGGGTGACGGTGACCGACGGCTCGGCGGGTCAGAGCCGGGGCTCACCGGTGATGTCGGGGCCGATCACGAAGCCCTTGGCGGGGCCCTCCGGGATCACGGCCTCCTTGCCGTACGGGATCCGGGCCGAGGAGAGGTACTCCCGCCGGTCGGGGGCGGGGCTGGACAGGATGGTCACGATGCCGCCCTCGTCGTAGTCGTCGATGATCACGTACACCGGAATGGCGGCGGCGGCGTAGGCGCAGCGTTTGAGGACATGGTCACGCGTACGGGCCTTGGCGCCCGGCGAGACGGTCTCGACGACCAGCGGGATTCCGGATGCCAGCAGCCCCCACCCGTCCGGATGTTCGATCTCCTCGTCGTCCTCGGGTGTCACATACACGTCCGGAATGAACACCTTGAGCCCGTGGATGACGTTGCAGTCGGTTCCCGGTGCCCACCCGGACCCTTGGAGGTAGCCGACAAGGGCCGCGAGCAGCCGCCTGTTGATGCGAGCGTGGCGACTGTTGCCGGTGGGTGACACCGTCAGGCTCTCCTCGTCGATGATCTCCACGCGGTAGCCCTCGAACTCGTCCGAGGACTTCCACATCTCCCACAGCACCTGGTCACGGTCCACGACGGTCACCTCAGCAACGAGTGCGCTCACGAGACACCTCTTTCCCGTCCAGTGTGGTCAGCCCGTGCGAGCTCGCACAAGCAGCGGCTGCACGGTCGCACACGACCGGAGGGTCGGCCGGGTGAACGACTGGAGATTCACCCGATCGGGGCGTTTGCCGCCCGGGAAAGCGAAACCGCAGGGCAGGCCGGTGGCCTGCCCTGCGGTGGCGGGGTGCGGTGGGGTTCGCGTCCTCCTCCCGAGCGGGCGCGAACCGGGTGGGTCAGGAGGTGGAGCGGCCCGGCTTGCGGCGGGAGACGTAGAGGGCGGCGGCGCCGAGGCTGAGGGCGGCGGCGGAGCCGAGGGCGAGGTAGGGGGTGGCCGGGTTGGAGCCGGTCTCGGCGAGTTCGGTGGCCGAGCCGGTGGTGGCGGCCTTGGTGTCGGTGGTCGCGGCGGTTCCGGTGGTCGAAGTCTTCGCCGTGGTGGCCGACTTGTCCGTGGTGGTAGTCGTGGCGACGGTGGTGTCGGCGGCCGGGGTGACGGTGACCGGCTGCTCGGCGGGCTTGTCCGCCGGCTGCTCGGCGGGCTTGTCCGCCGGCTTCTCCGCGGGCTTGTCCGCCGGCTTCTCCGCGGGCTTGTCCGCCGGCTTCTCGGCCGGCTGCTCGGCGGCGGCCTTGGCGTCGGCGAGCGCCTTGTCGGCGGTGGCCTTGGCGGCGGCCCGCTCCGTGACGCGCTCCTGGGCCTCGGTCACCCGGGTGAGCGCGGTGATCCGGGCGTCGTCCAGGTCTCGGTTGGCCTTCTTCACCGCTTCCTCGGCCCGGGTCTTCGCCGAGCGGGCGGCGTTGGCCTCGTCCATCGCCTTCGTCAGCTGCTGGCGGGCCTTCTCGCGGTCCGCCTCCGACGCCTTGTCGTACGCGGTCATGGCCTTGTGGACCTCGTCGTCGGCGGCGGTCGCCGCCTCGGTGGCCTTGGCGGCAGCGGCCTGGGCCGCCTTGAACGTGGCGGTGAGGTCTGCCGGGGGCGTGTAGGCCTCGAACCTGGCCTTCTCCTCGGCCGCGTAGGCCTTGGCCTCCTGGTACGCCGTGGCCGCGTCGGCGGCCGCCTTCTCCAGGGCGGCGATCGATCCGGTGTCGTTCCGGGTCTGCGCCGCCGGGGCCGACTCCGCGAAGGCGGGTGCCGCGGAGAGCAGGGCTGCGGGCGAGATCACGGCGGCGACGAGGGCGGCCGAGACCAGCGAGCGGCGGAGTTTCACAATGACCCCTTTCGGGTCGAAAAGGAAAGCAAAGACCGTTGCAAGGGCGTCTCTTGACGCTCCGACAGCGCCGATCATAGGCACACGGATTCTTAACCCTCCATGCCGACTTCCGGCAGGGAAAGGGGGGTCGGAATTGCTTGGTTCGCTGCGGAATTGACGAGTCGACAAAGACTCAGGAAACCCGGTCGCCGTTCGTGGGCAGTTCGACCCGGAACGTGGCGCCGGCGCCCGGGGCGGTGTCCAGGGTGAGGGTGCCGCCGTGGGCGCGGGTGAGGGCGGTGGCGATGGCGAGGCCGAGTCCGCCGCCGCCGCCGTTGTCGCGGCTGCGGGAGGCGTCGACCCGGTAGAAGCGGTCGAAGACCCGCTGGGCCTGTTCCTCGGTGAGGCCCGGGCCGGCGTCGGCGACCTCCAGCAGGCAGATCCCGCCGGGCCCGCCGCCGACGCCTATCCGCACCGGGGTGCCGGGCGGGGTGTGCTTGACGGCGTTGCCGACCAGGTTGGTGACCACCTGACGCAGCCGTGCCTCGTCGCCCAGGACGGGCGCCGCACCGGGTGCGCCGGTGCCGGCCGGGCCGGTGAGGGCGACCGGGCGGCTCGGGTCGAGGGCGGTGAGGTCGTGCAGGGCGTCGGCGGCGAGGGTGCGCAGGTCCATCGGGGCGAGGTCGAGCGGGCGTTCCTCGTCGAGCCGGGCGAGCACCAGCAGGTCCTCGACGAGGGTGCCCATCCGGACGGCCTCGCTCTCGATCCGGGTCATGGTCCGCTTGACGTCGGCCTCGGTGGGCAGCGCGCCCATCCGGTACAGCTCGGCGAAGCCCCGGATGCCGGCCAGTGGGGTGCGCAGTTCGTGGGAGGCGTCGGCGACGAAGCGCCGCATCCGGGCCTCGGATTCGGCGCGGGCCGCGAAGGCGGCCTCGATCTGGGTGAGCATGCCGTTGAGCGCGACCGACAGCCGTCCGACCTCGGTGCCGGGGGAGAGTTCCGGCATCCGGTGCGACAGTTCGCCGGCGGCGATCCGCGCGGCGCCTTCCTCGATCCGCCGCAGCGGCCGCAGTCCGGCCCGGACAGCGAAGAAGCCGAGTGCGGCGATCAGCAGCAGGACGCCGCCGCCGATCGCCAGGAAGGAGGTGCTCAGCCGGCCGACGGTGGCGTCGATGTCCTCGCGGGAGACGGCGACCATGACGTAGGTCGGGTTGGTGACGGGTGAGGTGAACGCGCCGGTCCCGGGGGTGGGGGTGCGCGGCGCCTGGATCGGCAGCACCAGGACCCGCCAGCTGTGGCTGTCGCGCTGGTCGGGCAGGTCGAAGGGGGTGTCGGGGGCGGTCTGGGTGGGGTCCAGGCCGGCCAGTTGGGGTGCCGGGTCGCTGTCCGAGACGGGCTGGCGCAGGACCGTCTGGACCTTGCCGTCCGCGGACAGCCACTGCACCAGGTACTGGCTGGGCAGGCTGATCCGGCGCCCGGAGACGACCGGCTTGCCGGTGCCCGGCGCGCTCACCTGCATCGGCGCCTTGCGTGACAACGGCACGCCGTAGCGCTGGAGTTGCTCGTCCAGCTGCTCGACCAGCTGGTTCCGTACGGCGCCCAGTACGAAGGTGTCGCTGACCACGAGCCCGGTGGTCACCAGCACGAGCGCGAGGACCAGGAGCCGCGCGCGCAGTGACAGCCGGGAGGTGAAGCGGGTGAACACGGGCTGGTCCGGTCAGCCCTGCGGGGGGCGGCGCAGCGCGTAGCCGATGCCGCGCACGGTGTGGATCAGCTTGGGGCCGTGGGCGGGGCCGGAGTCGAGCTTGCGGCGCAGGTACGAGATGTAGGACTCGACGATGGAGAGGTCGCCGCCGAAGTCGTAGGCCCAGACGTGGTCGAGGATCTGCGCCTTGGAGACCACCCGGCCGACGTTGGCCAGCAGGTAGTGGAGCAGCTTGAACTCGGTCGGGGAGAGCGCGACGGGGGTGCCGGCCCGGGTGACCTCGTGGGCGATCGGGTCGAGGCTGAGGTCGGCCACCACCAGGCGGCCGTCCTCGGCGGGCCCGCCGGCCCGGCGCAGGATCGCCCGGATCCGGGCGATCAGCTCCTCCAGGCTGAACGGCTTTGTGACGTAGTCGTCCGCGCCCGCGGCCAGGCCCTGGACCTTGTCGCCGACGCCGTCCTTGGCGGTGAGGAACAGCACCGGCAGGTGGTCGCCGGGGTGTCCGTGCGCAGGGCCGGCGATCTGGCCCCGGCTGGTGCGCTCGCGCAGCTTCTCGACGACGGTGAAGCCGTCGAGGTCGGGCAGCATCACGTCGAGGACCACGAGGTCGGGCCGCTCGACGGCGATCAGCTCCAGCGCCTCGGTGCCGCTGGCGGCGGAGGCCACCCGGAAACCGGAGAACCGCAGCGAGGCGGCGAGCAGTTCGCGGATGTTCGGCTCGTCGTCCACGACGAGGAGGAATGCCTCGCCCTGGCCCCCGGCCACGGCGGGGCCGCCTGGTGTGGTGACAGTGCCTTGCACGGGGGTTTCGCCTCCCGGTCGGACGATGACGTTCAGCATGAGGCTAGCCCCCGGAGGCTACGCGGCATGGATGAATGTTGGATTAACACCTTAACGGTCGGTTTTTGGGCGCCAAGCCCCGAGGGGTGGGGCTCGGTGGTGTGCGTACGGGCCGCTCGACGCCCGCGGCGGCGCCGGGACGGCCGGCGGGATTCCGTCCGGCCGTCCCTGCGTCTCGGACCGGCCGTCCCCGTGCCCCGGACCAGGCGGTTCCCGCGCCGCAGGCCGGGTGGGCCGGCCCGCTCAGTGCTGGGCGAACTGCCCCGGCCGGTAGTCGCCGGCGGGCTGGCGGACCATGACGTTGCCGCGGTTGAACGCGTTGATCAGCGCGATCACGCAGACCAGCGCCGCGAGCTGCTCCTCGTCGTAGTACTTGGCCGCGTTCGCCCAGGCCTCGTCCGTCACCCCGCCCCCGTCGGCCAGCCGGCTGCCCTGCTCGGCCAGTTCCAGGGCGGCCCGCTCGGCGTCGGTGAAGACGGTGGCCTCGCGCCAGGCCGACACCAGGTTCAGCCGGGTCGCCTCCTCCCCCGCGTGCACGGCGTCCTTGAAGTGCATGTCGACGCAGAAACCGCAGCCGTTGATCTGGCTGGCGCGCAGCCGCACCAGCTCCTGGGTGGCGTACGGCAGCGTCGAGTCCGCCAGCGGCTTGTGGGCGGCGATGAGGTGCTTGTAGACCTGGCTCATGACCGGGCTGGCGAAGGCGTTCAGTCGGGCTTCCATCGGGTGCTCCTTCGGGGTCTCTGCTTGGTTTGCTTCGTTTGCTTCGTTTGCTTTGTTTGCTTCGGCGGCGTCGGCTGCTTCGTTGTGCCGTACTGCCCTCCACGACAGGGCGGCCGGGCGTTCTGTGACAGCCCCGGGCATGACCTGCGTCACCCGTTCCACGGACGCAGCTTCTCGGGATTGCGCACCACCCAGATGTGGGTGATCCGGCCCTCCGCGATCCGGAAGGCGATCACGGTGTCAGTGACGCCGTCCTGCTCGACGACCAGCCCGGGCAGGCCACTGACGGTGCACTCCCGCAGCGTCCGGCCGGGCGTGAGCCGGGTGGATTCGGCGTAGGCGCGGGCGATCCACTCGCCACCCGTGAGCGGCTCCAGCAGGGCGCCGGCCAGGCCACCGCCGTCGGCGATCACGGTGGCCTCGGGGTCGAGGAGGTCCATCAGCGACCTGACGTCCTTCGCCTCCCAGGCCCGCTTGAACTCCCGGACGAGGCCGGCCTGCACGCCGGTCGGCGTCACCGGGGCCCGCGCCGCCCGGATCCGGCGGCGGGCCGAGGAGGCCAGCTGGCGGCAGGCCGCCGCCGAACGGCCGACGATCGCGGCCACCTCGGCGAACGGGTACCGGAAGACGTCGTGGAGGATGAACGCCACGCGTTCGGCCGGCGTCATGGACTCCAGGACGACGAGGAAGGCCATGTTCACCGACTCGTCGAGGGTGATCCGGTCCGCCGGGTCCGCCGCCGCGCCGTCGGCCCCGTCCCGGTGCTCGGGCAGCGGCTCGGGGAGCCACTCGCCCACGTAGCGCTCCCGCCGGGCCCGGGCGGAGCCGAGCTGGTTGAGGCAGATCCGGCTGGCGACCGTGGTCAGCCAGCCGCCGGGGGAGACGACGGCGTCCCGCTGCTCCGCCGACATCGCGTACCAGCGGGCGTAGGTCTCCTGCACGACGTCCTCGGCGTCGGCGAGGGAGCCGAGCATCCGGTAGGCCACGTTGGTCAGTTGGCGCCGCTCATTCATGATCACGCTCAGGTCGTCGTCGTCCATCGTCCGCCTCCGGTGCCGCCCTCGTGCTCCTACGACTCCTACGACTCCTATGACCGGACAGCGGGCCGGAATGTGACGTCCGCCCCGCACCTCACCTTCCGGCGCGCCGCGCTGTCGTACCCGGCAGACGGCACCGAACGGTATGGAGGAACCACCGTGAACGACTTCCGGACGACCACCGACCTGGTCGAGATCCAGGCCCTGCAGAGCGAGTTCACCGATGCGGTGATGATGCGCGACGAAGCCCGCCTCGCCGGGCTGTTCACCCAGGACGGCGTGCTGCGGATACCCGACGTCCCGGTCGAACTGGTCGGCCCGGAGCAGATCCGCACCGGGCGCCGGACGCTCCGGGAGCTGTGGGACTTCTTCGCGCGGACCACCCACCCCGACTCGATCCGGATCGACGGCGACACCGCGACCGGACGCGCCCCCCTGCCCGAACCGGCCCGGCTGCCGGACGGCCGCGAGGGGCTCGACTACGCCATCTCCCAGGACCGTTACCGGCGGACGGCGGGCGGCTGGCGGTTCGCCGCGCGGGTCTACGAGGTCCGGTACGCCGACACCAGCCCGCTGGGCGGCTCGGCGCCGCGCACCGGGGCCGGCGACGCGTCCACCACCCCGGCGGACGCGGGGTCCACCGCCTCGACGGCTACCGGGTTCGACGCCCGGGCGGAGGCGGGATTCTCCGCCCCGGCCGACGCCGACCTCCTGGGGCGGACGGCCGCCGCCCTGGCCGAGCGCGGCTTCACCGTCGAGCTCCTCGCCGACGCCGCCGCCGCGCGGGCCCGGGTGCGGGAGCTGGTCCCGGCGGACGCCACCGTGTTCACCGCGGCCAGCGAGACGCTCCGGCTGTCCGGCATCGACGAGGACCTCAACGACGACAGCCGCTACCGGTCCGTCAGGTCCCGGGTGATGGCGCTGGACCGGACCACCGAGGCGGACGACATCCGGCGCCTGCTCGCCGCCCCCGACGTCGCCGTGGGCAGCGTCGCCGCCGTCACCGAGACCGGCTCCCTGGTGATCGCCTCGGCCAGCGGCAGCCAGCTGCCCGGCAACGCCGGTGGCGCCGGAGAGGCGATCTGGGTCGTCGGCGCCCAGAAGGTGGTCCCGGACCTGCCCGCCGCCCTGCGCCGGCTGGAGGAGTACGTCCTCCCGCTGGAGGACACCCGCTCCCGGGCCGCCTACGGCCAGCCCAGCGCCGTCAACCAGCTGCTGGTGCTCAACGCGCCGACCCGCTTCTCCCGGGGCACCGTGCTGCTGCTGCGGGAGGCCGTCGGGTACTGAGCGGCGGACGGATGCGCGGGAAGTCGGCCGGGCCGACTTCCCGCGCGTCAGCCGGTGCCCTCAGCCTTGTCGCCCCCCTCAGCCTCCTCAGCCTTGTCGGCCTCCTCGGCCTCCGCCATCCCCTCGGTCTCCGGCTTCGCGTGGAGGACTTCGCGGCCCTGCTCGGCGGCGCGGGCGATCGACTCGGAGACGAAGTCCAGGAAGCGGGCGATGTTCTCCAGCCGCCCGCCGGCCGGGGTGCCGACGCCGAGGACGCCGGCGCCCTGGCGGGTGGTGTCGACGAGCTGGGCGGTGACCTGGGCGCTGACCATCATGGACCGGTACCAGATGTCGTCGTCCACGAAGTAGCGCTCGCGGCGGCGCTCGTCCCGCTCCCGGGTCACCATGCCCTGGCTCTCCAGGAAGGCGATCGCCTTGGAGATGGTCGCCGGGCTGACCTGGAGGCGCTCGACCAGTTCGGCGGCGGTGAGGCTGCCCGCGTCGGTGATGTAGAGGCAGGCGAGTACCCGGGACGCCATCTTGGGCATGCCCGACTGCATCATGCCGTTGGTGAAGACCTCCTCGTACGCGCGCACCGCCTCGGCGTCCCGGCCGTGCGGCTGCGGGGTGGTGTCCGGCCCCTGGGGCGCGGACTGCCGCCGGCGCTGGGCCCGGTGCCCGGTGGCGCGGTGGGCGAGGTCGGCGCGGTAGGCGGCGGGGCCGCCGTTGCGCATCACCTCGCGCGTGACGGTCGAGGTCGGCCGGTCGAGGCGCCGGGCGATCTCCGCGTAGGCGAGGTCGTCGGCCAGCCCCAGCGCGATCTGCTGGCGTTCCTGCTGGGTGAGCCTGCCGCCGGGCATCGCGGCCTCCTTCGGAATCCGTGGTCAGTGCGCGCAGGATAGCGTTCACCTCCAATCCATTGCAACGAAGAGCGCAGAGTTCGTTGCATTCCTTGCAGCGCCGTTGCAATGATTTCTCGTCATCTACCTGCGGCTATACGGATTCATCGCAGCAGAGTCGTTGCTAGATCAGTGAACGCAACGTAGCTTTTCCCTCGTCAGAAAGCAGCGGGCCGACAGGGGACCCGCCGGTCGAGAAGGAGAAGCAACCATGAAGCCGCGCGCCACCACCACCATCCCGGCCGCCACCGCCGCCGTCGCCCCCACCGTCACCCCGGCCGTCGCCCCCACCGTCGACGTCCCCGCCAGCGACGTCCCCGCCTGGAGCGGCATGCTGCGGGTCGACGACACCGCCCTGGCTGTCACCGACACCGGCGGCACCGGCACCGCCGTGGTCTACCTCAACGGCGGCTTCGCCGACCAGTCGCACTGGCGGCGCGTGATCGCCGACCTCGGCGACGGCTACCGGCACATCACCTTCGACGAGCGCGCCCGCGGCAAGTCCGCCACCTCCTCCGACTACTCCTTCGAGGCCGCCGTACGGGACCTCGACGCCGTCCTCGACGCCCGCGGCGTCCAGCGGGCCGTCCTGGTCGGCTGGTCCTACGGCGCGATGATCTCCGTGCACTACGCCGCCCGCCGCCCCGAGCGCGTCCTGGGCGCGGTCCCCGTGGACGGCGCGATGCCCGTCGAGCCCCTCGACGACGCCGCCAAGGCGAAGGTCCGCGGCCTCTTCCGCCGTCTCAGCCCGCTCTTCCCGCTGTGCCGGCGCCTCGGCATGGCCGCCAGGATGAGCGCGCTCCAGCACGCCGAGGTCAACCTCGAACTCATCGACCTGTCCGCCCCCGCCGCCTTCCTCCCCGTCCTCGACCAGGTCACCGTCCCCATCCGCTACGTCCTCGCCACCGGCGGCAACCTCGGCGCCGACGCGAAGACCATGGAGGGCCTGCGCGCCGTCATGGCCGACGTCGCCGCCCACAACCCGCACATCCGGATCGCCGCCAAGACCCCCAGCAACCACTCCAAGATCCTTCGCAACGACCACCGGGCCGTGGCCGCCACCATCCGCGAACTCGCCGACACCCAAGCCCACCAGGCGGTTTGAGTCGCGCGGCGCCGCCCACCCCGGCCCCGACCACGCCTCCCCGGCCACCCCGACCTGGTCGCCCGAATCCGGCGCCTTCACCGGCCCGGCCGGACCGGACCGAGCGCGCCGACCGAGCGGAACGTGCGCGCCGCGGGCGTCGACGTTCCCTGGCGCGGCCCGCCGGGCCGGGCGGCTACCTGCCGGCGGTCAGCAGCTCGCGGACGTGCTCGACCGCCTCCGCCAGCGGGACGGACCGGGTCTCGCCGGTGGCCCGGGCGGTCAGCTCCACCAGACCGTCGGCCAGCCCGCGGGCGCCGACCGTGACCCGGTACGGGATGCCGATCAGCTCGACGTCACGGAACTTCACGCCGGGCCGCTCGTCCCGGTCGTCCAGCAGCACGTCGACCCGCTCGGCCCGCAGCTGCCGGTAGAGCGCCTCGGCGGCTCCGGCCACCCTCTCGTCCTTCGTCCCGAGGACGACGACGGCCACCTCGAAGGGGGCGACCGCGACAGGCCAGACGATGCCCTTGTCGTCGTGGTGGGTCTCCACGACGGCGGCCAACGCCCGCTCCACGCCGATCCCGTAGCTGCCCATGACCGGGACGACCCGCTCGCCGTCCCGGCCGGACACGGCGACGCCGAGGGCCTCGGTGTACTTGCGGCCCAGCTTGAAGATGTGGCCCACCTCGATGGTGACCGCCACGTCCAGCGGCGCACCGCAGCGGGGGCAGGGCTCCCCCGCGGTGACCTCCCGCAGGTCGGCCCAGCGCCGCACGGCGACGTCCCGCTCGACGGACACTCCGCGCAGGTGCACCCCGTCCGTGTTGGCGCCGGTGGTCAGGTCGGTACGGCCGCGCAGCGCCTCGTCGGCGAGCACCGGCAGGTCGGCGGGGACGCCGACCGCGCCCAGACTGCCGGGGGAGGCGCCGAGCGCCGCCCGGATCTCCTCGGCGGTGGCCGGGCGGACGGCCGTGGCGGCGAGTGCGTCGATCAGCTTCTGCTCGACCAGGCTGTGGTCGCCGCGGACCAGGACCAGGGTCAACTGCCCGTCCACCACGTACACCAGCGTCTTGACCTGCCGCTCGGCCGGCACCCCGTGCAGCCGCGCCAACTCCTCGATGGTGCGGGCCCGCGGGGTGTCGAACCGCTCGGGCGCGTCGGGGCCGGGGCCGTCCGCCACGGCGGGCAGCGCGGACGTCGCCTTCTCGGTGTTCGCGGCGTAGTCGCAGCCGGGGCAGCGGACCACCAGGTCCTCGCCGGCCGCCGAGGCGGCCATGAACTCCACCGACTCACTGCCGCCCATCGTCCCGCTGGACGCCTGGACGGCGATGGCGGGCAGCCCGAGCCGGGCGAAGATCCGCTCGTACGCGGCCCGGTGCAGCCGGAACGAACGGTCGAGGCCGGCCTCGTCCACGTCGAAGCTGTACGAGTCCTTCATGGTGAACTCGCGCACCCGCAGCAGCCCGCTCTTGGGGCGGGGCTCGTCCCGGAACTTGGTCTGGAACTGGTACCACATCTGCGGCAGGTCCCGGTACGACCGCAGCTCCTGCGACAGCACGGTGAAGATCTCCTCGTGCGTCACCCCGAGCGCCAGGTCGGCACCCTTGCGGTCCTTGAGCCGGAACATCTCCTCACCGATGGACTCCCACCGGCCGCTGCGCTGCCAGATCTCCGCGGGGTGCATGGTGGGCAGCACGAACTCCTGGGAGCCGATCGCGGCCATCTCCTCGCGGATGATGCCGATGATCTTGGCCCGCACCCGCACCGCCAGCGGCAGCAACGAGTAGTGCCCGGCCATCAACTGCCGGATGAACCCCCCTCGCACCAGCAGCCGGTGGCTCACCGCGTCCGCGTCGGCCGGGTCCTCCCGGAGGGTGGGTACGTACAGCTGGGACCAACGCATGGGCCGGACACCGTCCTCTCGATCTCCGCGGCGGGGATCCGGAGTCTAGTGGCGGCCCGCCCGCCGGGTCGCGCCGTTTTGGGCGGGATGATGAGCCCATGAACGAGATGCCGGTGCGAGTGCCGGTCGAGGAGTTGCGCAGGTCGTTCGAGGTGCTGATGCGGCGCGTCGAGGCCTCGGCGAGCGACGGGGTTGTGCTGGAGCGGGACTACTTCTGGACGGTGGCGCCAGGCGCGACGGCCGAGGTGAACCGCCAGCCCGGCGCCGATGATCTGACGATCGGGCAGGTCTCGGAGTCCTGGGCGCAACTCCGGGCCCTGCTCGCCGACGAGGACCGCGCCGTCGGCCACCACCTGGTCTGGCTCGCCGACGTCCTGCGCGCGATCGGCCTGGAGCACCCGGCGTAGCCGCGTACGCCGGGCGGGGTGACGGCGGCGTGGCCGACGGGGCCGCCCCGCCCGGGCCGGCATGCCGGGCAGGCCCGCGTACGCCGGGCCCGGCTCTCTCCGCGCTCAGCGCCCCGGGCCCGCCGGACTGGCGGTGGCGCCGGGGCCCGAGGGCGGCGCGCTGAGCAGCTCCGGCGCCACCGGCGCGGTCGCGGGATCGGCGATCACCTGGGTGCACCCCCGGTTCGCCGACTGCTCACCGCACACCTGCAGGCCGGCATCGGAGGCGGAGGCGTCGACCATCGGCGAGTACGCGTCGTACCCCCAGTGCACCAGAGCCGTCTGGTGGCCGCCCCGCGCGGTGGTGATCGAGGCGGAGTCGCCCGGGGTGGCACCGGTGAGCTTCGCCCAGGCGGCCCGGCAGCGCGCGCTGTAGCGCACGTGGATGGTCATCCGCTGGACATCGGCGGTGATCAACGTGACGGCGTCGTCGCCGCAGCCGGTGGCCTTCGGATCGAGCCCGGAGCAGGAGACCCCCATGCAGCCGCCCGCGGCGGACGGGGCCACCGTGGCCGACGGTGCGGTCGTGGCTGCGGGGACCGTCGTCGGTCCGGCCTGCGCCGCCTCCGACGAGCGGCCGGGCCACAGTGCGAACCCCAGCCCCACCGCTGCCGCGATGGTCACCACCACCAGTGCCAGGTAGCCGAGTTGGCGCCGCTTGCGCGCCGATCCGCCCGCCCGGCCGTCGCGGGCCTCCCCGCCCTCCGCGTCGTCGGCGGCATCGTCCGCGTCAGCTCCTTCCTGCGCATCACCCGCACCGCCCGCTCCCCGGGACATCGCCGCCTCGAACACCGGCCGCACCGACTCCAGGTCCGTCCTCGACACCTCCGCCAGCCGGGACAGCGCCTCCTCCGTCACCAGCCGTTCGCCGTTGAGCCACCGCTGCCACGAGGACTTGCTGTGGAGCGTCCTCGTCGCCAGCTCGACCAGACTCAGCCCGCTGCGGTCCTTCATCCTCCGGAGCACCTCGACGAGTTCCCGCTCCTCCGCGGACAACCCCTCGGGCAAACGCCTCCAGTGACCGGCCATGTGCTCCCCCCTCAGCAGCATCTGACCTGTGCACAAGGGCAGTTGAACACCCAATGGCCAGCAGACTACCTGTCCCGGACAACGCCGTCAGCGGCTTCCGTCACGCCGGATGCCCTGAGCCGCGGCGAGCGGGCACGGAGCCATCCATCGTCCGCCACGTCATCGCCACGCCAAGGCCGGCAGAGAAGACCCCTTCCAGGCACAGCCGGCTTCGGGCCCGGGCCGCTGGGCGAGCCGGCCCATCAGGTCGGACAGGACACGCCACCGCATCGGGCGCCGGCAGAGCCTCAGCCGGTCGCTCACCGGAATGACGAACAGCCAACCGACACTGGCCCCGCTTCTCCCGCGCACCTTCCCCCCGGCAGTGGCAGACGTGGCCCGGCCGTCTCGCGGGCGATGTATCGGCGACTGGGCCGGTCCGGGTCAGGACAGGACGTTGGCGGGGTCGTCCAGCCACGGGCGGTGTTCGCCGGTCATGGTCACCGTCATGCCGAGCCGGGTGAGTTCCGGCTTGCCACTGCGGACCCACCAGTCGTGCGCGGCCGTCACCTCGTCCCACAGATTGCGCGGGCCCGACTGCGACACGGCGTGCGCTCCGTCCCAGTCGGCGAGGCGGCAGTGGGCGTACGACTCCCCGTCCCAGATCTCGGCCCGGCCGGTGCCGAAGGCTGATCTTGCTTTGCGAGATGCCACAACGCGCCGAAAGCCGGTCTCCCGTGAGACCGGCCTCCAGGCGGAGCCTTCTCAGCGTTTCAGCCAGATCCGACTTCGATCTGCCGAGCTGGTCTGGATCGAGCGTCACCCATGCTCTTTCAGATACTCGGCGAACGGCACGGAATGAGCCAGGGCGATTCGCTTCCATTCCTGGTACCGGCTCATGTCACCGGTGACCAGCTCCCGATTGATCTGGGTGCCATCAGGGCGGAAGTTCAGGTGGACCGCCGAGGAATCATCGAACAACCACCAGTCCTGGCTCGGAATCCCGAGATCCAGCTCGGTGGCGTCCAGGATCCTGACGTCCTCCCCTGCGGCCATGTTTCCCGGAATGCCCCAGGCGAACTGGTACCGCTGGTAGTCCGTCAGCGGCCGGCGCACCACTCGAACCCGGCCGATGGTGCGTCCCGAGGCGACGAAGCCGTTCACCCGCCGGTGCCACGCCGTGTTGTGATCGGCCGGCTTCGGCTCTCCTCGCAGGAATCGAGCGAGGCTTTCGGTCTCCTTGGGCATCGTGTAGACGGGCTGGACCTCGTATCGGAAGGCGTCTTGTCGGTAGCCGTCGAAGTGAGCACGCCACTGGTCACCATCCAAGAGCACGGACGGCCTCCTTCAGAACGTCCTCGGGAATCTCGACGGCGGACTCCCCGGAGGGCACCTTCAGCGCCGTGAAGTGGTCGCCCTGGAACACGAACGTTCGGCGGTCGGTGGCATACACGTTCGGGCAGTCGTCGTCGTCGCAGGTCGGGCCGTTGAACTTGCCGGTAAGGCGCGTCAGTTCCGGCGTCTCAGTCATGCCGACCCCTCTCAGGTCCAGTACTTCCCGACTGGTCCACGACGCTAGGGCTGCTGATGGACCCTGTCCACGGCGCACGCGGCATATTCCCGAGCTGGAATAAAGATCTCCCGCCCGGTCGGTGCCTCCGATGGCAGGTAGGCCGACGGCCCCTTGCGTGGAGCAAGGGGCCGCCGGGCGAGGAACGTTGGCGCAGGAAGTCGGCGGAGCAGACTTCCTGCGCTGGGGGGGCGTCCGGGGGTTACGGCGTGGGGAAGGCGGCGGTCACGGCCTTGGTGCGGGTGAGGATGGCGATCGGGAGGATCGCGAGGGCGGAGAGGCCCTGCAGGACGGCGTACCAGGCCGGGCAGATGCCGGGGATCAGGTCGACGCCGAGGACGGCGAACGGCATCACGGTGGAGACGGTCCGGATCCGGTCGAGGGCCTTGTGGTCGCCGCCGGCGGCGCGGGTGGTGAGGCGGAGGAGCACCGGGGCGAGGGCGGGGAAGATGACGCCGCGGATCCACATGAACGGGGTGGTGTCGTGGCCGGCGGCGGCCATCACGGCGAGGGTCGCGAGGGTGATCAGGCCGATGGCCCCGAAGAGCGTGACGCACCTCTTCGCCGTGGCAAAGGCCTCGCTGGTACGGGAGTTGCCGAGGTTCTCCGTCGCGGTGATCGCCATTGTTCTGTCCTCCGTGTCGTGGTGAGAACGAATCTACGGAGGGGGAGGTCGGCCCGACACCCGTCTGGCCCCACACCTGGGGTGGGGCCAGACCCACCCCCCGCGGGGAGCGGGAGGCCGCCGGAACGATCCGTCAGAAGGCGGCGGTCAGGTGGTCGAACTCGCCGGCCTTGGCGCCCCGGTGGAGCCCGGGCTCCACCTTTCCACCGGTATCGCCGGAGCTGCTGAAGGACGACTTCTGCCCTGCGGGGCCGGTGCTGTGACCGGGACGGTTCACCGTGACCGGAAGGCGGCTCGTGGGACGAGCGGACGCGAAACGGCTGGTATTACTGGGGTATGCAGGAAGAGACCGCACGCTCCGCGATCGACACGTTCATCTCCGCGTTCAACGCCTCGGACGACAGCTATGTGACGGCCCTGCTCTCCCAGGCCCTGACCTCGGACGTGGTCTTCTGGGGACCGTTGGGTCGCAGCGAAGGAATCGCGGCGGTCGAGCGGTTCGTGCTGGACATCCGGCACCACCCGGCGGGGCCCGGCACGATGGTGCGCTGCTCGGCGGTGGACATGCCTGACGAATGGGCCCGGTACCAGTGGGTCTTCACCACGCCTGACGGAGGCCCCCGCCTGGCGGGAACGGACGTCGTCCATCTGCGACGGAGCCTCATCGACCAGTTCATCGTCTTCGCGGGGGAGATCGAGCCGTCCGCCTCCTGAGCCGTCCTGCTGCCGCTGTGGTCTGGTACGAGGTGGACTTCGCCCTCGACGGCGACTGAACACGCGGAGGCCCTCGCCTGGGAAGGCGAGGGCCTCGCGGGCGTCCGACGGTTCGGGTCAGCCGCCGGACGGGTTCCTGGGTGCGCCGCCACCGCCGCCGAAGCCACCACCACCGCCGAAGCCACCGCCACCGCCGAAGCCGCCGGCGGCGCCCTCGACGAGCTGGCTGGCGTTGTAGCCGCCGTTGGAGTCCGGTGTGCCGACGACGGTGACGCTCTGACCGGGCTGGAGGTCGGCGACCTTGCCCTCCTTGTTGAGCTGGACCTTGGTGGAGTCGGCCGTGGTGACCTTGACGGTGTTGCCGTTGGCGTCGGTCAGGTACACCGTCGTCCCGTCGACGGCCTTGACCGTCCCGCGCGTGAAGCCGGCCTGTCCACCACCCTGGCCGCCGCCCTGCCCCTGGCCCTGGCCCTGACCCTGACCACCGCGCCGGCCGCCCGCCTGCCCGCCGCCGTACCCGCCCCCCGCAGAGGCACCTGCGGCGGTCGCGGGCCGAGCGGCGGACTTCGCGCCGGAGGAGGAGGTCCCGTTGCCCTGCTGGTACCAGACCCCGCCCGCGAACGCCACGGTCGCGATCACTCCGCCCGTGAGGACCAGCGAGAGCCAGGGCAGCTTCCGCCGGGGCGGCGCGGCCAGTTCCGCGCTCACGTCGCGTGCGTCCGGCGGGGTGGACAGCAGGGCGACCTGTTCGTCGTGCTCCATCGAAGAAGTGCTCCTACTCATGCCGGAGGGCGTCGATCGGCCGCAGTGAGGCGGCCCGGTTGGCGGGGTAGCTGCCGAAGAACAGTCCGATGGCGACGGCGATGCCGAACGCGCCGAGCACCGAGGCGGGGATCACCACCGGCTTGATGCCGACGATGCTGAAGTGCGAGCCGACGATCCCGGCGGCCACGCCCAACCCCGCGCCGATCACCGACAGCAGGGTCGACTCGGTGAGGAACTGCCCGAGGATCACGGCCCGGGGGGCGCCGAGCGCCTTGCGGATGCCGATCTCGCGGGTCCGCTCGGTCACCGTCACCAGCATGATGTTGGTGATCCCGATCCCGCCGACGAGCAGCGAGATCGCCGCGACCGCGCCGAGCAGCACGGTGAAGGTCTTGGTCGTGCTCTCCCGAGCCGTCAGCAGGGACGCCTGGTTGGTGATCCGGAAGTCGGCCTTGGTCGGGTCGGCGATGGCGTGGGTGCCGAGCAGCACCCGGGTGATGTCGGACTGCGCCGCCGTCGTGGTGTCGGCGGAGGAGGCCTGCACCAGGATCTGGTTGACCGGTCCGAATCCGGTGAACGCGTTCTGCACGGTCGGCAGCGGTGCGATCACCACGTCATCGGGGTCGGTGAACCCGCTGCCGCCCTTGGCGGCGAGCACGCCCACCACCGTGAACGGTGTCCCACCGAGCACGATCTTCTTCCCGACCGGGTCCTCGGTGTCGAACAGCTGCTTGGCGGTCGTGGCGCCGAGCACCGCGACCTTGCGGGAGCCGAGCACGTCGTCATCGGTGAAGTACTCGCCGTGGGAGACCTTCTGGTTGGAGGTCTCGAAGTAGGCGGGGTACGTCCCGACGATCGAACCGGGGCTGTACGAGACGTTCCCGTACAGCGCCGTCCCGCTCGTCGTCACCACCGGCGCCACGGACTTGATCGCCGAGGAGTCGGCGTCGCTCGCCAGCGCCTTGGCGTCGGCGACCGTCAGCTTCTTCACCGACGACGTGGCCCGCGCGCCACCGGACGCCGAACCGGCGCTGACCGTCAGCGAGTTGGTCCCGAGCGAGGTGATCGAGTCCTTCACCGCCTGGGACGAGCCGTTGCCCACCGCCAGCAGCAGGATCACCGAGGCGACGCCGATCAGCACCCCCAGCATGGTGAGCGCCGAGCGCACCTTGTTGGCGGCCAGGCCGCCGACCGCGAAGCGGAGTGTCTGCCAGAGGATCATGCGGGCACCCCCGGCATCGCGGGCGGCGGCCCGTCCACCGGCGCCTGCCGGACGTCGCTGACGATCTGTCCGTCGACCAGCCGCAGCACCCGCTTGGCGTGCCGGGCGACCTCGTCCTCGTGGGTGATCAGCACGACCGTACGGCCGGTGGCGTTGAGCCCGTCGATCAGGCCCAGCACGTCCTCCGTCGAGCGGCTGTCCAGGTTCCCGGTCGGCTCGTCCGCGAGCAGCATCGCCGGGGCCGTGACCAGCGCCCGCGCCACCGCGACGCGCTGCTGCTGGCCACCGGAGAGCTGGTTGGGCTTGTGCCCGGACCGCTCGCCGAGGCCGACCAGCGACAGCGCGGCCAGCGCCCGCCGCCGGCGTTCCGCCGCCCGGACGCCCGCGTAGGCGAGCGGCAGCTCGACCTGGGCGAGGGCGGTGGTGCGGGGGACGAGGTTGAAGGACTGGAAGACGAAGCCGATCTTGCGGTTGCGGACCAGGGCGAGCTGCTGCTCGTCCAGGTGGCCGACGTCGGTGCCGTCCAGCAGGTAGCGGCCGGAGGTGGGGACGTCGAGGCAGCCGAGGATGTTCATCAGGGTGGACTTGCCGGAGCCCGAACTGCCCATCACGGCAACGTAGTCGCCCTGCTCGATGTCCAGGTCGACGCCCGCCGGTTCGTCCGTCCCGGGCCGGGACGGGCCGCGCAGGGCGTGCACGGTGGCGTCGCCGTGCCCGTACGACTTGGTGAGCCGGCTGATCCGGATCACCGGTACGGGGTGCGCGGGGACGCGGTTGTCGATGACGTGCTGCATGCTCAGCCCTTACCGCCCCGGCCGCCGCCACCGGCACCGCCGCCACCGGGGATCCCGACCGCGCCGCCGTTGCCGCCCCGGCCACCGCCGCCGCCCAGGCCCGGGAAGGACCCGCTCGGGAAGCCGTTGTTGCCGCTGGTGGTGGGGAGTTCGACCTTGTCGCCCTGGTTGAGTCCGGAGACCACCTGCACCGTGCTGTCGCCCTCGACGCCCACGCCGACGTCGACCCGCGCGGTGGTCCCGTCCTCGTGCACCACCGTCGCGGTGCGCGAGGCCCCGGTGCCGGACAGCGCCGAGGTCGGCAGCGAGAGCGCGTTGTCGGCCTCGCCGGTGATCACCTGGACGGTGGCGCTGAGGCCGGTGCGCAGGGTGCTGGTGTCCCCGTTGAGCTGCAGGGTGGCCGCGTACTGGACGGCGGAGGCGCCGGCCGCGCCGCTTCCGCTGCTCGACGGCAGCGAACTGACCGACAGGACGGTCGCGTTGAGCTTGGTGTCGGACTGGGCGTTCAGCGTGACGGTGGCCGCCTCGCCCTTCTTCAGCTTGAGCGAGTCCAGCTCGGAGAAGTTGGCGGTGACCTGCATCCCGGTCGGGTTGGTCAGCACGATGAAGCCGCTCGGGGTGCCCGAACCCGCGCTCGACCCGGAGGACTTGGCGGAGGAGGCCGAGGAGCCCGAGGCCGAGGCGCCCACCGTGTCCCCGACCTTCGCCGAGACCGAGGCGACCGTCCCGTCCACCGAGGCGGTGAGCGTCGTACCGGTCAGCGCCGCCTGGGCGTTGGTGAGGTTGGTCTGCGCGGTCGCGACCTGCTGCTGGGCCTGGGCCACCGCCGCGTCGTCGACCTTGGTGGTGGTGATGGTGGTGGTCTGCGGGGCGGGCGTACTGCTCCCGCCCGCCCCGCGACCCCCACCGCCCCCGCCGCCGCTGTTCGACGGAGGGGTGGTGGCGCCGGGCAGGGGTTCGGTGGTCGTCGTGGTGACCCCGGCCTGCGCCTTGGTGAGGTTGGCATTCGCGGTGGTGAGCGCCGCCTGGGCGGCGTCCACCTGCTGCTGGGCCGCCGTGGTGTCGACCGTCGCCAGCACCTGGCCCTTCTTGACGGCGTCCCCCACCGCGACCTTGACGGCGGTGAGCCGCCCGCCGGTGGCGAAGTCCTGGGCCGCGTCGGTCGGGGAGGCCAGTGTGCCGGTTCCGGATACGGTGGCCAGGACCGTCCCCTTGGTCACGGTCGCCGTACGGGCGGCCGGCTTGGCGGCGGCCGTGCCGCCGCTGCCGTCGACCGTGGCGTACACCAGGGCCGCACCGCCCAGCAGAGCCACGCCGAGCGCTGAGTTGACGAGGACGGCACCTCGCCGCCGTGGGAGCACCTTCATGGCGCACAGCTTCGCCGGGTGCTCTTGCGCTGCCCTGGGCACCGGCTGGGAGGAGACTGACCGGCCGGATCCGGGCATTCCGCCCGAACCGCCCACCCCGCGCGGGCAGCTTGGCCGGTGCCTGGGCGGACGTTGGCCGAACTCCCAGCGCTCTCCCAGCGATCCCCGGTCATCCGGGAGGGTTTCCTCAGAAAACCACTCCCGTCCCCCAGCCCCCGGGCACCGGAACGCCGCAGGGGCGCACCCCTCACGGAGGGCGCCCCTGCGAACGGAAAGAACGGGAACGGCAGGAAGAACAGGAACAATCGGAAGAACGGAAAGAACGGGAAGCCCGACGGACCTCAGCCCTCGATCTCCTTGCGGAAGGCCTCCGCCACCGCCAGGAAGATCGAGTTGCCCTCGGCCTCGCCGATCGAGATCCGCACGCCCTCCGGGAACGGCCGGACGATCACCCCGGCCTCGCCGCAGGCCGCGGCGAAGTCCGCCGAGCGCTCGCCGAGCCCGAGCCAGACGAAGTTGGCCTGCGAGTCCGGGACGTCCCAGCCCTGGGCGCGCAGCCCGGAGACGACCCGGTCGCGCTCCCCGACCAGCGCCTCCACCCGCACCAGCAGCGCCTCCTCTGCGCGCAGCGAGGCGACGGCGGCGTCCTGGGCGAGCTGGCTGACGCCGAACGGGACGGCGGTCTTGCGCAGGGCGGCCGCGACCGGCTCGTGGGCGATCGCGAAGCCGACCCGCAGGCCGGCCAGGCCGTACGCCTTGGAGAAGGTGCGCAGCACGCAGACGTTGGGGCGGTCGCGGTAGAGGTCGATGCCGTTGGGCACCTCGGGGTCGCGGATGAACTCGATGTACGCCTCGTCGACGACGATCAGGACGTCGCCGGGGACGGCGTCCAGGAAGCGCTCCAGCTCGGCGCGGTGGATCACGTTGCCGGTGGGGTTGTTGGGGTTGCAGACGAAGATCAGCCGGGTGTCGGGGGTGACGGCGGCGAGCATCGCGTCCAGGTCGTGGTCGCCGTTGGCCTTGAGCGGGACGGGCACGGGCGTGGCGCCGGCGATCTGGGTGATGATCGGGTAGGCCTCGAAGGAGCGCCAGGCGAAGATCACCTCGTCGCCCGGGCCGGCGGTGGCCAGCACCAGCGACTGGGCGACGCCGACCGAGCCGGTGCCGAGGGCGATGTGCTCGGTGGGCACGCCGAAGCGCTCGGCGAGGACGGCGGTCAGCTCGCTGACGCCCATGTCCGGGTAGCGGTTGAACGAGCCGGCCGCCGCGACCGCCGCCTCCAGGACGCCGGGCAGCGGGTCGTTCGGGTTCTCGTTCGAGGACAGCTTGTAGGCGTCGGCGCCGGCCGGCTTGCCGGGCTTGTAGGTGGGGATGCCGTCCAGGCTCGGGCGCAGGCGCGGGCCCTGCGCTGAGGTACCACTGCTCACGGTCGTACTCCTTCGTGTCTCTGCCGGTCGGCCCGCCCTCGTACGGTCGGGATCGCCGCCGCACCCCGGGACCCGGCTGTGCCCCCGGGATCGCGGGGCGCGCCCGGACCACCCCGGTCGGGTGTCTTGCACGATACCGACCACCCTCACCCGTAGGAGTGAGATGCCCGGACGGGTGACAGGCGCAGATCAGCCATTCTGCCCGGTTCCTTTGGCACATGTCAGAGGTAAGTCGGCTGGTTTCAGGAGGGTATCGAAGGGGCGCACCCGGGATCGCTCTTGGAGAAACGTATCTCCGAAGGCTCCCGATGCGCCGGTCACAGACCCTTGTCAGGAGCCATACGATCGGTCCGCCATGACAGCAGCAGCCAACCAGAGCGGTCGGCGGCCCACCACCTCACGGCGTCTGGAGCGGGCCGGCATCCGGGATGTGGCAGCAGCCGCCGGAGTGTCGATCACCACCGTCTCCGATGCGCTGAACGGAAAGGGCCGCCTACCCGACGAGACCCGCAGCCGGGTGCGCGAGGTCGCCGAGCGCCTCGGCTACCGCCCCTCGGCGGCCGCCCGCACCCTGCGCACCGGACGATCCGGCCTGATCGGACTGACCGTCACGACGTACGGCGAAGAACCCTTCACCTTCACCGAGTTCGCGTACTTCGCCGAGATGGCCCGGGCCGCCACCAGCGCCGCCCTCGGCCGCGGCTACGCGCTGGTGGTGCTGCCCGCCTCCTCCCGCCACGACGTCTGGGGCAACATCGCCCTGGACGGCACCGTGGTGATCGACCCGCCCGACCAGGACCCCCTGGTCAGCGAGCTGTACCGGTCCGGCGTGCCGGTGGTCAGCGACGGCAAGCCCGGCAACTGCCCGGTCACCGCCTGGGTCGACAACGACCACGAGGCCGCCGTGCTCGGCATCCTCGACCACCTCTCCGAAGCGGGCGCCCGCCGGATCGGCCTGCTCACCGGCACCAGCACCGACACCTACACCCGGCTCTCCACCGAGGCCTACCTCGGCTGGTGCGCCAAGGTCGGCCAGGAGCCGGTGTACGAGGCCTACCCGGCCCACGACCCGGCCGCCGGAGCCGTCGCCGCCGACCGGCTGCTCGCCCGCCCGGACCGCCCGGACGCCGTGTACGGCCTGTTCGACCCCAACGGCACCGACCTGCTCGCCGCCGCCCGCCGGTACGGCCTGCGGGTGCCCGACGACCTGCTGCTGGTCTGCTGCAGCGAGAGCGACGTCTACGCGACCACCGAACCGCCGATCACCACCCTCTCGCTCAAGCCGCGCAAGATCGGCACCACCGTCGTCAACCTGCTCATCGACGCCATCGAGGGAGTCGACTCCGGGACGGGCGTGGACATCGCCCGGCTCTTCCCACCGCGCTTCCGCACCGCCGGCACCGGGCCGCCGCCCGGCACCCTGATGCCGACCGAGCTGATCGTCCGCGCCTCCTCCCAGCGACGGAGCCCGCGCACCACCGTCAGCCCGCCCCGGCCGCCGGGCGAGGTGTAGGGGGCGGGTGAGGCCCGGACCTCGCCCGCCCCGCGCGGAAAGCCCGCGGAAAGCCCGCGCCACGCCCCCCCGGAAGCCCTCCAGGAAGCCCGGGACACCCCCCGAGAGGCCCCCGGAGGCCCCCTGAGAAGCCCCCACCACGGCGGCGAGACCCCACGAGACCCTACCGAGCCGGGACAAAACGGACCTTGCGGGACCGCCCGGCTGACGCTCCGGAGGATTGGATACCCACCAGGTGACGACGGCGGGAGAGTGGTCTTCCTATGATGGGCGAATGACACCCGAGGACCGCTTCCCCGGACCTGAGCACCCCCACTCAGGCCCCCGCCACCAGCCGGACCTCGAGGTGCTGCCGTACGGCACCTACTACGAACCCGAGCCCGCCCCGGGCTACCAGAACACCCCGTACGAAGCGGAGACCTACAGCGGCTACGGCGGCGCCCGCTACCTGGAGCAGCACTGGCCCGACGGCCAGGGACACGGACACACCGTGCACGCCCAGGCGGTCGGCACCGACCAGGGGCCGGCCGACCAGTCACCGCTGTTCTCCCCCCAGGGCCAGGGACAGGGCCATGGACAGGGCCAGGGACAGGGCGGTTACGAGGGCGGCTACGACGCCCAGGACCACCCCGGCTACGACGCCCAGGACCACTCCGGGTACGAGTCCCAGGAGCACCCCGGCTACGAGCCCACCCTGCCCGACCAGCCCTCCCCGGCCCTCCAGCTCACCGAGCAGCACCCGGGGCAGCTCACCGACCAGCTCGCCGACCGCGACGACCCACCGACCATCGAACTCGGTCCGCCGCTGCCCGACCCCGCCGCGCCGACCTACCCGTACCCGGCCCCCGGCCCCGGCGAGCCGCCCGGCCCGGTCTACGTCGTCGGCGACGTGCACGGCTACCTCGAGGAACTGCGCACCGAACTGCACCACCAGGGCCTGATCGACGCCGACGGCCACTGGTCGGCCGGCCGCGCCCGGATCTGGTTCCTCGGCGACTTCACCGACCGCGGCCCGGACGGCATCGGCGTCATCGACCTGGTCATGCAGCTCGCCGCCGAGGCCGCCGCCGCCGGTGGCTACTGCCGCGCCCTGATGGGCAATCACGAACTGCTCTTCCTCGGCGCCGCCAGGTACGGCGACGAGCCCGTCCAGTCCACCGCGGGCACCGCCTCCTTCCTCGCCGCCTGGCGGCTCAACGGCGGCCAGCAGAACGACCTGGACCGGCTGGAGGCCCACCACATCAGCTGGCTCTCCCGGCTGCCCGCCATGGGCCTGGAGGACGGGCACCTGCTGCTGCACTCCGACACCACCGCGTACCTGGAGTACGGCGAGTCCATCCCCGACGTCAACGACGCGGTGCACAGCCTGCTCGCCGACGGCAGCGTGGACGAGTGGTGGGACTGCTTCCGCCGCTTCACCAAGCGCTTCGCCTTCCGCGGCGACGCCGGGCCGACGGCCGTCCACGAGCTGCTCGACACCTTCGGCGGCTCCCGGATCGTGCACGGGCACAGCCCGATCCCGTACCTCACCGGCGCGGTGCACGCGGACGACGGGCAGCCGCCGCACATCCCGGGGCCGTACGTGTACGCGGACGACCTGGCGGTGGCGATGGACGGCGGGGTCACCATGGAGGGCCGGCTGCTGGTCGCGCGGCTGCCGATCTGACCTTCGGTCAATTCGGGACCGGCGCCGGAGCAGTTCGGGACCGGCACTGGAACAGTACGGGACCGTCACTGGAACAGTTGTTCCCGGCGCGCACGCCCCTGCACGCGCGCGGCCCGGGGCGCGAAATTCCGGAAACCGACTGTCAGCACGGCCGCACCCGCCCCTACCATGAGGCACACCACACCCGGCCGCCCGTCCGGCGGCCCGCCTCCGCGCCCGCCCCGGCGCCCTGAGGGTGTCCCGCGTCCCCGATGCGGTCCCGCCTCCTCGCCGCCGACCGGGGTCCGCATGAACGGGGTCCCCATGTCCAACCCCCCACCGCTGCTCGCCGAGGACCGCCCGGAGTACGAGCGCCTCCTCGGCGAAGCCCTGCGCGACCGCACCGTCCTCACCGCCCTGCGCGCCCCCGGCGCGCTCACCACCGACCAGCTCCGCGTCCTCGCCCTGCGCGACGCCGACCGCATCAACACCGCGGCTGCCACCGAGTACGCCCACTACACCGCGCTGCGCGAGAGCCTGCGCGCCACACCCCCGCCGCCCGCCGACGTCGAACCGTACGCCCCCGGACTGCTCAGCCAGCTGCGCTCCGCCAACGGCGGCGCCGGGCTGTTCCCCGTCCTCACCGTGCTCACCCCGATCCTCGCCTGGGCCGCCGCACTCGTCCTCCTGCTGGTCGGCTACCTGCTGCGCGCCACCGACTCGGGCCTCACCCTCGGCCGCTCGATGGTCACCGCCGGCTGGGTCGCGCTCGCCGCCGGCGTCGCCGCCATGGCCGTCGGCATCATCGGCCTGCTGCTCACCGCCATACGCGACGGCGCCGCCGCCGTCCCGGCCGGCACCGACCCGGAGCTCGTCGCCGAACTCACCGCCGCCCGCACCGAATGGCGCACCGCCCTGCGCGAACGCGGCCTGCTGCCGTACCTCCACGCCCAGCTGCCCGCCGTCCCCGGCCGCCCGGCCCCCGGCTTCACCAGCCCGGACTTCACCAGCCCCGGCTACAGCCCGCCGGCCTTCACCAGCCCCGGCCCCGACGGCATCACCGACCCCGAGGGCCGCACCTCCCGCCCCGCCGCCTTCACCCCGCCCGACTTCACCGGCCCGGGCTACACCCCGCCCGACTTCACCGGCCCGGACGACGTCGGCTGAGCCGCCCCCGGGGACGACGCCCCGGGACTGCCGCCGCGCAGCCGGATCCGGGACCGCTGCCAGGCAGCCGGCTCCTCAGAACCCGGTCGCCGGCCGGGGCGTGTACGGCGCCTCCGGGGCCGCGCGTTCCTCCCCGTCCAGCCCGACGTCCACCGCGGCCGCCACCTCGGCCGCCGCGCGGATGAACTCGCGGACGCGCTCGGTGGTGTTGGCCGGGAGCCAGACCGGGCCGCGCCGGATCGGCGGGGCGTCGTGGATGGGGACGTAGGCGAGGTCGGGGCGGGGGTAGTAGTGGCGGCAGTGCTGGCCGACGGGAAGGACTCCGCGGCCCATCGCGACCAGGCTGAGCATCTCGGAGAACGTGCTGCCCGAGGGGCCCTTGGGGACGGGGCGGCCGGACGGGGTGCGGTCGGGGGTGCGGTCCCGCTTGAAGCCGACCGAGGTCATGGACGGGTACTGGACCACCGGGTGGTCGCCGAGCACTTCGAGCGACACCGACTCCTCGGCGGCCAGCGGGTGCCCGGCCGGCACCGCCAGGGCGCGCTGCTCGGTGAGCAGGACCGGGCCGAGCGCCATGCCGTCGAAGGGGTGAGAGGCGACCAGCACGTCGATCGAGCCGTCCTCCAGGCTGGAACGGGAGTTGGAGAGCTGCACCTCCCGGACGTCCACCCGGCAGTCCGGGTGCCGCTCGCCGAACAGCGCGACCGCCCTGAGCAGCACCGGCGCCGTCCACTCCCCGAGGAACGCGACCCGCAGCTCACCGGTCACCCCCCGGCCGGCGTCCACCGCCCGGCGCACCGCCTCCTCCATCGCGGCCACCACCGGGGCGAGGTCCCCGGCCAGCTGCCGCCCGACCGGGGTGAGCCGGACGGACCGGCTGGTGCGCTCGAACAGCGGGGCCCCGATCCGGCGTTCCAGCCGCTGGACCACCTGACTGACCCGGCCGGTGCTCAGGCCCAGCCGCTCCGCGGTCCGGCCGAAGTGCAGTTCCCCGGCGAGCGCGAGGAAGACCTCGGTCTCCAGCCGCTCCAGCATGCCGCCCCCTCGAACCACGCACCGTTCCCGCATCGTTTAGTCCTGCTCAACGATCGTACGGTGATCCGCCATTGATGATCGCTCCGGGTCGGAGGATCGTTGACCCCGTCACCAGCGAACCCACACCACCGGAGCCGATCACCATGCGCGTCGTCGCCCTCGACCACCTGGTCCTCAACGTCGCCGACATCGAGCGGTCGCTCGCCTTCTACACCGGCCTCCTCGGCCTGGAGCCGGTCCGGGTCGACGAGTGGCGGGCCGGCAAGGTCTCCTTCCCCTCCGTCCGGGTCAGCCCCGAGACGATCATCGACCTGTTCCACCGCCCCCGCCACGAGTCCAACGTCGACCACATCTGCCTCACCGTCGAACCCCTCGACTGGCAGGAGGTCGTCGACTCGGGCGTCTTCACCGTCCTCGACGGCCCCGGCCCCCGCTACGGCGCCCGCGGCACCGCCACCTCCCTCTACGTCCAGGACCCGGACGGCAACACCGTCGAACTCCGCTGGTACCCCCAGGACGCCGCCGACGCCACCAGCTGAAACGGCGCGCTGCCCGCCCCGGCCCCACGGGGGAGGCCCGGGGGGCACCGGACGGCGGACCACGGAGCGCCGTCCCGAGTCGATCGGGACGGCGCTCGGCCGCGGGTGAGTCAGTCGGCCAGGGGGAGGTAGACCCGGTTGCCCTGGGCGGCGAACTCGGCGGACTTCTCCGCCATGCCGGCCAGCGCCTCGGCGTCGAAGTCGCCGGTGACGGCCGTGGAGCCGTCGCCGTGCTCGTCGCGGATCTTCTGGGAGATCTTCATCGAGCAGAAGGTCAGCAAAGGCGCCACTGCGAAGGGCTGCGTCAGTCAGGGGCGGGCCGAGGTGAAGACCTCGATCTCGCACTTCGCCGCACCGCTGCGTTTGATCCTCGCGTCGCTGGTGATCAGCGGTACGCCCAGGGCTTCCGCCAGGGCGACGTACTGGGAGTCGTAGGCGCTGAGATTGGCGTGCAGTTTCCTCACCCGGTCCCAGAACGGCAGCGTCTCCCGTTTGGCAATGGGAAGCATCCGGTATGCGGCAACCGCCCTCTCCACTTCCTTCTCGGCGAGCTTGCCGCCACGCTGCATGCCGAGGAGGGCTGACTGGATCTCGTAGTCGAGGAGGGTAGGAGCGTAGACGTCCCCAGCCTCGGCTACTCGGTTGCGGATGAGCTCTCCGTCGGAACTGTGGGCTGTGAGAGCCAGGACGAGGGCGGAGCAGTCAATGACGATCAACGCCCAGCTCGCCCTTCATCGATGGCAGCGAGGACATCGGCAGCGCTGACGCTGGCAGTGGTCTCCCGGTTCAGCCTTTCCATCATCTCCGCCATGGTGGGCCTGGAAGCCTCCCTGGCAATCAGATCCTGCATGAACGCCTGGAGCGACTTGCCGGCCTGGGCTGCGCGAACCTTCAGGGTCTGGATCTGATCGTCCGGAACATCCCGGATCGTGAGGGCAGTCATGCCTGCATTGTAGCTCCGCTATCTGCAAAATGCAGATTATGGCCGTGCCCGGGACCGGGAACGACGGAGCGCCGCCCCGAGAAGCGGCCAAGCCCCTGCGCTGCGCCTGCCGGCCATCCGGCGCAGCGTGGCGCGAAGGTCGGATGCTTCATCGCCGAAGAACAGCGAGTCGACGTCCTGGGCGGCCTGGATCGCCTGTCGGGTCAGGCCGCGGCCGACGGGCGTCAAGGCCAGGCGCAGGGCCCGGGCGTCAGTCTCGTGAGCCTGTCGGACCAGCAGGCCCCGGTCCTCCAACGTGCGCACGACCTTGGAGGTCATCATGTGGTCGGCGCCGGCCTACTCCGCGACCTCCTGCTGCGTGGGCGGCCCACCGAGGCGCTGCAGCCGGAAGCGCGCTCGCGTGCCACGCCTCGCACGCGGACTCGATGGCGTGCAGGTCGAACGTCGCTGCCGTCTTCGGGCTCCAGAGCCAGTTGGCCGGCTCGGCCAGGACGTCCTGCAGCCGCCAGCCGGTCACGACCGGATCGGTCGGGGCAGCGCCGAGACCCTGCCGCATCCGGACGGTGAGCAGGCCGCGCTCGACGAGGTCCAGAGCAACCGCGGCCAACTGCGGTACCAGCGCGCGCTGTTCGTCCCGGGTGTAGCTGCGCGGCGGCGGAGCATCCTGCGCCCCGGCCCACCGGAGATCAATTCCGTACTGCTGGACCGTTGCGGCCAAGGCAGACTGCCACAGACCGCGGCGCATCAGCGTCTGCTCGGCCGGGCTCAAAGCGTTCCAAAGCTGCGTGGCATGGATCATCCCAGGCACGGCCCCATGTCACGAGTGGATTCGTGCGCAGCAATGGCCGCTGTGCCGGACCAGTCGACCGAAGATCGGCCCACCACGCCGAAGCGCTGCTCCGGGAAGTCCTCCCGGAGCAGCGCCCGCATCGGTGCGACATCAGTCGGCCGGCGGCAGGTACACCCGGTTGCCCTGGGCCGCGAACTCGGCGGACTTCTCCGCCATGCCCGCCAGCGCGTCCGCGTCGAAGTCCGACGAGACGGCCGTCGAACCGTCGCCGTGCTCGTCGCGGATCTTCTGGGAGATCTTCATCGAGCAGAACATGGGCTGACCCTGGATACCTGCGAGGGCTAGTGCCGGCGGCGGGCTGCGGCTCGTCCGCTACGCCTCACGAGGATGAGGACCGAGCCTCCGAGGGCGATGGCGACCGCCGAGCCAACCGCGATGCCAATCGATTTGCCGGAGCCAGTGGCGGCCAGTGCTTGTCCCGCCCCCTTCGGGTGTTCGGTCGGTCCACCCTGCTCGTGACCGCCCTGGCCGTTGCCGTGATCACCTTGCTCGTGGCCGCCGTGCTCCTGACCGCCGTTACCACCTGGATGATGAGGCGGCCCAGCCGGACCAACGGGAGCGACGGGGCCGGTTGGCCCGGCAGGGCCAGGAGGGCCGGCAGGACCGGCAGGGCCGGCAGGACCGGCAGGACCGGGCGAACCATTGGCGCCGGGCGAACCATTGGCGCCAGGCAGGCCGTTAGCGCCGGGCAAGCCGTTGGCGCCGGGCGAACCATTGGCGCCAGGCAAGCCGTTGGCACCAGGCAAGCCGTTGGCACCGGGCGAACCGTTAGCGCCGGGCAAGCCGTTGGCGCCAGGCGAACCATTGGCACCCGGAGCACCAGGCGCGCCATTGGGACCGGGAGCACCCGGAGCACCCGGAGCACCGTTAGGACCAGGCGAACCGTTAGGACCGGGAGCACCCGGAGCACCCGGAGCACCGTTAGGACCAGGCGCACCGTTAGGACCGGGAGCACCCGGAGCACCCGGAGCACCGTTAGGACCAGGCGCACCGTTAGGACCAGGCGCACCCGGAGCACCCGGAGCACCCGGAGCACCGTTAGGACCAGGTGCACCGTTAGGACCAGGCGCCCCCGGAGAACCGGCAGCACCAGGGGGCCCAGCCGGGCCACTCGGACCAGCCGGGCCACTCGGACCAGCCGGGCCACTCGGACCAGCCGGGCCACTCGGACCGGGGGGGCCGACAGTGCACGCCGCCCTCGTGATGGTGTTGTCGTCCAGAGTGACTGCGCCGTTGCGCGCCAGGGCGCGGCCTTCGATCACCGAGGCGTGGTTCACGCTGATGGACGTGAGGGCCAGGATGTTGCCCTTGAAGAAGGAGTTGACGTCGATGGTGGCGGAGCTACCGACCTGCCAGAACACATTGCAGGGCTGTGCTCCGTTGACCAGGCTGACGACACTCGACGGAGCCGTGATGAGGGTGGAGCCGATCTGGAAGATGAAGACGGCGTTCGGGTCGCCCATGGCGTCGAGAGTGACGGTCCCGGTGAGGTTGAGCGACGAGCTCGCCTTGTAGACGCCAGGCGTCAGCGTCAGTCCGCCGATGTCGCCGGGAGAGGTCAGGATGGCCGTGGGGGCCCGACCGGCGGCGTCGTTGTAGGCGATGACGAGGTCGGACTGGGCCTGTGCCGCCTGCGCATCGTTGACGTGCTGAACCCCGTTCACGGCTCCAGGGGGGAAGCCCGTCACGCTGGTGCCCGGGAAGAGCCCCAGGTCGCCGTTGATGGTGCTGGGTCCGGTGTTGGTGACGGTTGAGCCCGCGAGGACCGCATAGCTGGTGTCGGTCCCCAACCCCACTTGTGCCGTTGCGGCATTCGCGGGAATCGTGGCCAGACCGGCCGACGCAAGCAACGTCAATCCGGACAGCAGGACGAACGTTCCCGCGAGTCGAGATCGTCTACGCCCTCGTTCTGGTGGAGCGGACAACATGGCATCGACTGCCATAGGACAAAGACCTTTCTTGTCGCCGCTGAACTCCGTCACCCGAAGGGGGGATTCGGAGCGCCGCTGGTGAGCTTTCGGTCCGGCCCCACCCCTCGCACTCGCGCCGGAGGCGCCACGAAGAGCGGCTGCCGGCCAGGCGAAGTGATGGGGAGTCACCGATTAACTACACCGTGCAACAACAACATAGAAAGAAGAGACTGATAAAGATGCAACGGAGTGACGCACCAGCGCCGATCGGGGAGATTCCCCCGCCTCGGCATTGGTCGTTCGCCTGTGACCGAGCGACGCGGGCATACTTCGCGTCCGCTGCCCGGGTCGCCACCGGCGCCATAGCAGTACCGTTTTTCCTCTTGGGCGCGTCCAGGCCGGTGAATCACGTATCGCCCCGTCATCCCAATCGTTGGCCCGATCATGAACGACCTAACGAATTCGCACGACGAAGTGCTCGCGTCCGCCGACAATGGCGCCAGCACCGTGGCCAGGCGCTGCCGCGCCGCAGGCGGTCTGCTCAGGGTCACACTCGGCGAACTGCGCGAGGAACTCGGCTACCGAAGACTCGGCAAGTACGTCCTGGAAGAACTGGCCGAGAGTCTTACCGAGGAGGGGCTCGGCTGGTTCCCGACCTGGCGGCTCTCCCCGGGAGAGAACAGGGAGCCGCGGCAGGAACACGACGTATGGGTATTCCTCCGGGACGGCGGCCTGCGCTGCCAGGTCATCGACGCCGTCCAGGCCCCCGACGGCTCCGACGTCCCCAGCGTCATGAACGGCCTGCTCGTCGGCCGTCCCCAGGACCTCTCCCCGGAGCACAAGCTCGGCCTCATCCGCGAAATCCTCGGACTCTGACGCACACCCGAGAAGTCCGCCGGCCGACTCCACCTGCGCACCCGCATGTTCGAGGCGCTGCGCCGGACGCCCCTTCCGGGATCCCAGAGCAGCGCCTCGGTACCTTCGGTCAGTCCGCCATCGGCAGGTAGACCTTGTTGCCGTGGGCCTTGAACTCCTCGGACATGGCCTGCATGCCGGCCAGCGCCTCGGCGTCGAACTCGGTGCCGACGGCCGTCGCGCCGTCGCCGTGCTCGTCGCGGATCTTCTGCGAGATCTTCATCGAGCAGAACTTCGGGCCGCACATCGAGCAGAAGTGGGCCGTCTTGGCGGGTTCGGCGGGGAGGGTCTCGTCGTGGAAGGCGCGGGCGGTCTCCGGGTCGAGGGCCAGGTTGAACTGGTCCTCCCAGCGGAACTCGAAGCGGGCGTCGGAGAGGGCATCGTCCCAGGCCTGGGCGCCGGCGTGGCCCTTGGCGAGGTCGGCGGCGTGGGCGGCGATCTTGTAGGTGATCACGCCGGTCTTGACATCGTCCCGGTTGGGCAGGCCCAGGTGCTCCTTGGGCGTGACGTAGCAGAGCATCGCGGTGCCCCACCAGGCGATCATGGCGGCGCCGATGCCCGAGGTGATGTGGTCGTAGCCGGGGGCGACGTCGGTGGTGAGGGGGCCGAGGGTGTAGAACGGCGCCTCGTCGCAGATCTCCTTCTGGAGATCCATGTTCTCCTTGATCTTGTTCATCGGGACGTGGCCCGGGCCCTCGATCATCACCTGGACGTCGCGCTCGCGGGCGATCCGGCCGAGCTCGCCGAGGGTCTGCAGTTCGGCGAACTGCGCCTCGTCGTTGGCGTCGGCGATGGAGCCGGGGCGCAGGCCGTCACCGAGCGAGAAGGTGACGTCGTAGGTGGCGAGGATGTCGCAGAGTTCCTCGAAGTTGGTGTAGAGGAAGTTCTCCTGGTGGTGTGCCAGGCACCAGGCCGCCATGATCGAGCCGCCGCGCGAGACGATGCCGGTCTTGCGGCGCGCGGTGAGCGGGACGTACCGCAGCAGCACGCCGGCGTGGACGGTCATGTAGTCGACGCCCTGCTCGCACTGCTCGATGACGGTGTCGCGGTAGACCTCCCAACTGAGCTCCTCGGCCTTGCCGTCGACCTTCTCCAGGGCCTGGTAGAGCGGCACGGTGCCGATCGGCACGGGGGAGTTGCGCAGGATCCACTCGCGGGTGGTGTGGATGTTGCGGCCGGTGGAGAGGTCCATGACGGTGTCGGCGCCCCAGCGGGTGGCCCAGGTCATCTTCTCCACCTCCTCCTCGATCGAGGAGGTGACGGCGGAGTTGCCGATGTTGGCGTTGATCTTCACCAGGAAGTTGGTGCCGATGATGGCCGGCTCGACCTCGGGGTGGTTCACGTTGACCGGGATGACGGCCCGGCCGCGAGCCACCTCGTCGCGCACGAACTCGGGCTCCAGGCCTTCGCGCAGGGCCACGAACTCCATCTCCGGCGTGACCACGCCCCGCTTGGCGTAGGCGAGTTGGGTGACGGCGACGCCGCCGCGGCCGCGCAGCGGGCGGCGCGGGCGGCCGGGGAAGACGGCGTCCAGGTTGCGCAGGTCGCCGCCGCGCGGGGAGGTGTGCTTGATCCCGTCGTCCTCGGGGCGCGCCTCGCGGCCGTCGTACTCCTCGACGTCGCCGCGCTGGCGGATCCAGGCGTCGCGCAGGGCGGGCAGGCCGCGCCGCACGTCGGGCTCGTACGCCGGGTCGGTGTACGGGCCGGAGGTGTCGTACAGCGGGACGGTCCGGCCGTTGGTGAGCTGCACCTCGCGGTACGGGACCCGCAGGTCGGGGCGGGATCCGTCGCGGTAGGCCTTGCGCCAGGCCGGGGTGGGGTACCCGGTGCGCTCGCTGCTGGGGGCGCTCTGGGCAGGCTGCGGCTGTGCTTCGAACGTGGTCATCTGACCTCTACTCCCTACGCCGGCATTACCCGGTCCAGGTTCCTGCGGTCGACGCAGCCGTCGGTCCGTCCGTCGACGGTCCCGGTCAGCGTCCTCTCAGCCCGGTGCTCCGAGCTCCCGCGTCGCAGGCGGTGTTGCCTGCACATGACGCCCAACACGGTAGCGAGCCGATCGCCGCAGGTCCAGACGCTCTCCGGACGGAACCGTCGGGGAACGGGCCGCGGATACGCCGAGGCCCGGCCCCCGCGGACGGGGTGCCGGGCCTTCGGAAGTGCTCCGCGCGGCGGGCGGAGCGGGGTCAGCTCTTGGCGGCCTTCTTGACCAGGATCACCACGGCGGCGGCGATGCCGACGACCACCAGCAGCTTGATCACGATGCTCAGCAGGGCGCCGACCACACCGAACACGAAGGCGATGATGTTCCAGGCCAGTACCAGGACCAGCACCGGGATGACGATGTTGCGCACCCAGGAGGGCAGCGACTTCCAGAGCTCAGCCATGTCGGTTCCTCTTCTCCCCTCGGGCCGGCTGCCGTCCGGTGGCCGCATCCCGCTTGCTTCCGATGCTTCGATCGTACGGGGGCGCAGGCGCCGGAACGAGGGCCGGCGGCCCGGAGAGAACCCCTAGATCACCCCGATCCGCACCCCCGGGAAGACCCCCGAGAAACGGCGGGGGGCGGGGTCAGACCGGCCAGCGCTCCCCGCGCCAGGCGGCGTCCCAGAACATCCACTCGTAGCGCGAGGTGGTCCCGAAGTGCTCGACCACCCGGCGCCGTTCGGCCGCCGACAGCTCCTCGCCGAGCCGGTCGGTGAGCGCCAGCACCCGGCGCACCACGGCCTGGAAGGCCTCGTCGCCGTAGGTGGCGATCCACTTGGCGTACAGCGGGTCGGGGGAGCCCTGGGCGAGCAGCGCCTCGCCGACCCGGGCGTAGATCCAGTAGCAGGGCAGCACCGCGCCGAGCGCCTCGGCGAAGGACCCGCCGTAGACGGTGGCCAGCAGGTAGCTGGTGTAGGCCCGGGTGGTGGGCAGCACCGGTTCGGCGGCGGCCTGTTCGGCGGTGCCGCCGAAGGCGGTCAGGAACTCGGCGTGCATGCCCTGCTCGGCGGCGAGCGCGCCGACCGCGTCGTCGGCGAAGGCCCGGACGTCGGCCTCGCCGGGCGCCTTGGCGGCGCAGACGGCGAGCGCGCGGGCGTAGTCGCGCAGGTAGTGGGAGTCCTGGACGACGAAGTGGCGGAAGGCCTCGCGCGGCAGGGTGCCGTCGGTGAGGCCGCCGATGAAGGGGTGGGCGAGGATCTCGGCGTAGATCGGCTCGATCGACGTCCAGAGCTCGTCGGTGAGGCTGCGGGTCATGCGACCGACCCTACGACGCGTGCGGCGCGCTCAGTCCTCCGGCGGGGAGAACACCACCAGGACTCGCAGGTCCTCGGTGATGTGGTGGAAGCGGTGCGGGGTGCCGGCCGGGACGTACACCACGGTGCCGCGTGCGACGGTGGTGGTCTCGGCGCCGACGGTCAGCTCGGCGCGGCCGCTGATCACCTGGTAGATCTCGTCCTGGTCGTGGGCGGTCTGGGTGTCGGTGTCGCCGGGGGAGAGCGCGTACAGGCCGGCGGACATCCGGGGTTCGCGCAGGAACCGCAGGTACGCGCCGTCGTTGGCCGCCCGCTCGGCGTCCAGTTCGTCCAGCCGGAACATCTTCATCGCTGCCGTCCTCCTTCACCCGTCACGCCCGGCGAACCCGCCGCACCCGTCACACTCGCCGCACCCGTCACACGGGCCGGACCCGTCACACGGGCCGGACCCGCCGCACCCGTCCTTCGGGCCCGTTCCGTCCACCTCCCGGACCAGGGGCATTCAACACCAGCTCCTCCTAGGGGAGCTTCCCCCGGGCCGGGGCGCCTGTCAGGCTTGGGCGGCATGAAGGGTTTCGTCATCAAAACACTGATCAACGCGGCGGCCATCTGGGTCGCCGCCTGGATCGTCAGCGGCATCCAACTCGCCGAGGGCAAGGCCGACTGGCAGCACAAGACGCTGACGGTGCTCGGCGTCGCCGTCGTCTTCGGGCTCATCAACTGGCTGATCAAGCCGGTGGTCAAGCTGTTCTCGTTCCCGTTGTTCATCCTCACGCTGGGCCTGATCACCTTCGTGATCAACGCCCTGATGCTGCTGCTCACCTCCTGGGCGTCGACCAGGCTGGAACTGGACTTCCACGTGGTCAACTTCGGTTCCGCGCTGGTCGGTTCGCTGATCATCAGCCTGGTCTCCTGGGGCCTGCACCTGGCCCTGGACGACGACTGACACCGTCGTGCGCGGTGTCGCACGCGGACGCGAAAGGGGTCCGTACCCGGGTGGTCCACCGGGTACGGGCCCCTTCGTCGTACCCCGGGCGCTCACCCCGCGTCGCACCCTCGCAGGATGTCCGCGAGTTGGGCGTCGAGCTCCCGGCCGATGAGTTCCTGGCCCATCGGGACCAGCCGGTCGGTGCGCGCCAGGAAGGCGAGCAGCGGGGGCGTCGGGGCGCTCAGCAGCGCGTCCCCGTGGGGGGAGTGCAGCGCGATGCGGACCTCCGAGAGCTCCTCGCCGACCGGGTGGATGTGCACGTCGCCCTCGCCGGACGGGCCGCTGAGGCCGTCCAGCAGCAGCTCGCGCGCGAACACCCAGGTGACCGGGGCGTCGCCGGGCAGGTGGAAGGTGCACCGGATCGCGTACGGATCGCCGACCTCGTACGCCAGGTCCACCACGATGCTGAAGGACAGGTCGGGCGAGACCACGAGGTTCATCACCAGGTGTCCCTGGACTGTGCTGTGCTGCATGGCGCCTGTGCCTCTCTTCTGTCCGGCCTCGGTGTGGAGATGAGGGTTCCACCGGCGGCCGGGCATGCTTTCGACGGTTTTATGCAAGCAATCCACGTTCGCTCCTCATCGTCCACGTTTGGGCGTGTGGTGGACAAGGGGTGCTTTTTCAAAGGGTGAACGAGGGGGATCATCAGGCCCGGCAAGGAGAGCGCGGAGACGGAACGGGGGGTTCAGAAGCCGAACGGTGAACGTCGGAGCGCGAACGACCGGCCCATCGCCCCCACCTCCTGGCGGAGTTGGCGGGCGACCGGCCGGCCGGTCGGTCTGCGCCCGATGGTCGACCATGGAAGCACAGCGAGGCCCCGAACGGACGCACCGACCGGGTCGGCGTTTCGACCCCGGCCCCGCGCGGGAGACTCCCGCACAACGCTCCAGCCCCGGAGGTCGCCATGGGCCCCGACAACCGAACCCCGCCGCCGCGCCCGGTGGTCAAACGGACCGCGCGGGCGATCCTGCTGGAGCTGGACCCGGACGACCCGCACGGCCCGGCCTCGATCGTGCTGATCCGGCGGGTCCGGCCCGGGGCACCGCACCCGTACTGGATCACCCCGGGCGGCGGGGTCGAGCGCGAGGACCGCACGGTGGTCGAGGCGCTGCACCGCGAGGTGGACGAGGAACTCGGCGGCAAGGTGGTGGACGTGGTGCCCGCCTTCGTCGACACCATCAGCCACAACCTCCCCCACCCTCCGGGCGGGGGGACCCCCATGGACGACGGCACCCTGCTGCACCCGCACGGGGTCAAGGTGCAGCACTTCTTCGTCTGCCGGCTGGCCTCGATGGACCTCAGCCGGCGGCACGGGCCCGAGGTGACGGACCCGAACGGCGAGTACGAGGTGGTCCGGCTGCCGTTCACCCGCGAGGGCGTGACCTCGGTGAACGTCGTCCCGCCCCGGCTGCGGGCGTACCTCGCGGCCAACATCGAGGGCATCCGCGCGCTCCTCGCGCCCGACCTCGGCTGATTCCCCCGCCCCTGGCCCGGCCGCTATCCCGCCGCCAGTTCGCCGACCAGGTCGTGCCGGATCCGCTCGGCCGGCAGGCCCGCCCGCAGCAGCACCCCGACCCCGCGCCGGACCATCGCGGGCGGGCCGCTGAGCACCGCCTCCCGCCCATCCCACGGGCCGAACCGGCCCACCACCTCGGGCAGTTCACCGGTCAGCACGCCCTCGGCCGGACCGGTGCCGGACAGCACGGGCCGTACGGTCAGCCAGGGCAGCCGCCCGGCCAGCTCGCGCAGCGCGTCCAGCTCGTACAGGCCGTCGGCGCGGCGGGCCCCGTAGAACACCTCGACGCTGCCCCCGGACGGGCCGTGCTCGGCCGCCTCCTCGACCAGGGCACGGATCGGCGCGATGCCGGTGCCGCCGCCGAGGCAGAGCAGGTCGGTGCCGGCGGTGTGGTCGACGGTCATCGAGCCGGTCGCCGGGCCCAGCCGCAGCACGTCCCCGGGGGCGGCCCGGTGCACCAGCGCGTTGCTCACCCAGCCCGCCTGGACGGCCTTGACGTGGAAGGACAGCAGCCCGTCCGGGCGGGGCGCGGAGGCGAAGGAGTAGTGCCGCCAGACCCGCGGCCACCAGGGCGTCTCCAGGCTGCAGTACTGCCCGGCCCGGAACGGGTAGGCCTGGTCCGGGCGGACGGTGAGCACCGCGACGTCCCGGGTGCGGTGCTCGTGCCCGACCACCTCGCCCTGCCACCAGGGCGGCGAGGTGCGGGCGGCCTCCTCGGCAGCCTCGATCATGAGGGTGGAGATCAGCCGGTAGGCGCGGCGCCAGGCCAGTTCGGTCTCGGCGTCCCAGCGGCCGCCCGCGTACCGGGCCAGCGCCTGCACCAGGCACTCCCCCACCGGGGCGTAGTGGCCGGTCAGGGTGCCGTAGCGGCGGTGGCCGCGGCCGAGCGCGCTCAGCCGGGTGCGCAGCGCCGCCGGGTCCTCGGCGCCGCGGGCCGCGGCCAGCAGGGCGCGGAACAGCCGGTCGCGCTGGACGTCCATGGCGGCGGGGAAGAGCGAGCGGACCTCGGGGTGGTGCAGGAAGAGCAGGGCGTAGAAGTGCGCGGTGGCCCGGTCGGCGACCGGCTCGACCACCGCGAGGCTGGCCCGGATCAGCTCGATGTCCCGTGCGGTGAGCGGGAGTTCGACTCCGGATGCGGCGGCGATCGGCACCACGGTCGGCTGCGGGCCGGGGACCGGCGCGGCGGACGGTAGCGCCGGGTGCGGCCGGGCGGCCGGCTGCGCCGCCCAGGCGTCGCTCCAACTGTCGCCGGGGCCAGCCCAGTTGAGGCTCGGGGCATCGGCGAACAGCGGCTGGAAGGAGGGCGCGGTGCCGGTGGTCGAGGGCGGCGCCGGGTAGCTGGGCGCGGGGACGGCCGGCGGCTCGGTGGGCGGGGGCGGCACGACCGGCGGCAGGCCCGGTGGCACGACCGGCGAGAGAACCGGCGGCAGGTCGGGCGGGTCCAGCGGCATCGGCGGCCGTACGGGCTCCGCGCCGGCCGTCACGACCGGCGCGGCCACGACCGCCGCAACGGACCCGACCGGCGCGTCAGGCGCGGCCGGCCGGACCGGACCGGTCGGGAAGTCGTCCGCCGCCGGCACCGGCGGGGCCGCCGGCAGGCCCGGCACGGAGGCGGCCTGCGCCGAGCCGTGCCCGGTGCGGATCAGGAGTGTTCTGCGGGACTTCACCGCAGCGTTTCGAGTACCCAAGAGAATCGTTTCGCCTCCGGCCGACCTGCGCCACCACCTGGCTGGTCTCTGCTGATGCCTAGGCAGCGTGGCACGCCCGAACTGCTCATCCGACAAATCACGCGAAGCCCGGACGGCCGGCCCGGGAACGCGCTACTCTCACTCGATCGGTGGTCGCCCTGAGTGCCGAGCAGCACACCCAGGGCGACCCCGCCCTGCTCGGAGCGGTCCCGCTCCGGCCCGCTCACAGCTGCCGCAGCAGCATTCCCGGCTGTTCGACGCAGTCCGCCACGAACCGCAGGAACCCGCCCGCCGTCCCGCCGTCGCAGACCCGGTGGTCGAAGGTGAACGACAGCTGGGTCACCTCGCGCACCGCCAACTCCCCACCGTGTACCCAGGGTTTGGCCACGATCCGGCCGACCCCGAGCATCGCCGCCTCGGGGTGGTTGAGGATCGGGGTGGAGCCGTCCACGCCGAACACCCCGTAGTTGTTCAACGTGAAGGTGCCGCCGGTCAGTTCGGACAGGGTGAGCGATCCACTGCGCGCCGCCTCGGTCAACCGGCCCAGCTCCTCGCCGAGTTGCTCGGTGCTGCGGGTGTGGGCGTCCCGGACCACCGGGACGACCAGTCCGCGTTCCCCCTGCGCCGCGAAGCCCAGGTGCACCGCCGAATGCCGGATGATGCCCGAACCGTCCTCGGTCACACTGGAGTTGAGCTCGGGGAAGCGCGCCAGCGCCACCGTGCAGATCCGGGCGAGCAGCGCCAGCACGCTCACCTTCGGCCCCGGCGAGGCGTTCAACTGCCGCCGCAGTGCCATCAGTTCGGTGGCGTCCGCGTCCACCCAGCAGGTCGCGGCGGGAATCTCCCGATGGCTGCGGCTGAGCTTCTCGGCCACCGCCTTGCGCAGCCCGCGCAGCGGGACGACGCCGTCCTCCCCGGCCGGCACAAGACCCGGGACAGCACCCGCGACATCACCCGGAACCGTAGCCGCACCCACCGGAGCGGCCACCTTGGCCGCGACCGCCCGTTCGACGTCCGCCCGCATGATCAGCCCGTCCGGCCCGCTCCCGGCGAGCGCGGTCAGGTCGACCCCCTGCTCCCGGGCCAGCCGCCGCACCAACGGCGAGATCACCGGCACCACGACCGGAGCCGCAGGAGCGACGGGCTCAGCAGGCGCGACAGGCACAGCAGGCACGACAGGCACAGCAGGAGCGACAGCGACCGCCGCCGGAGCGGCAGCCGGAGCGGAAACACCCACCCGACGCCGCCGCCCGCCCTTGCTCTCGGCGACCCCGTATCCGACCAACGGCCGCTCGACCTCCGCCGACAGCGCGGTCGGAACCTCGGCAGCACCCCCCGAGGAACCCTCCGAAGCCACCGCGACCGTCACCAACGGCGCGCCCACGGCGATCTCCTCGCCCTCCGCGCCGTACCGCGCGGTGACCACCCCGCCGTACGGGCAGGGCACCTCCACCACGGCCTTGGCCGTCTCCACCTCCACCACCGGCTGGTCGACCGCGATCACCTCGCCGACCTCGACCATCCAGCGCACCACCTCCGCCCCGGTGAGTCCCTCACCGAGGTCGGGCAGCCGGAACTCCCGTACGACGGGCATCATCCTCAGTCCTCCCACTGCAGCCGGGCGACCGCGTCCAGGATCCGGTCCACTCCGGGCAGGTGGTGGTGCTCCAGCATCGGCGGCGGGTACGGGATGTCGAAGCCGGTGACCCGCAGGACGGGCGCGGCCAGGTGGTGGAAGCAGCGCTCGGTGATCCGGGCGGCGATCTCCGCGCCGGTGCCGCCGAAGCCGCTCGCCTCGTGCACCACCACGGCCCGCCCGAGCGAGCGCACCACCCGGGTGACGGTCTCGTCGTCGAAGGGCACCAGGGTGCGCAGGTCGAGCACCGCGAGGTCCCAGCCCTCGGCCTGCGCCGCCTCGGCCGCCTCCAGGCAGACCGGCAGCGAGGGGCCGTAGGTGATCAGCACGGCGGAGGTGCCGGTGCGCCGCAGGACGGCCTTCCCGATCGGCTCGACCGGCGCCGTCGGGTCGAACCCGGCCTTGCCCCAGTAGAGCCGCTTGGGCTCCAGGAAGACCACCGGGTCGTCGGAGGCGATCGAGGCGCGCAGCAGCCCGTAGGCGTCGGCGACCGTCCCGGGGGTGACCACGTGCAGGCCGGGGGTGCTGGCGTAGTAGGCCTCGGAGGCGTCGCTGTGGTGCTCGACGCCGCCGATGCCGCCGCCGTACGGGATGCGCACGGTGATCGGCAGCGGGAGCTTGCCGGCCGTGCGGTTGCGCATCTTGGCGACGTGCGAGAACAGCTGCTCCAGCGCCGGGTAGGCGAAGGCGTCGAACTGCATCTCGACCACCGGGCGCAGCCCGTACATCGCCATGCCGATCGCGGTGCCGAGGATGCCGGCCTCGGCGAGCGGGGTGTCCAGGCAGCGGTCGGGGCCGAACTCGGCGGTGAGCCCGTCGGTGATCCGGAAGACGCCGCCGAGCGCGCCGACGTCCTCGCCGAGCACATGGACGGTCGGGTCCTCCCGCAGGGCGTCCCGCAGCGCGGAGTTGAGTGCCTGCGCCATCGACGCGGTACGGACAGCAGAGGTGTGCCGCGCAGCAGCGCCGCCAAGGGTGGGGGTGGGCGACGGGTGGGAGGCGGTGGACATCAGTGCTGCACCTCGGCTTCGGCGGCCAGCTCGGCTGCCAACTGGGCTGCCTGTTCCCGCAGTTGCGGGGTCGGCTCGGCGTAGACATGGGCGAACAGGGCCATCGGGTCCAGCTCCGGGTCGGCGTGGAACTCGGCCCGCATCCGGGCTGCCAGTGCCTCGGCCTCGTCGGCCGCCCGCTGGACCGACTCGTCGTCCAGGATGCCCAGTTCGCGCAGGGCACGGTCCATCAGCAGGATCGGGTCGTGCTCCCGCCAGGCGTCCACCTCGGGCTCGGTGCGGTAACGGGTGGCGTCGTCGGCGTTGGTGTGGGCCTCGATCCGGTAGGTCAGCGCCTCGACCAGGGTCGGGCCGTCGCCGCCGCGGGCGCGCTCGACCGCCTCGGTGAGCACCGAGTGCACGGCGGGCGCGTCGTTGCCGTCGACCAGCCGGCCCGGCATGCCGTAGCCGACGGCCTTGTGGGCGAGGCTGGGCGCGGCGGACTGCGCGCTGAGCGGGACGGAGATCGCGTAGCCGTTGTTCTGCACCAGGAAGACGACCGGCGCCCGCAGCACGGCGGCGAAGTTCAGCGCCTCGTGGAAGTCGCCCTCGCTGGTGCCGCCGTCGCCGAGCAGGGCGAGGGCGACCACCGGCTCGCCGCGCAGCCGGGCGGCGTGGGCCAGTCCGACGGCGTGCGGGGCCTGGGTGCCGAGCGGGGTGCAGAGCGGGGCGGTCCGGCTGGCGCGGGGGTCGTAGCCGGTGTGGGCGTCGCCGCGCAGCAGGGTCAGCGCCTCCAGCGGGTCGACGCCGCGGGAGACCACCGCGAGGGTGTCGCGGTAGCTGGGGAACAGCCAGTCGTCCTCGCCGAGCACCAGGGCGGCGGCGACCTGGCAGGCCTCCTGCCCGGTGGAGGCCGGGTAGACGGCGAGCCGGCCCTGCTTGGTCAGGGTGGTGGCCTGCTGGTTGTAGCGGCGGCCGACGACGAGTCGCCGGTAGAGCTCGCGCAGCAGCGCCGGGTCGTACTTCTCCAGCGCGGGGGTGCCGAGCACCCGGACGGGGGAGACGTCCGGGAGGAGCGGGGCCGGATCGGTGCGCGGGGCGGTCGCCCCGGGCATCCAGCCGGGCACTCCGGTGTGGTGTCTGTGGTCGAGAACGGTCATCTCGGGGCACCTCCATGGGTGGCGGGGGCTCCCTACCGATTGTTCGGTCGTCTGTTCATCTTGACCAGAAGCGTGACAAGGTGGTGGACATTCGGCCCGGGTGGCGGTCGACTGGTGGCAGTGTGTCCAATCGGCGAGGGTGGGGGGTCATGTCGGCTGAACAGATGTCCAGACTCGATCGGGTCGACCGGTCGATCCTGCGGCTGCTGCAGCAGGACGGCCGCGCCTCGATCCGCTCGGTGGCCGAGCGGGTGCACGTGTCCCGGGCCAATGCGTACGCCCGGATCTCCAGGATGGTCGAGGACGGCATCATCCGCGGCTTCACCGCCCGGGTGGACCACGAACGGGCAGGTCAGGGCGCGTCCGCGTACATCACGCTGAAGATCGTGCAGAACTCCTGGCGCACCGTGCGGGAGCAGTTGCTGGCACTGCCCGGGGTCGCCCACATCGCCCTGGTCGGCGGGGACTTCGACGTCCTGCTGCTGGTGCACACAGCCGACAACCACGCCCTGCGGGAGCTGGTGCTCAACCGCATCCAGTCCATCCCGCAGGTGCTCGGCACCCAGACCATGCTGGTGTTCGAGGAGACCGACCAGGTCCCCCCGGACTAGCCGCCCCCGGCCCGGCCGCCCGCCCGCCGGACCGACCGCCTACCGGGCCCGCAACCCGTCGAAGGCCAGGTGCACCACGGCGTCCGCGACCCCGTCGGCCGCCTTCAGCCCCGGCCGGTACCACTCCACGATCGAGTTGATCATCCCGAACAGCAGCCGGGTGGCCAGCCGCGGCTCCACGTCCCCGCGCAGCGCGCCGTCCGCGACGGCCGCCCGCACCAGCTCCGCCACCTGGTGGTCGAAGTCCCGCCGACGCTCCAGCGCCCACAGCTCGGTGGCCGTGTTGCCGCGCACCCGCAGCAGCAGCGTCACGTACGGCAGCTCCGCCAGCAGCACCTCCGCGGTGCGCCGCACCACGTGCTCCAGCCGCTCCACCGCCGGGCCGGTCACCGCGGCCGGCTCGGCCAGGATCGCGAACAGCCCGTCCAGCGCCCGTCCGACGGCCAGCCGCAGCAGCTCCTCCTTGCCGCGGACGTGGTGGTAGATCGAGGACTTGGAGATCCCCGCCGCCCGGGAGAGGTCCTCCATCGAGGTGCCGTCGTATCCGCGCTCGTTGAACACGTCGACGGTCACCGCGAGCAGTGACTCGACGGTGTAGGCGGTGCGCGTGGTGTGATCGGCCATCCTCCGAGTATCCCCGGCCGCCCCACGGCATACGCGATCGGGTCCGCCCGCCCACGGCGTACGCGATCGGGTCCAGCTGGTCCACACCAGCCGCGGAGGCCAGGCCCTAGACTCGGCGGACGATCGTCCACGTCCAGCAGCCTGGGGTTCGCAGCTGATGAACGCAATACCGGCAGTCTCCTCCGACGTGCCCGACCAGCGCAGCGGGGAGCCGGCGGGCGCCCCGCGCACCTGGCAGGAGCGCGCCCGGGCACTGGTGGTGCGGTTCGGCCCGGCCGTGTGGTGCTACGCGGTGCTCAAGCTGGTCGGCTTCACCGTCTTCATGAAGCTGCTCTCCTTCGCCGGCGACTACGCCAAGAAGCCGGCCCGGTTCGGCGGCGGCGCCAACCCCTGGGACGTGCCGGCCAGCTGGGACGGCTGGTGGTACCAGCAGGTCGCCCAGTTCGGCTACCACCCGGCGCTGATCCCGATCCCGGGCGGCCAGCCCGGCTTCACCATCGAGCAGAACTCGGCCGCCTTCTTCCCGCTCTACCCCGGCATGATGCGGCTGACCTCGGACGTCACCGGCCTCGGCCTGTACGGCGCCGGGATGCTGGTCTCGGTGCTGGCCTCGCTGTTCGCCGCCGCCGGGATCTACGCCGTGGTGGAGAAGCTGTCCGGCCACGCGAAGGCGGGCGTGATCGCGGCCGGGATCTGGGCGATCGCCCCGGGTTCGGGCGCCGAGTGGGCGATCTACTCGGACTCGCTGTTCGTCGCGCTGGCCGCCTGGGCCTGCTACTTCGTGATGACCAAGCAGTGGGTCGCGGCCGGGGCGGTCACCCTGGTCGCCGGGCTCAACCGGCCGACCGCGGCGGCGCTGATCGGCGCCGTCGGCCTGGCCGCGCTGGTCGAGCTGTACCGCCGGGAGAGCGGCGTGCTGCGCCCGCTGGCCGCGATGCTGCTGGCCCCGCTGGGCCTGCTCGGCTACGTGGCCTGGGTGGGCTGGCGGACCGGCGAGTGGGGCGGCTACTTCCGGATCCAGCACGACGCCTGGCTGCACTACTTCGACGGGGGCCAGGGCACCTGGCAGGCGATCCGCGGGGTACTGCTGGGCCGCAGCGACTACCCGTTCGCCTTCCCGGTGCCGGATCTGCTGGCCACCCTGATCGTGTTCAGCCTGCCGGTGCTGATCGTGCTGCTGGTGCGGCTGCGCCCGCCGCTGGTGCTGACCGCCTACACCCTGGCCACGATCGTCTCGGTGCTCGGCAGCCTGGGCATCTTCGGCAACGTCTCGCGCTACCTGCTGCCGGCGTTCCCGCTGTTCATCGCGCTGGCGGTGGGGATGCGCAAGCTCAGCTGGCCGGTGCTGGCGACGGTACTGGGGACGGGCGCGATCGCCTCGGGCTGGTACGCCGGGTACGTGATCTTCGAGCTCGGCGTGCCGTAGACCGGCACTCCGAAGCCCGCAGAGGGGCGCGTCCACCGAGGACGCGCCCCCTTTCGTTTTCCGCGCCCCCTCGCCCCGGCCGGAATCCGTTCCCTGCACCCTCTTGAGCCGACCGATCGTTCGGTTACCCTGTGACGTGTCCCGTCCTCCCCCCTGAGGAGCGCACAGATGTCCGCAGCGGTCACCCACCCCTTCGTCGGCGAGCTGGTCGAGCGCCACCAGGCCACCCTGGACGCCGCGCTCGCCGCCGCCGCGAAGCGCGACTACTGGTCCCCGTACCCCGAGTTCCCGAAGGCCTACGGCGAGAGCGGCCCGGCGGACGGCAAGGCCGCGTTCGACGCGCTGCTCGGCAAGCCCTTCGTCCTCGACGGCCACCCCGGCGACGGCGACCAGGTCGGCGGCGAGGCCTCCCCGTACGGCATCGAGCTGGGCATCACGTACCCGCACGCCGCGCCGGACGCGCTGATCGCCGCGCTGAGCGCCGCCCGGCCCGGCTGGGCCGCCGCCTCGCCGCTGCAGCGCGCCGCCGTCTGCCTGGAGATCCTGCACCGGATCAACGCCCGCTCGCACGAGTTCGCCCAGGCCGTCATGCACACCACCGGCCAGGCCTACGGCATGGCCTTCCAAGCCGGCGGCCCGCACGCCCAGGACCGCGGCCTGGAGGCCGTCACCTACGCGTACGCCGAGCAGACCCGGCTGCCCGAGCAGGCCGGCTGGACCAAGCCCCAGGGCAAGCGCGAGCCGCTGGTCATGACCAAGCAGTTCACCGTCGTCCCGCGCGGCCTCGCCCTGCTGATCGGCTGCAACACCTTCCCCACCTGGAACGGCTACCCCGGCCTGTTCGCCTCGCTGGCCACCGGCAACCCGGTGCTGGTCAAGCCGCACCCGAGGGCCGTGCTGCCGCTCGCGCTGACCGTCGCGATCGCCCGCGAGGTGCTCGCCGAAGCCGGCTTCGACGCCAACCTGGTCTGCCTGGCCGCCGAGCACGAGGGCGGCACCGTCGCCCAGACGCTCGCCGTACGGCCCGAGATCAAGATGATCGACTACACCGGCTCCACCACCTTCGGCGACTGGCTGGAGGAGCACGCGAAGCAGGCCCAGGTCTACACCGAGAAGGCCGGCGTGAACGCGGTGGTGATCGACTCCACCGACGACTACAAGGGCATGCTGGGCAACCTGGCCTTCGCACTCTCCCTCTACACCGGCCAGATGTGCACCACCCCGCAGAACCTGCTGATCCCGCGCGGCGGCATCGGCACCGACCAGGGCGACAAGTCCTTCGACCAGGTGGTCGCCGACCTCGCCGCCGCCATCGAGGGCCTGCTCTCCGACGACGCCCGGGCCGCCGCCATCCTCGGCGCCGTGGTCAACCCGGGCGTGCTGCAGCGCTCGGCCGCCGCGGCCGGCGGCGAGTACGGCGAACTCGCCCTCGCCCCGCGCGCGGTGGTCTCGCCGGACTTCCCCGGCGCCACGCTCCGCACCCCGGCGCTGGTCAAGCTGGACGCCGACAAGCCGGACGACCGCTCGGTGTTCCGCACCGAGTGCTTCGGCCCGGTCTCCTTCGCCGTCGCCGTCGAGTCCGCCGCCGCCGCCGTGGAGCTGCTGCGCACCACGGTCCGCGAGAAGGGCGCCATGACGGCCTCCGGCTACACCACCTCCCCCGAGGTGGAGGCCCTGCTGGTCGAGGCCGCGCTGGACTCCGGCGTCTCGCTGTCGCTCAACCTCACCGGCGGCGTCTACCCCAACCAGACCGCCGCCTTCTCCGACCTGCACGGCACCGGCGCCAACCCGGCCGCCAACTCGGCCTACTGCGACGGCGCCTTCGTCGCCAACCGGTTCCGCACGGTGGAGATCCGCCGCCACGGCTGAGCCGGCCCGACCGGGCCCGCCAGCCCCCCGAAACCCCCGTGTCCCCCGGCGGCCGACGGCCACCGGGGGACCGGCGGTTCACAGCTCCACCCGCGCCCGCGATGATGGAGGCTGGGAGAGCGCCGGAAACGGCGTCCAACCGCCCTCCGAACAACGGGAGCTGATACATGGCCGTGAAGCCGACGACCGAAACCGACGTGATCATCGTCGGCGCCGGACCGACCGGACTGCTGCTGGCCGGCGACCTCGCCGCCGCCGGGGTCGGCGTCACCGTCCTGGAGAAGCGCACCACCGAGTCCAATCTGACCCGGGCCTTCGCCGTGCACGCCCGCACCCTGGAACTGCTGGACGCCCGGGGCCTGGCCGAGGAACTCATCGCCACCGGCCGCCCGCTCAGCGGGCTGAGGATGCTGAACAAGGTCGGCATCGACCTCAGCACCCTGCCCAGCCGCTTCCCGTTCGTGCTGATCACCCCGCAGTACAACGTCGAACGGGTGCTCCAGGAGCGCGCCGAGCGGGCCGGCGCCACCGTCCTGCGCGGCGCCGAGGTCACCGGGCTGCGCCAGGACGCCGAGGGCGTCACCCTGGAGACCGGCGACGGGCAGGAGCACCGGGCCCGCTACGCGGTCGGCACCGACGGCGTCCGCTCCGCCGTCCGCGAGCTGCTCGGCATCCCCTTCCCCGGCGAGTCCGTGGTCGACTCGGTGATCCTGGCCGACGTCCGGCTGGAGCGGGAGCCCGCCGACGCGATCGCCGTGGGCGCCAACAAGAGCGGCTTCTCCTTCGTCGCCCCGTTCGGCGACGGCTGGTACCGGGTGATCGCCTGGGACCGCAACGAGCAGTACCCGGACGGCGCCACCCCCACCCCCGAGCAGCTCACCGCGATCGTCCGGGCCACCCAGGGCGAGGACTACGGCCTGCACGACGTGCGGTGGAGCTCCACCTTCCACAGCGACGAGCGCCAGGCCCCCAACTACCGCTCCGGCCGGGTCTTCCTGGCCGGCGACGCCGCCCACTGCCACTCCCCGGCCGGCGGCCAGGGCATGAACACCGGCCTCCAGGACGCCGCCAACCTCTCCTGGAAGCTCGCCGCCGCCCTCCGGGGCCGGGCCACCGACGCGCTGCTGGACACCTACCAGACCGAGCGGCACCCGGTCGGCAAGGCGGTGCTGCGCACCTCCGGCGCCCTGATCCGGATCGCCCTCGCCGAGTCCGCCCCCACCCGCGCCCTGCGCGGGGCGCTCACCGCGATCGGCGGCCACCTGGACCTGCTCACCGAGCGCGGCGCCCGGATGGTCTCCGGCATCGAGATCTCCTACCCGGCCCCCAAGGGCGCCCACCCGCAGGTCGGCAAGCGCGTCCCGGACCTGCGGCTGACCGCCCTCAGCAAGCCCGCGGACGGCGAGACGGCCGGCCCCGAGCGGCTCTACGAGGCGCTACGCGCCGGGAAGTTCGTGCTGGTCAGCAATGACGAGCTGACCGCCACCGCGCCCTGGGCGGACCGCCTGGTCTCGGCCGCCCCGGCCGACCCGCACGGCAAGCTGGCCGACACCGTGCTGCTGATCCGCCCGGACGGCTACGTCGCCTGGGGCGCCGTCGACCCCGGCCAGGGCGAACTGCGCGAGGCCCTCACCAACTGGCTGGGCGCCCCCGCCGAGGGCTGACCGGCCCGCCCGTCCCCGCGCTCCGGAAGGGGCGCGGGGACGGCCCGTCCGCCGACCTTTCGTTCGGTCATCGGTTAACCCCGCGCCTTCACGTAGTGCCGCGCCGCCTTCGCCCGATTCCCGCAGACCGCCATCCGGCACCACCGCCGGCGACCGTTCTGCGAGGCGTCGAAGAAATGCAGAATGCACGCCTCGTGTGCGCACTGCTTCACCCGGTGGGCGCCTTGCCCGAGCAGCCCGAGGAAGTCGTCCGCCGCCAGCCAGGGCGCCAGCCACTCCGGCCGGTCGGCCTCGATCCGGTCCTCGGCCCCGCCCGGCCCGGCCGTCCGCCGGATCCGCCCGTGCGCCAGGACCGCGTCCAGCCCGGCCCGCCCGGCCTCGCTCAACTCGCCATGCTCGCGGGCCTCCTGGGCGGCCAGCAGGATCGCCTCACGGGTCTGCCGGATCGCCGCCAGCCCGGCCTCGTCGGCCGTGCAGCGGCCGCTCAGCCCGTTGGAGGAGAGCCAGATCCCGTACTGCTCGACGTCGGTGAGCGCGTCGTTGACGGGCGTGCCGGACCAGCGGGTGTTCAGCAGGTCGAGCGCCGTCGGCTCGCCGAGCAGCGGCCGGTGGTCCCTCGGGTCCGGTGTCACGTCAGTCATGGCCCTCCCTCGGCTCGGTCCGATTCTACGTCCGGCCCCGGCACGGCGAATTGGTATGGACCGTCGCCGTAATTCCGGCCATTCACTGTATGGAATCCCCGGCTTTCCACGCCTCCACAGTTGACTGTTTTTTAGCAACGAATTACCCGACCATGATCCACCGCGCCGATCCGCTCTGACATGTTCTAGCCAGCGTTCCCGAACCCCTCGGAGCGCCTTGCCCCTTGCCGGCTCCCCACAGCCGGCCGGAGGAGGATCCGTTGCGCCCCCGTTCCCTCGCCCTCGCCGCGGCGATAGCCGTCCTGCCGCTGACCGCCGTCTCGCTCGGCGTCTCCACCGCGCAGGCCGCCACCCCCCACGCGGCCCCGCGCGTCGCCCTGCCGAACACCGTGAACCCCGCGGTGGCCCACTCGGAGAAGAAGGGTGACGTCCCGGCCGAGCAGCAGATCTCGGTGGCCGTCAGCCTGAAGCTGCGCAACACCGACCAGCTGGACCGCTTCCTCACCGCCGTCACCACGCCCGGCACGCCGGAGTTCGGCAAGTACCTGACGCCGGAGCAGTTCAGCGCCCGGTTCGCGCCCACCCAGCAGTCCGTCGACCAGGTCAAGGCCTACCTGGCCGCCCAGGGCCTGACCGTCGGCGACGTCAGCGCCAACCGCCAGGTGGTCAACGCCCACGGCACCGCCGCGCAGATCTCGCAGGCCTTCGGCACCCACGAGAGCTCCTACCTGGACCCGCAGCTGAACCGCGCGTTCTTCGCCAACGACGCCGCCGCCTCGATCCCCGCCGAACTGGCCTCCGTGGTCCAGGGCCTGAGCGGTCTTGACAACCACGCGGTGCGCAAGGGCCGGATCGCCAAGCCGAACTCGGTGGCGCCGAACGCCGCCACCGCCACCCCGAACGGCATGACCCCGGCCCAGTACCAGGGCGCCTACAACCTGGACAAGACCGGCGCCGACGGCACCGGCACCACGGTCGCCCTCTGGGAGTTCGACGGCTACAAGTCCTCGGACCTGACCACCTACGACGCCCAGTACGGCCTGACCGGCCCGGCCGTCTCCACCGTCTCGGTGGACGGCGCCGGCTACGACTCCTCGCCCGGCCAGGGCGAGGGCGAGGTCGAGCTGGACAGCGAGATCGTCCGCGGCGCGGCCCCCAAGGCCACCCAGCTGCTCTACGAGGCGCCCAACAGCGACCAGGGCGAGATCGACATGGCCAACAAGATCGTGGCCGACGACAAGGTCTCGGTCATCTCGATCTCCTGGGGCACCTGCGAGCCGGACACCACCGCCTCCTCGATGACGGCCGTCGACAACGCCTTCAAGCAGGCCGCCGCCGAGGGCATCTCCGTCTTCTCCGCCTCCGGCGACGACGGCTCGAAGGACTGCACCCGCTCGGCCAGCGGTGCGAGCGTCACCTCGGTCGACTTCCCGGCCTCCAGCCCGCACCAGACCGGGGTCGGCGGCACCAAGCTCCAGGTCACCGGCGGCAACGGCTACTCCTCGGAGAGCGCCTGGAGCACCGCCGGCGGCGGCGTCTCCACCGTGTTCGGCAAGCCGAGCTGGCAGACCGGCACCGGCATCAGCGGCACCATGCGCACCGTCCCGGACGTCGCCTCCAACGCCGACCCGCAGAGCGGCTTCGCGATCTACAGCGGCGGCGCCTGGGACGTCTACGGCGGCACCAGCGCGGCCGCGCCGCTGTGGGCCGGCTACGCCGCCCAGTTCAACCAGAAGGCCAAGGCCGCCGGGCAGCCCGCCCTCGGCGAGGCGAGCCCGCGGCTGTACGCGGTCGCGAACGGCGCCGGCTACGGCAGCGCCTTCCACGACGTGACCAGCGGCGCCAACCAGGACTACTCCGCCAAGACCGGCTACGACCAGGTCACCGGCTGGGGCAGCCCGGTCGCCGACGCCCTGACCACCGCCCTGCTCGGCGGCAGCACCGGCACCGGCGGCGGCACCACCCCGCCGCCCGCCACCGGCTGCACCGCCGCCCAGCTGATCGGCAACGGCGGCTTCGAGACCGGCACGGCCGCGCCCTGGACGGCCAGCTCCGGCGTGATCGACAACGGCACCTCCGAGCCCGCCCACAGCGGCAGCTGGAAGGCCTACCTGGACGGCTACGGCAGCACCCACACCGACACCCTGTCGCAGACCGTCTCGGTCCCGGCCGGCTGCGCCTCCGCGACCCTCACCTTCGCGCTGCACATCGACACCGCGGAGACCGGTGGCACCGCGTACGACAAGCTGACCCTGAAGGCCGGCAGCACCACGCTGAAGACCTGGTCCAACGCGGACGCGGCCGCCGGCTACGTGCAGCAGACCCTGGACCTGACCTCCTTCGCCGGCCAGAGCGTGACGCTCACGTTCACCGGCACCGAGGACGGCTCCAACCAGACCAGCTTCGTGATCGACGACGTCGCGCTGAACGTCAAGTGATCACCGGCCGGTAGCACCACCCAGTCCCCCGCCGGGGCGGCGCCGCGAAGGCCCGCCCCGGCGGTGTCCGTTCCGCCCGGTTCGCACCCCTCCCCCGAGGGGCGCGTTCCGGCCGTGTTTCCGGACTGTTTCAAGATCGATAACCATCCGGTTCACCTGTCGTGACCACTGTCATACGCGCGACTGATGACGTAGCCTCTCGACCGTGCATAGGGTTCCCCAAAGCTCGGTGAAGCCGCTGGCGGCGCGCCCCGGCGCCGGAGCGGCGCCACCGAAGTCACCTGGCGGGGAGGGTCACCGCATGGCCGCACAGCAACCTCAGGACCCCGCGCGGCTGCGGCTGGTCGGATCGCGTACGGAGCGCCCCGACCCGCCCGTCCCGACGCCCACCTCGAACCCTCTTCCGGGCCCGGCGGCCCCCGCACCCTCCGCCGGCCGCCCCACCTCGGCCGGAGGCTTCGCGGACGCCCTGCACCAGGCGATCGAGGCCAGCGGCCTCAGCCTGGACCGGATCCGCGCCGCCCTCGCCCAACGTGGCGTCAGGGTCAGTGTCACGACGCTGAGTTACTGGCGCCGCGGCCGCAGCCAGCCCGAGCGGGCCAGCTCGCTGCGCGCCGTCCACCTGCTGGAGGAACTGCTCGGCCTGCCGCACAGCGCGCTCTCCTCGCTGCTCGGCCCGCCCCGCCCGCGCGGCCGCTGGGCCGCCGCCGCCAACACCCTCCACCTCGGGCTGGAGGACGTCTGGCCGGGCGAGCTGGAGATCGCCTCGATCTTCGCCGAGCTGGACGCCCCGCCGGCCGGCGAGCTGGAGCGGCTCAGCATCCACGACTCGTACTACGTGGATGCCGAGCGGCGCGCCAACCTGCTGCGGATGCGCCAGGTGGTGCGCGCCACGGTCGGCGGCGTCGGCCGCTGCCTGGTCGTGCACAAGGCCGACGAGGAGGCCACCGGCTGCCCGGAGATCACCTCGGTGCGGCACGGCCGGCTCGGCCGGGTCCGCCGCCGCCCGGAGGTCGGGCTGACCGTCGCCGAGCTGATGCTGGACCGCCCGCTCGGACTCGGCGACAGCACGGTCTTCGAGTACGAGGTGGAGATCCCGCCGGGCGGCCCGACCATGGAGTACAGCCGCCGCTTCGCCACCACGGTGCGCGAGTACGTGCTCCAGGTGCACTTCGACCCGGCGGCCGTCCCGGTGCACTGCGAGCGCTACGACCGCGAGCCGGGCGCCGACGTCGACCACCGCCGCGAGCAGCTGTGGATCGGCGCCTCGGCGAGCGCCCACGTCCTGGCCCCGGACCAGCAGCCGGGCCACATCGGCATCCGCTGGGAATGGCCGTAACGCCACCCCTCCCCCCGAAGCTCCAGGAGCCCCGTCGGACCACCAGGTCCGGCGGGGCTCCCGCGTTTACCTAACCCCTACGGTCCAGAGTACTGGTTGACGCTTCATCACCTAACCCCTAATCTCGTGAGCATCGGTTAGGCAGCAGCCTCGCCGGAAGCCCCAGCCCCGGGAGTGACCAGGCATGTCCAGCACCACCGCGCTCCGCGCCCTGCAGACCGGCCACGTGGGCCTGAACGTCACCGACCTCAGCCGCTCGACCGACTTCTACCGCGCCGTCCTCGGCCTCCAGCTCACCCACCAGGGCACCGACCCCGAGCGCCGCTACGCCATGCTCGGCCGCGACGGCCGCCTGGTGCTCACCCTCTGGCAGCAGAGCGCCGGCACCTTCTCCACCGCCACCCCCGGCCTGCACCACCTCTCCTTCGAGGTGGAGAGCCTCGACGAGGTCCGCGCCACCGAGGAGCTGCTGCGCGGACTGGGCGCCGAGTTCGCCTACGACGGCGTCGTCCCGCACGGCGAGGGCTCCGCCTCCGGCGGCATCTTCTTCAGCGACCCGGACGGCATCCGGCTGGAGGTCTACACCCGCACTGGAGTGGACGCGACCGACACCGAAGCCCCCCACCCCGATGCCCCGACCTGCGGCTTCTTCTAGGACGTGTCCGACACGCCCCAGACCGACCCGGAGCACACCATGATCACCACCCGCACCCCCTACCACCCCGGCGAGCGGACCGCCCAGGCCCGCGCCGGAGTGACCGACCGCGCCGACCACGCCGGCCGGTCGATCCGCGACACCGTCCCGGCGGTGGCCGCCCGCTTCCTGACCGAGCGGCGGATGCTGGTGGCCGGCGCCGCCGACCGGGACGGCCGGGTCTGGGCCACCCAGCTCTCCGGCCCGGCCGGCTTCCTCCAGGCCCCCGACGAGCGCACCATGACGGTCGCCGCCCACCCGGCCGAGGCCGATCCGCTGGCCGAGGCGCTGGCCCGCCCGGCCCAGCTCGGCACCATCGCCCTGGACCCGGCCGGCCGCCGCCGGATGCGGCTCAACGGCCGCTCGACCCCGGACGGCCGGGGCGGGCTGGTGGTCCACGCCGAGGAGGTGGTGTCCAACTGCCCGAAGTACATCCAGCGCCGTACCCCGTTGGACCGCCCGGGCGCCGGTGCGCCCCGCACGGTCGCCTCGGGCCCGGTGCTCTCCACCGCGCAGCGGCTGGCCGCGGCCACCGCCGACACCTTCTTCATCGCCACCGCCGGCCCGGACGGCCGGGTGGACGCCTCGCACCGCGGCGGCTTCCCCGGCTTCCTGGAGGCGGTGGCGCCGGACCGGCTGCGCTGGCCCGAGTACCGGGGCAACAGCATGTTCCTGACCCTCGGGAACCTGGAGCTGGACCCACGGGCCGGGCTGCTGCTGCCCGACTGGGAGACCGGCGGGGCCCTGCTGGTCACCGGCGAGGCCCGCACCGACTGGTCCGAGGAGGCCCGACGGTCCGCTCCCGGCGCCGAGCGGATGGTCGAACTGACCGTCACCGGCGTCCGTGAACTCGCCGACGCCACCCCGCTCACCTGGACCGATCCCGAGTACTCACCCGCCAATCCGCACTGACCCCAACTCAGCGTCCGCACCCGCCCCAGGGTCCGTCGTCGAACTCCCCCAGTCGGGCCCTGCGGCCCGGAGGCACCTCCCGGCCGAAGGCTGGGGGAGGGTCCTCACCCGTCCGGCGCAATCCGCCGCGCCGCAGCCCGCCCGCACTGGGACTTTGGCCCCATGACACGCGGTCTGTCCGGGAAGGCCACTCCTGTCCCGCCGTCAGGCGCCGACCGGGACGGACCGCAGGAAAGAGGCGGAGCATGACCCTGACCGACCCGCTGTCCCCGCTGATGGAGTTCGACGAGGTCGAACCGGAGGAGGACTGCATATGCGGGGGCTGTCGCGCCCGCCGCCGCGCCCGGCTGCACGCCGCCCCGGTCCACGAAGGCGGTCACGCCGCGGCCCGCTCCGTCCGCCGCCGGGCCGCCGTCCTGATGGCCGCCGTGGGCACCGCGGTAGCCGGCGGCACCGCCGCCGCGGCCCCCGCACCCAGCCCCACCCCGGGCGGCAGCAGCACCAGCCAGCCCCCGCGGACCCCCCAGGGCGAGGTCAACGCCCTCTACGGCGACGCCCCCGGCGCCCGTGCCTACGCCGCCCAGCCCCCCACCCGGGCCCGGATCATCCAGCGCGCCCAGGGCTGGGTCGACCAGGCCGTGCCGTACGGCATGGGCCGCTACTGGTCGGACGGCTACCGCCAGGACTGCTCCGGCTTCGTCTCGATGGCCTGGGAGCTCGGCAGCAGCCAGACCACCTGGACCCTGCCGAACTTCGCCGAACGGATCAACCGGAACGACCTCCAGCCCGGCGACGTGCTGATCTACAACAACCCGGCCAACCCCCAGGCCGGTTCGCACGTGACGATCTTCGGCGGCTGGACGGACTCCACCCGCACCACGTACGTCGCCTACGAGCAGACCTCCCCCGGCGCCAAGAAACGCGCCACCCCGTACGCCTACTGGAACAACTCCGGCTCCTACGTCCCCTACCGCTACACCGGCCTCTCCGGCGGCAGCAACGACGGCACCTCCGCCGACGCCTTCCCGGGCGCGGACAAGTTCGGCCCCGGCGCGAACAACGGGTACGTCACCGAGCTCGGCCGGATGCTGGTGCGGCGCGGCGGCGCCCGCTTCTACTCCGAGGGCCCCGGGCCCCGGTGGGGCGAGGCCGACCGCAAGGCCACCCAGGCCTTCCAACTCGCCCAGGGCTGGCGCGGCGGCGAGGCCGACGGCCTCCCGGGCAAGCACACCTGGGACTTCCTGGTCAACGACAAGGGCCGCGACATCGACGCCGGCACCCCGCTGCCACCCCCACCGCCCACCGGCGCCCCCGCCTTCCCCGGCGCCCGGTACTTCGGCCCCGGCCAGAGCAACGACCACGTCCGCCGACTCGGCGAACAGCTGGTCCGCAAGGGCTACGGCGGCTCGTACAGCGTCGGCCCCGGCCCGCGCTGGACGGAGAGCGACCGACGCGCCGTCCAGGCCTTCCAACAGGCCCAGGGCCGGCGCGGCGGCGAGGCCGACGGCTACCCGGGCCCGGACACCTGGCGCACGCTCTTCTCCTGACGCCCCGCACGGCGCGGCACCACCCCGGTGCCGCGCCTCAGCGCCGCCCCGACATCCAGTGGAACAGCCCCATCGCGACACTCGTCGCCAGGTTGAAACTGGACACCCCCGGCTGCATCGGCACCGCCACCAACCGGTCGGCCCGCGCCTTGAGCTCCGCGGACACCCCGTGCCGCTCCGTCCCGAAGGCGAGCAGCGCGTCGTCCGGGAACGGCAGGTCCCGGATGTCCACCCCCTCCGGGTCCAGCACGTACAGCGGCCCGGCGGGCAGCTCCGGCAGACCCACCCGCTCCACCGCGGTGGCGAAGTGCAGCCCCGCACTGCCGCGCAGCACCGTCGGGTGCCAGGGATCCAGCTCGCCCGTGGTCACCACCCCGGTCGCCCCGAACCCGGCCGCCAGCCGGATCACCGCCCCGACGTTCCCCAGGTTCCGCGGGTTCTCCAGCACCACCACCGGCGCCCGGCGCGGCCGCTCCGCCAACACCGCCCGGTTGGCCGCCACCGACGGCCGCACCGCCAGCGCGACCACCCCGGTCGGGTGCAGCCGGGGCGCCAGGGCCCGCAGCCGCTCCTCCGCCACCTCCACCGCCAACGCCTCCAGCGCCGCGACCACATCCGGCGCCAACTCACCCGCCAACGCCAGCAACGCCCCCCGGTCCGCCGTCAGCACCCGCCGCACCTCACCCCCGAACCGCAGCGCGTGCTTCAACGGATGGAACCCGTCCAACAGCACCACCCCCGACTCCCGCTCGGCCACCCGCCACGCCCGCACCAGCTCGTCGTCCATGCCGCTCACTCTCCCACCCCACCGCCCGTCTCCCCCGAGCCGCATATCCCCCTCACCCCTCTACCCCAGCACGGACGCGCAGGGCGAAAGCCCGCGCGCCCACAACACCCCTCACCCCCCACACCCACCCACCCCCAGCACCCCCACCTACCTCCCCCACCCACCCCCTCCCCACCAGGCGAGAGGGACGCGCTGCGGAAGGGGGCGGCGCAGGGGGTGGCTGCGGAGAGGGGCGTGACGGGTGATTTTCAGACTGCCAACGGTCCCAACACCCCACCCACAGAGTCGGCAGTCGGAAAATCACCCAGCCCCCGGAGCGGCCACCCCCGGAGCCGCCCCCGGCACCCACCCACCCTCCCGAGAGCCCCCCGACCACCCCAGAACCCCCCACCTCGCCGACAATGGACCCATGTCGGGATCCGCACCAACCCTCACCGCCCCCACCTGGCTCACCACCACCGTCACCGCCACCCACGGCGAAAAGGGCCGCCAGTGGCTCGCCGCCCTGCCGGCCACGGCCACCTCCCACCTGACCCGCTGGAACCTCACCCTCGAACGCACCCTGGACCCTGGCGGCAGCCTCAGCCTGATCGTCTACGTCCACCGCGACGACCTCTCCCCCGCCGTCCTCAAGGCCGGCCTGGTCACCCCCGAGACCGCCCACGAGCACACCGCCCTCACCCACTGGGCCGGCCGCGGCGCCGTGCTCCTCCTGGACGCCGACCCCGCCGAGGGCGTCCTGCTGCTGGAGCGCCTGCACGGCTCGATCCCGCTGCGTTCCCTCGCCGAGCCCAAGGCCATGCTGGAGGCCACCAGCCTGCTGCACCGCCTCTGGGTGGAGCCGCCCGCCGGGGCCGTCCTGCCCACGCTCGCCGACCGGGTCGCGGACACCGCCGCCCGTCTCGAAGGCCACCGCGCCCACCCCGTCGCGGCCGCCGCGCAGCCCCTCGCCGACGAGGCGCTGGCCACCGCCGAAGCCCTGGCCGGCGACGCGGCCGAAACCTTCCTGCTGCACGGCGACTTCCACCACGGCAACGTCCTCGCCGCCGACCGCGCCCCCTGGCTGGCGATCGACCCCCGCCCACTGACCGGCGAACGCGCCTACGACCTGGCCCGGCTCGCCCTGGACCGCGCGGACACCCTGATCGGCTCCCCCGGCGCCCCCGCCGCCGTCCGCCGCCGGCTCCACCAACTCGCCGAGGCCGTCGACGTCGACCGGGACCGCCTGCGCGGCTGGACCCTCTTCCGCGCCGTCGACCTGGCTCTGCGCGCCCTGACCACGGGCCGCCGCGAAGACGCCGAACTCCACCTGGAGTTCGCCGGCCACCTCTGAACAGAGCCCGGAACCCGGAACAGAAAGACCCGGAACCCGAGCGCGGCTAGAGCCGCCGCAACGGCAGCCCCGCCCCCATCACCGCGTACAACCGGTCCGTCGCCGGGAAGCGCACCGCACGGGCCAGGTCCTGGTACCCCAGCGCCCGGTAGAGCCGCCGGGCCGGCGTCTCCGCGTCGATCGCCGACAGGATGCTGCGCTCCAGCCCCGACCCCTCGCACAGCAGCCGGATCAACCGCGAGCCCACGCCCTGCCCCTGGAACTCCGGCAGCACGTGCAGTTCGGTGATCGCGAACACCCCGTCCAGCCAGTCCCCGTACCCCCGGGAGGTCAGGTACGGCTCGATGACGGTGCTCCACCAGTGCTCCCGCTGGTTCGGCATCCCGTACCCGAACCCGACCAGCCGCCCCTCGCTCATCGCCCCGAACGCGATCACCCCGGGCTGGCGGGCGTGCCGCCCCACGATGTGCAGCCGTACCGCGACCTCCTCGGGCGTGAGCCCGAACGCCACCGCCTGGACCTCCAGCGCCTGGGGCGCCCAGGCCTCAAGGTCGATGGCCTCGATCGTCACCCCGGTCAGCTGATCCATGCTCCGGACGTTACTACCAGCCGCCCCGCGGCGCGGCCGAAGATCCCAACCCGACAACCGGCGGAAGAGCGGCGAACCGCGCCACAACGCCGCCCTGCCCCCGAACACGCTCAGAACAGCACGCTCATGAACGCCCCGACCTCCCGGAACCCCACCCGCCGGTAAGCCGCCCGCGCCCGCAGGTTGTAGTCGTTGACGTACAGCGAGACCACCGGCGCCACCTCCCGCAGCGCGACCTCCAGCACCGCCGCCATCCCGGTCTCGGACAGTCCCTGGCCCCGGTACTCCGGCGCCACCCAGACCCCCTGGATCTGGCAGGCCCCCTCGGTCACCGCCCCGACCTCGGCCTTGAAGACCACCTGTCCGTCCTCGGCGAAGCGCGCGAACGACCGCCCGCCGGTGACGAGTTCGGCCACCCGGGCCTGGTAGAGCAGCCCGCCGTCCCCCGCCAGCGGCGAGACTCCGACCTCCTCGGTGAACATCGCCACGCAGGCGGGCATCAGCGCCTCCACCTCGCTGTGCCGCACCCTCCGCACCAGCGGGTCGGGCGCGATCTCCGCCGACGGCGAGGAGGTCGCCAACAGCGGCTGGTGGCCCCGGACTTCACGTGCCGGTCCCCAACTCCGCTCCAGCAGTGCCCAGAAGGCGGCGGTCGCCCCGGCCGGTCCGACGATCGAGGAGCAGCGCCGGCCCTGCCGCCGGGCCCGCTCCGCGAAGGCCGCGACGGCCTGCGGCCCGGCGTTGACCAGGACGAGGTTCGCCCCGGCGTAGCAGAGGGCGTCGAGGACGCCGTCCCCGCCGTACCAGCCCCACATCTCCCCGCCGAGCCGCCACGGGTCCAGCCCGACGGCCTCGACCCGGGTGGCGACGAAGGCGTTGGCGACCGGGTCGCGGTGGAGGATCTCCAGCGCGTCCGCGAGGTCCGGCGGCTCCAGCACACGGGTGGTGGCCAGCGCCCGGGCGGCCTGGAAGGAGCTGGGGAGCATCACACCTCGATCGATCATCGAGACAGCACCTCACTGAGACGACTCTGGCCGCACCCTACTCCGCGGCCCCACCCGGCTACGGCCGCGGGGCCGCCCGCGAACGGACGGCCCCGCCTCCGGAAGACTCACTGCGGTCGCGTCCGGACCGCCCGGCGGTCACCCGCGGTCGCCCCGCGCCGTGACCGCCCCGTGGTCAGTCCGCGGCGACGACGGTCGGCGAACCGGCCTCGACGCCCTCTTCCTGCATCTGCTCGGCGAGCTTGAGCGCCTCCTCGATCAGGGTCTCGACGATCTTCGACTCGGGGACGGTCTTGATCACCTGCCCCTTGACGAAGATCTGCCCCTTGCCGTTGCCGGAGGCGACCCCGAGGTCGGCCTCGCGGGCCTCGCCCGGCCCGTTCACCACGCAGCCCATGACGGCGACCCGCAGCGGCACCTCCATGCCCTCCAGCCCGGCGGTGACCTCCTCCGCGAGCTTGTAGACGTCGACCTGGGCGCGGCCGCAGGACGGGCAGGAGACGATCTCCAGCCCGCGCTGGCGCAGCCCGAGCGACTCCAGGATCTGGTTGCCGACCTTGATCTCCTCGGCCGGCGGGGCCGACAGCGAGACCCGGATGGTGTCGCCGATGCCCTCGGCGAGCAGCGCACCGAAGGCGACCGCGGACTTGATGGTGCCCTGGAAGGCCGGTCCGGCCTCGGTGACGCCCAGGTGCAGCGGGTAGTCGCAGGCGGCGGCGAGCTGACGGTAGGCCTGGATCATCACGACCGGGTCGTTGTGCTTGACCGAGATCTTGATGTCGCGGAAGTCGTGCTCCTCGAACAGCGAGCACTCCCACAGCGCGGACTCGACCAGCGCCTCCGGGGTGGCCTTGCCGTACTTCTCCAGCAGCCGCTTGTCGAGCGAGCCGGCGTTGACGCCGATCCGGATCGGCACCCCGGCGTCCTTGGCGGCCTTGGCGATCTCGCCGACCTTGTCGTCGAAGGCCTTGATGTTGCCGGGGTTGACGCGCACCGCCGCACAGCCGGCGTCGATCGCGGCGAAGACGTACTTCGGCTGGAAGTGGATGTCGGCGATGACCGGGATCTGCGACTTCTTGGCGATGATCGGCAGCGCGTCGGCGTCGTCCTGGGAGGGGACGGCGACGCGGACGATCTGGCAGCCGGACGCGGTGAGCTGGGCGATCTGCTGCAGCGTGGCGTTGATGTCCGAGGTGACCGTGGTGGTCATGGACTGGACCGAGACGGGGGCGTCGCCGCCGACCGGCACGTTGCCGACCATGATCTGCCGGGAGTAGCGGCGCTTGGCGAGCGGCTTGAGCGGCAGGGACGGAATACCGAGCGAGATCGCGGTCATGTGCGCAGGGTTCCCCGGGGTTGAGGTGTGGGTCGACCGCCCGGCCGTTGGGACGGCCGAGGCCGGGCGCGCGGACTATCGCGCACCCGGCCTCCACGGTACGGCACGGTCCGGGCGCCCAGCACACCCGCCGTACCCGAACGCCCTAGCCGATCTTCACCGGGTTCACCAGGTCGGCCACCATCACCAGCAGGGTGAAGCCGATGAAGATGCTGGCCACGACGTACGCGACCGGCATCAGCTTGGCGACGTCGAACGGGCCCGGATCGGGCCGCCGGAACAGCTGTGCGAAGCGGCGCCGGACCGACTCCCAGACCGCGCCGGCGATGTGGCCGCCGTCCAGCGGCAGCAGCGGCAGCATGTTGAACAGGAAGAGCGACAGGTTGATGCCGGCCAGCAGGTTCACGAAGATCGCGACCCGCTGGGTGGCCGACTCGTGCAGCGAGAACACCTCGCCGCTGACCCGGGCGGCGCCGACCATGCCGATCGGCGAGTCCGGGTCGCGCGGGGCGTTGCCCACGACGGCGTCCCACAGACCGGGGATCTTGCCCGGCAGGGCGGCCAGCGACTTCACCCCGTTCTCGGCCATGTCGTACATCCGGTCGACCGACTGCCCGAAGCCGAGCTGGACGGTGTCGCTCTTCGGAGTGAAGCCGAGGAACCCGGCCTGGACGGTCTGGCCCTTCACCGGCACGCCGTTTCCGTCGTACTTCTGCACGTCGTTGACGGCGATGGTGGGCGTGAAGGTGAGCCGCTGACCGCCGCGCTCCACGACGATCGCCACCTGCTTGCCGGCCGACTTCCGGATGTCCGCCTGGAGCTGGTCGTAGTCGCGGATCCGGTCGCCGTCGAAGGAGAGCACCTTGTCGCCCTGGCGCAGGCCCACCTCGTTGGCCGGGGTCGGGGGCGCGTCCGTGGGGCAGGTGTCGGTGGGCTGCCCGGCCTTGACCACGCACTGGGCGACCGAGCCGATGGTCGGCACCGCCATGGAGACGCCGAAGCCCATCATCACCGTCAGGAACAGCCCGAATGCCAGGACCAGGTTCATGAACGGCCCGGCGAACATGACGATGACCCGCTTCCAGGGCTTGCGGGTGTAGAACAGCCGGTTCTCGTCGCCCTCCTGGAGCTCTTCGTAGGAGGCCTCACGGGCATCCTCGATCATGGTCCGCCAGGGCGAACTGCTGCGCTTGGTGATCCGGCCGTCCTCGCCCGGCGGGAACATCCCGATCATCCGGATGTACCCGCCGAACGGGATCGCCTTGATGCCGTACTCGGTCTCACCCTTCCGGCGCGACCAGATGGTCGGGCCGAAGCCGACCATGTACTGCGGCACCCGGATGCCGAACAGTTTGGCCGTGGAGAGGTGGCCGAGCTCGTGCCAGGCGATCGAGACGAGCAGCCCGACCACGAAGACCAGGATGCCGACCACCGTCAAAACCGTTGCCACCGCTGGTCCTCCGTCATGCCGCTCCGCTCATCGTCTCGTCGTACCGCACGCCGTGTCGTGCCGCGATCCCCGTCGTACCGGGCACCGCCGCCGCAATCGCGGGCCGTCAGCCCGCCGCCAGCTCGCGGGCCCGGGCGCGCGCCCAGTCCTCCGCGTGCAGGACGTCCTCGACGGTCAGGGAAGTTCCCGAACCAGGAGTCCCGTGCTCCGCCACGACCTTGGCAACAGTGTCCACGATCCCGGTGAAGGCGAGGCGGCCCTTCAGGAAGGCCTCCACGCACTCCTCGTTCGCGGCATTGAACACCGCCGGAGCCGTTCCGCCCAGAGTGCCCACCTCACGGGCCAGCTCCACGGCCGGGAACGCCTCGTCGTCCAGCGGGAAGAACTCCCAGGTCGCCGCCTTGGTCCAGTCACAGCCGGGAGCGGCCTCCGGCACCCGGTCCGGCCAGCCCAGACCCAGCGCGATCGGCATCCGCATGTCCGGCGGGCTGGCCTGCGCCAGCGTCGAACCGTCGGTGAACTCCACCATCGAGTGCACCACCGACTGCGGATGGACCACGACCTCGATCCGGTCGAAGGGCACGTCGTACAGCAGGTGCGCCTCGATCACCTCCAGGCCCTTGTTGACCAGCGTCGCCGAGTTGATCGTGACGACCGGGCCCATCGCCCAGGTCGGGTGCGCCAGCGCCTCCTGCGGGGTCACCCCGGCCAGCTGCTCCCGGGTCCGGGTCCGGAACGGGCCGCCGCTCGCCGTCACCACCAGCTTGCGGACCTCCGCCCGGGTGCCGCCGGCCAGCGCCTGGAACAGCGCCGCGTGCTCGGAGTCCACCGGCACGATCTGGCCCGGCTTCGCCACCGCCTTCACCAGCGGACCGCCGACGATCAGCGACTCCTTGTTGGCCAGCACCAGCACCCGGCCCGCCCGCAGCGCGGCCAGCGTCGGCCGCAGGCCGATCGAACCGGTGATGCCGTTCAGCACCGAGTGGCACTCCAGCGCGGCCAGCTCGGTCGCCGCGTCCGGGCCCACCAGCACGGCCGGCAGCGCACGCCCCGCCGCCTTCGCCGCCAGCGCCTCGCGCAGCGCCGGCCCGGCCGCCGGATCGGCCACCGCCACGGTGTGCACGCCCAGCCGCAGCGCCTGCTCCGCCAGCAGCTCCACCCGGCCGCCGGCCGCCGACAGGGCGACCACCCGGAACCGGTCCGGGTTGCGGAGCACGACGTCGATGGCCTGGGTGCCGATCGAACCGGTGGAACCGAGGATCACCAGCTCCCGGGGGCCGGAAGGGTCCGCCACGGTGGGCGTGAAGCGCAGCTGCGGGTGGGCGAGCGAAGTCATGCGCCCATTGTGTCCTGTCCGAGACCTCGCCCAGGACGACCGGGCACCGCCCGGGCTACCGTCGAAGCCATGCGTACCGTCATCGCCGGAGGCCACGGACAGATCGCGCTGAAGCTCGAACGGCTGCTCGCCGACCGCGGCGACCGACCGGCCGGGATCATCCGCCGCCCCGAACAGGCCCAGGACCTCGTCGACGCCGGCGCCGAGCCGCTGCTGCTCGACCTGGAGTCCGCCACCGCCCCGCAGCTCGCCGCCCTGCTCGCCGACACCGACGCCGTGGTCTTCGCGGCCGGCGCCGGCCCGGGCAGCGGCGCCGCCCGCAAGATCACCGTCGACCGCGACGCGGCCGTCCTGCTCGCCGACGCCGCCGAACTCGCCGGGGTCCGGCGCTACCTGATGGTCTCCTCGATGGGCGCCGACGCGGCCGCCCACTACCCCGCCGACCAGGTCTTCGAGACCTACCTGCGAGCCAAGGGCGCCGCCGACGACGCCATCCGCGCCCGCACCTCACTCGAATGGACGGTGCTGCGCCCCGGGCAGCTCACCGACGGCCCCGGCGGCGGCCTGGTCCGGCTCGCCCCCTCGGTCGGCCGCGGCACGGTCGACCGGGCCGACGTGGCCGCCGTGCTGGCCGCGCTGCTGCACGAGCCCGGCACCGCCGGGCAGACCCTGGAGCTGATCGCCGGGAACGCCACCATCACGGAGGCCGTCGCCGTCGCGGCCGGGCACGACGGCTGACCACACGCCGGAGGGCCCGGTCCAGCACGGACCGGGCCCTCCGTCGGTCAGGCACTCAGAGGTCGAGGCCGGTCAGGACCATGACCTTCTCGACGGTGTAGTCGCCCATCGCGTACTTGACGCCCTCACGGCCGACACCGGAGTCCTTGACGCCGCCGTACGGCATCTGGTCGGCCCGGTAGGACGGCGCGTCGCCGATGATCACACCGCCGACCTCCAGCTCCCGGTGGGCCCGGAAGGCGGTCTGCAGGTCGTGGGTGAACACGCCCGCCTGGAGGCCGAACGGCGAGTCGTTGACGGCCGCGAAGGCCTCCTCGACGCCCTCCACCCGGTGCAGCGACAGCACCGGGCCGAACACCTCGGCCTTGGCCAGGATCGCGTCGGCCGGCAGCTCCGCCAGCACGGTCGGCGCGTAGGTCGCGCCCTCGCGGGTCCCACCGGCGAGCACCTTGGCGCCCTTGGCGACCGCGTCGTCCACCCAGGACTCCACCCGCTTCGCGGCGTTCTCGTCGACCAGCGGGCCGACGTCCGTCGCGTCGTCGTTCGGGTCACCGGTGACCTGCGCCCCGACCTTGGCCACGACCTTCTCCACCAGCGCGTCGTACACCGACGCGTCGGCGATCACCCGCTGCACCGAGATGCAGGACTGGCCGCCCTGGTAGTTGGCGAACATCGCGATCCGGGTCGCCGCCCAGTCCAGGTCGGCCTCCGAGGACCAGTCGGCGAGCACCACGGCCGCGGCGTTGCCGCCCAGCTCCAGGGTGGTGTGCTTGCGCGGCACCGAGTCCATGATCTGGTAGCCGACCTTGTCCGAACCGGTGAAGGAGATCACCGGCACCCGGGCGTCCTGCACCAGGGCCGGCATCCGGTCGTTCGGCACGGTCAGGATCGACCAGGAACCGACCGGCAGGTCCGTCTCGGCCAGGATCTCGCCCAGCACCATCGCCGACAGCGGGGTCGCCGGCGCCGGCTTGAGGATGATCGGGGCACCGACCGCGATCGCCGGGGCGACCTTGTGGGCGACCAGGTTCAGCGGGAAGTTGAACGGGGCGATCCCCAGCACCACACCGCGCGGGAAGCGGCGCACCACCGCGAAACGGCCCACGCCGCCCGGGTCGGTGTCCAGCCGCATCGTCTCGCCGTTGGTGCGGCGCGCCTCCTCGGCGGCCCAGCGGAAGACCGACACCGCCCGGCCGACCTCACCGCGGGCCCACTTGATCGGCTTGCCGTTCTCGGCGGTGATCAGCTGGGCGAGCTCCTCGGTGCGCTCGGTCAGCCGCTTGGCCACGTGGTCCAGGGCGGCGGCCCGCTGGTGCGCCGGAGTGGCGGCGAACACCGGCAGCGCGGCCACGGCGGCGTCCAGCGCCTCCTCGACCTGCGCCTCGGTCGGAACGCTGACCTTGCCGACCAGACGGCCGTCCCAGCTGTTGTGCACCTCGAAGTCGGCGTCACCGCTCGCCCGGCGGCCGGCAAGCCAGAAATCGTACGTGGTGGTCACGGTGGTACCGGCCCTCTCCTCGTCGTCGTACGGCCCACGGGCGTGGGACCCGAAACCCGAGAGTAGGGGCGACGGCGGGCCGACCGGATTGGCCGCCCAGGAGTGTTCCGCCCCGGGGCCACTCCACCGCGTCCAGCCGGCCGTCCTACTCCTCGCCCGAGCGCAGCGCCAGCCACAGCTCCATCCGCACGTCCGTGTCGTCCAGCGAACGGCCCAGCAGCTCCTCGACCCGCCGCATCCGGTACCGCAGCGTGTGCCGGTGCACCCCCAGGTCCGCCGCCGCCGCGTCCCACTGCCCGTGCCGGGACAACCACGCCCGCAACGAGGCCACCAGGTCACCGCGGGCCGTCCGGTCGTGCTCACGCAACGGCCGCAGCAGCCCCTCCGCGAACGCCGTCACCGCCTCCTCCCCGAGCAGCGGCAGCAGCGAACCCGCGCCGACCTCCTCGTGGTCCACCGAACGGCGGCCACCCCGCAGCGCCACCGCCAGCGCCCGCTCCGCCTGGGCGTACGCCGTACCGGCCTCCTCCAGCGCGGCCGGCGCCGAAACACCCAGCGACAGTCCCTCGTGCTCCTCCACCACGCCCAGACAGGCCCGGTGCACCGCGCCGTTGTCCAGCGCCAACACCATCAGCCGCGGCCCGTGCGCCCCCTCCTCCCGCGCCACCAGCAGCTTCTCGCCCACCCGGGCACCCGCCTGCTCGGCCCGGTCCCCCAGCTCCACCAGCGCCTCCGCGGCGTCCGCGTTCGGCCCCGCCCCGGCCACCAGAACCCGTATCGTCCCCTCCGGCATCCCGCCGAACAGCCCCAGCGCCACCTGCCGGGCCGTCGCCACCTCACCCGCCAGCACCATCCGCAGCAGCGCCGCGCCCATCCGCTCCTCGGCCTGCCGCAGCTCGCGCGACCGCTCCAGGGTGAGCGTCAGCAACGCCACCGCCGCGTTCAGCACGTACCGCTCGGTCGGCGTGATCCGGTCCTCGGTCCCGACCGCCAGGAAACCCCGGGCCCGCCGGTCCGCCCCCAGCGACTGGACCACCACGTAGTCCTCGTCCGCCGTGTCTATCCCCGGCGACCGCCCCTGCAAGGCCGCACTCGACGGCGCCGGCCGCCGCCGCAGCCGGTCCACCTCCGCCGCCAGCCGCCCCGCCCGGCGCGCCGCCCAGTCCGGCGCCACCACCGACAGCGCGCCCGACCCGTCGTACAGCGCCGCCCAGCCCCCCAGCCGGGCCGCCAGCCGACGCACCACCGCCGTCGTGCCGTCCTTGCCCAGCGCCGCCCGGGTCAGCTCCTCCTGCGCCTCGAAACTGGTCGTCACCGCCTCGTACTGCTCCGCGGCCAGCGCCGCCGACACCACCTTGCTGATCGCGATGAACGGCGTCGGCTCCGGCACCCGCAGCAACGGCAGCCCCCGCTGCTGCGCCGCGTCCACCAGCGGCTGCGGCACCTCGGTGTGCGACAACCCCACCCCCAGACCCAGCCCGACCACCCCCGCATCGGCCAGCCGGTGCACGTACGCCTGCAGCTGCGCCGCCGTACGGCCCAGCTTGATACCGGTGGTGAGCAACAGCTCACCACCCTCCAGGAACGGCGTCGGGTCGTCCAGCTCACTGGTGTGCACCCAGCGGACCGGCCGCTCCAGGTGGTCCGCACCGGCGAGCACCGTCAAGTGGAGCGAACTGTTGCGGACGACGGAGGCGAGTGTGGGGGGCATGGCACCTTCGGGGGGTCGACCTGACCGCGCCGTTGCGGCCGGGCGAGGAGAGGGCAGTGGGACTGGTGAGGGTCACTCCCCTTCATTATGGACGCCCCGGACAACCGGCACTGCCGAATCCACCTCGGAGGCGACTTCCCTCCCGCCCCGCCGGCTCACCCCCGCAGGTCCACCAGCAACGGCGGCACCTGCTCCCCCGACACCGCCGTCAACGACACCACCGCGTGCCCGGCCGGCAACGCGTGCGCCAGATCCGACGGCGACCACCGCAGCCGCTCCACATCCCGCGTCGTCACCGACTCCGTCTGCGCCGTCGTCCCCGACAACGCCTTCCGCCCCAACCGCCCGGCCCGCCGCATCACCCCGCCGGAGGTGTCGGGGGTGTGGGTCACCGCGGTCTCCTGCACCAGGTGCGTCCCCCAGGCCTCCGAGAACAGCCGTCCGTCCCACGGCGCGATCCCGGGGAAGGCCACCCGGCAGCCGACCGCGCCGAACAGCGGTGCCCGCAACGCCTCCGGCAGGTCCACCAGGGTGCGCAGCAGCAGCACCGCACCCGCGTTCGCCCCGCGCATCCGCTGCAGGCCCCGGACGGAACCGGCGTCCAGTGCGGCCGAGGCGTCATCCACCACCAGTCCCGCGAACAGCGAGCGGTCCGCACGCGCCCCGGCCGCCTGCACGAACTGCCCCACCACCAGCCGCGACAGCATCCGGGCCACCTCCGGGTGACTGCGCTCCGGCAGCTTCACCCGCACCCGCAACGGGTGGTCCAGCACCCGCATCGCGAACGGCGGACGGCCCGTCCCGTCCGTCGCGAAGGCCCCCTCGAAGGCGGGCCGCTCCAACAGCCCCAGCCGGTCCGCCAACAGCGACCCCGGATCGTCCGCCCGGCCGCGCTGCCGCTCCCGGTACTCCAGGTCCCGCTCGTACGCGGCCAGCCGGCCCGCCACCCCCAGCGCCTTCACCAACGCCGCCAGCGCGTCCGGGTCACCACCCAGCAGCGCCCGCAGCTCGCGCACCCCCGGGTAGCGGCCGAACGCGGCGTGGAACGGGCCCACCACCTGCTGCAGCGCCGTCCGCGCGTTCTCCGCCCGCGCGGTCAGCTCGTCCGGCAGCAGCGCGTCGGCCAGCCGGGCCGCGGCCTCGTCCGGGTCCCGCGCCGCACCGTAGAGGTCCAGCCCGTACACCGAGGCCGGGTCGCCGGGCGCGATCACCACGTCGTACCAGGCGTCCGGGCCGAGGTCGGCGTCCGAGGCGCCGACCACCACCGCGCACGCGGTACCGGCCAGCGCCTGCAGGCACAGCGCCTCCGCCACCGGCCGGGCCAGCCGCGCCGTCTTCCCCGTCCCGGCCGGGCCCACCGCCAGCAGCGAGGTGCCCAGCACCGCCGGGTCCAGCGCGAAGTCCGCCGCCCGGTGGCTCAACGGGTTCTTCGGCACGTCCTGCGCCACACCGAGGCAGACCTGGCCGAGCAGCAGATCGTGCCGCCGCACCCGCCCGGGCAGCTCACGCACCTCGGACGGATGGGCGAAGGCCGCCGCGCCACGGGCGGCCACCTGCTCGGTGAAGGCGGGCACGAACGCCGGGTCCGCCTGCGCGGACTCCCAGGCCCGCTGGATCCGCACGTAGTCGACGTCGCCGACCGCCTCCGCGTCCAGCCGCGCCGCCGCCTCGACCGCCCCGCCCCGGCGCAGCCCGTCCCACGGGTCCACCCCGCGGGCCGCCTCCGCCACCGGCCCGGCCTCCTCGACGGGGTCCTCCTGAGTCACCGTCCGCGACAGCAGCGGGGCGACGTAGCGGCGCCAGACCTCGGGCCAGCGGCCCATCCGGCCGAAGATCTTGATGACCACGCCGATCACCAGGGCGTTGGCCACCAGCAGAGTGAACATGGCCTCGGACTCGGAGGGCGAGGCGAGCGGTCCGATGCCCGTCTGTCCGCCGAACCAGACGAGCACGTACATCAGGAGCTGCGTGCCGTAGAGGTACGCGAACCACCCCACCACCGCGTTGAGCGCCGCCCGCAGCAGCAGCGGCCAGGTCGGGACCCGGGCCGCCTCCGCACGTTCCGGGTCGATGCGGCGGTAGCCGAGCCGGTAGACGCCAGGTTCGGCCTCGGGGCGCGGGGCGGTGGCCCAGGCGGCGAGGTCGAAGGCCCCGCCGGGTGCTGTGGCGGGCCGTTGGTGGGGCAGGGGGGTCGGGGGGGTCGGGGGTCTGGTGGTGGTGTGTTCGACGTGGTGGTGTGACCCGTCCTGTGCCATGTACGGCCCCGCTCCCTCGCCCGCCCGGCCCGACCGCCGTCGGTGCCGCCATACCCATGCCGCCGTACCGGCGACACGCCCGCGCTCAGGGTAGTGGAGCGGGGTCTGCGGGTAGTCGTGGCGCCCGTGCTGGCCGTGCCGGACAAGTCGGACGGCGCAGTGCTACCGAGTGGCGCATGCCCGGTCGGGGAGGGCGGCCGTAGCCTGCGAAGCACCGAGCCGAGAAGTCTGGAGATACCCCATGAGCGCCGTAACGCCGCTCCCGCAGGAGCGCCGTCTGGTCACCGCGATCCCGGGTCCGAAGTCGCAGGAGCTGCAGGCCCGCAAGCTGGGTGCGGTGGCGGCCGGCGTCGGCACCACCCTGCCGGTGTACATCACCCGTGCCAACGGCGGCGTCCTGGAGGACGTGGACGGCAACTCGCTGATCGACTTCGGTTCCGGCATCGCCGTGACCAACGTCGGCAACAGCGCCGAGGCCGTGGTGGCCAAGGCCAGCGAGCAGCTGGCCGCCTTCACCCACACCTGCTTCATGGTGACCCCGTACGAGGGTTACGTGGCCGTCGCCGAGCAGCTGAACGAGCTGACCCCGGGTGACCACGAGAAGCGCACGGCGCTGTTCAACTCGGGCGCCGAGGCGGTCGAGAACGCGGTGAAGATCGCCCGTGCCTACACCAAGCGCACCGCCGTCGTGGTGTTCGACCACGGCTACCACGGCCGCACCAACCTGACCATGGGCCTGACGGCGAAGAACATGCCGTACAAGCAGGGCTTCGGTCCGTTCGCCCCGGAGATCCACCGGGTGCCGGTCGCCTACCCGTACCGCTGGCTGACCGGCGCGGAGAACTGCGCCGCCGAGGCCGCCGCGCAGGCGATCGACATGATCAACAAGCAGATCGGCGCGGAGAACGTCGCCGCGATCATCATCGAGCCGATCCAGGGCGAGGGCGGCTTCATCGAGCCGGCCAAGGGCTTCCTGCCGGCCATCGTGGAGTACGCGAAGGCGAACGGGATCGTGTTCGTCGCCGACGAGATCCAGACCGGTTTCTGCCGGACCGGCCAGTGGTTCGCGTGTGAGGACGAGGGCATCGTCCCGGACCTGATCACCACCGCCAAGGGCATCGCCGGCGGCCTGCCGCTGGCCGCGGTGACCGGTCGCGCCGAGATCATGGACGCCGCGCACGCGGGCGGCCTGGGCGGCACCTACGGCGGCAACCCGGTGGCGTGCGCCGCCGCGCTGGGCGCCATCGAGACCATGAAGGAGCAGGACCTCGTCGGCAAGGCGCAGCGGATCGGCGAGATCATGCTGGGCCGGCTGCGCTCGATGCAGGAGAAGTTCGACATCATCGGTGAGGTCCGCGGCCGCGGCGCGATGGTCGCCGTCGAGCTGGTGAAGGCGGGTGGCAAGGAGGCGAACGCGGAGGCCACCGCGGCGATCGCCAAGGCGTGCCACGCCGAGGGCCTGGTCGTGCTGACCGCCGGCACCTACGGCAACGTGCTGCGCTTCCTGCCGCCGCTGGTCATGCCGGAGCACCTGCTGACCGAGGGCCTGGACATCCTGGAGGCCGCGTTCGCCGCCGTCTGAGCGGTGTCGTCCACCAGGTCGTGAAACCCCCTCCGGAGGGATGTCCGGACAGCGCTGAACGGCCCGTGGGGACCTCTGGTCCTCGCGGGCCGTTCGGTTTCGCCGGGGCCCTCCGGGGCCCGTTCGCACGGCCGTCCGGGGCGTCCGGAGGCGGTCCCGGGCGGGGTGAAGATGATGTGCGGAATCGCTGAAGGCGCTCGGCGCGGAAGGGTGGTTGACGTAGTGTCATCACAGATGGACAGCGAGCCCCAGCCATTGGCGGAGCCGTCCGCGGAGCCTCCCCGAGGGGTGGGTCCGCGCGGGCGTCGCGAGGACAACCAGGCCGTCCCGCAAGGGCTGGCACACACCGAAGGCCGATCGACCGACCGTCCGACCCACACCCCCCGGGGCGCACGGAACGGCGATCATCAGAGCCGCCCCGGAGCTCTCCCCCCTGCTCCGGGGCGGCTGTCCGCTGTCCCGGGCCGGGTGGCCCGGTCGGTGGTGGTGCCGGTGGTGGCGGCGGTGCTGCTGCTGGTGGTGTCCTGGCAGGTGGCGGTGGACGGGCCGCTGCTCGGCTTGGACCGTTCGGTCCGCGCGGCCGTCCGGTCCTTCCACCACGAGCATCCGAGCGCCCTGCTCGACCAGCTGGGCCGGCTGTTGTCGGACCTGGGCGGCGGGGTGCCGGCCGTGCCGGTGCTGCTGGCGGCCGGGGGCCTGGCCGCCTGGTGGTGGCGCCGGGCGGGGGCGGCGCGCTGGTGGCTGCCGTTGCCGGTGGCCGCGGCGACCGCGGTGCTGATCCCGCTGCTGGTGGTCCCGGCGAAGGCGGCGTTCGCCCGGCCGGGCCCGCTCGGGGACCCGCTGGCACCGGGGCAGTGGGGTTGGTACCCGTCCGGGCACACCGCGACGGCGACGTTCTCCTACGGTGTGGCGGCGCTGCTGCTGACGCGGGCGGCGGGGCGGTGGACGGCCCGGGGGCTGGCCGCGGGCGCGGTGGTGCTGGCGCTCGGGGTGGGCGCGGGGCTGGTGTGGAGCGACTACCACTGGGTGCTGGACGTGGTGGCCAGCTGGTGCCTGGCCGCCCTGGTGCTGTGGGCGCTCGACCGGTGGCTGCCCCGGCCGGGCGCCTGAGGGCTTCAGGCCTCGGTGGCGGTTTCCCCGTTGGTGCCCTCCCCGGTGGCGTCCCCCTCGGGGGCGTCCTCCTCGTTGCGGTGGACGAGGCCGGCCTCGCCGTTGTCGCGGTGCCACGCGACGACGAGTTCGTCGCGGGCGCCGAAGCGGACGAGGTGGCGGCCGACGACGTCCTCCAGGGTGGGCAGGTCCTCGCGCTCGCCCTCGACGGTGAGCAGCAGCGCGTCCGGCTGGGCCTCCAGGGTGGCGGTGCCGGCGCGGAAGACCAGGGTGCCGCGGCCGGTCTCCGGGGAGAAGGAGGTCTCGATCCGTCGGCTCATGTGGGCGGCGAGCTGCTTGGCGTAGCGGGCGGGGCGGTCGGTGGCGACGCGGGCGGTGGAAACGGGCATGGGTGCTCCAAGGACGCGGAGGGGACTTAGGGTGCCCTCACCTGGGAGCACCGTAACGTAGATGCTGAGCTAAGCTCAACATATTTCTCCGAGCACTTCCCACGGTCGGCCGCCCGCCCGGAACGGCCGATACGCTTGGGCCGACGCCAGCCGAGGAGACCTCCGATGACCACCACGCCGACCGACGATCCGGCTGACTCCTCCCCCGGTCCCCGGCCCGACGCCCCCGGCACCGCCGCCGAACTCGCGGACGCGATGACCAGGGCGATCAAGCGGATCCGCCGGCAGACCGGCTGGCGGCTGGAGCCGTACGGCATCACCCCCGGCCAGGCCCGGGCCCTGCGCACGCTCGCCCATGTGCCCGGCTGCGAGACGCCGGACCACGCGATGCGGCTGAGCGACCTCGCCGACCAGCTGCACATCGCCCCGCGCTCGGCCACCACGGTGGTCGACGCGCTGGAGGAGGCCGGGCTGGTCGAGCGCCGCCCCGACCCGGCGGACCGGCGGGCCGTACGGATCCTGCTGACCGAGGCCGGGCGCGCGGCGGTGGAGCGGATCGGGCAGGTCCGGGACGAGGTGGCGCAGGAGTACTTCGGCGAGGTCAGCCCCGGGGACGAGGAGGTGCTGCTGCGAGTGCTCCGCGCGGCCGAGGCCCGCTTCCTCGCGGCCGGGCCGCCGGCGCGGACGGCGCCCCCGGGCGCAGCGCGGTGATCCCGATCCCGGCGATCACCAGCAGGGCCGCCGCGGCGGCCGCCGGGGTGACCCGCTCGCCGAGCAGCAGCCAGGCCGAGGACATCCCGAACACCGGCACCAGCAGCGAGTAGGGGGCGACGGCGGTGGCGTCGTAGCGGCGCAGCAGGTAGCTCCAGGCGACGAAGCCGAACAGGGTGGAGAGCAGCCCGACGTAGCCGATCACGCCGAGCCCGCCGAGGGTCATCCCGCGCAGCGCGCGCAGGTCCGCGTCCGGGCCCTCGACCAGCAGGGACAGGCCCAGCAGCGGCAGCGGCGGGACGGCGCTGACCCAGACCATCCAGCGCAGCGCGTCCGGCGGTGCGGCCTTGCGGGTGAGCACGTTGGACAGGCCCCAGGCGACGGCCGCCAGCACCACCAGCACGAAGGCCTCGACCGGGCCGCCCAGGCCCTGGTCGGCGGCGCTCAGGGCGATGCCCGCGAAGGCCAGCGCCAGGCCGAGCAGTCGCCGCCGGCCGGGGCGCTCGCGCAGCAGGACGGCGGCGAACACCGCGGTGAAGCCGGCCTGGCCCTGGAGCACCAGGGAGGAGAGGCCGGCCGGCATCCCGGCGTGCATGCCGAGGAAGAGCAGCCCGAACTTGACCACCCCGAGGACCAGGCCGACCGCCAGCACCCAGCGCCAGGCCACCTTGGGCGGGCCGACGAAGAAGACCGCCGGCACGGCGACCACAGCGAACCGCAGGGCGCAGAAGAGCAGTGGCGGGAAGCTGTCCAGGCCGACGTGGATGAGGACGAAGTTGAGGCCCCAGACGGCGGCCACCAGGACGGCCAGGGCGATGTGACGGGGGCGCATGGTCGAGCCGGCCGGAGCGGCGGGTGTCGCGGTCATGGGTCGAGCATGGCGGCGCGGGAACGTGTAGCACCAGCGATGATTACTGAAGCGGACACTTTAGTATCACTGCATGATGGATCTCGGGCGCCTGCGGGCGCTGCACGCGGTGGCGGTGCACGGCTCGGTCGGCGGGGCGGCGATCGCGCTCGGGTTCACGCCTTCGGCGGTCTCCCAGCAGATCGCCAAGCTGGAGCGGGAGACCCGCACGGTGCTGCTGGAGCGCCAGGGCCGGGGTGTGGTGCTGACCGACGCGGCGCGGGAGCTGGCCGCCACCGCGCGGACCGTCCTGGGGCTGGTGGAGCAGGCCGAGGTGCGGCTGGAGGAACAGCGCGGCCGGGCGGTCGGGCGGCTGCTGGTGGCCTCCTTCGCGACCGGGGCGCGCGGGCTGATGCCCGGGGTACTGGCCGAACTGCGGCAGCGCTGCCCGGAGCTGGACGTACGGCTGCTGGAGAGCGACCCGTACCCGGCGGCGGAGCTGGTCGCGCGCGGTGCAGTGGACCTGGCGCTGGTCCAGGACTGGCCGACCGTACCGCTGCCGGTACAGGAGGGGGTCTCCCGGCTGGACCTCGGGACGGACCCGGTGGACCTGGTGCTGCCCGCCGGGGACGAGCTGGCGGCGCTGGACGCGGTGCCGGTGGAGCGGCTGTGCGGACAGCGCTGGATCAGCGTCCCGCCGGGCAACATCTGCCACGACTGGCTGGTCCGCACCCTGCGCGAGGCCGGTGAGGAGCCGGACGTGCTCTACCAGGTCGGCGACTTCGAGACCCAGATCGCCCTGGTCGCGGCCGGACTGGGGATGGCCGTGGTGCCCCGGCTCGGCCGGGGCCCGCTGCCGGCCGGGGTGGCGGCCCGCCCGGTCGCCTCGCAGCCGAGCCGGCGGGTGTTCGCACTCTGGCGCTCCCAGGCCTCCCGGCGGCCGGCGATCACCGAGGCACTGGCGGCGATGCGGGGCTGCTGGAGCTCCCTGCCGGTCTAGGCCCTGGTCGGCCGATCTGCCGGACAGGGCCTAGTTGGCCAGGCCGATGACCAGCCACATGAAGCCGACCCCGGCGAGGGTGCACAGCAGGGTGCTGCGCGAAGGGTGCGGGCTGTGCGCCTCGGGGAGGATGTCCGAGGTCGCCAGGTAGAGCAGGAACCCGGAGAAGAAGCCCAGGTAGAGGCCGAGCAGGTGCTCCGGGATGGTGAAGGCCAGGGTGATCGCGGCGCCGGAGATCGGGGCCAGCGCGTCGGCCGCGAGCAGGGTCAGCGCCCGGCGCCGGTTGTTCCCGTACAGCCGGGTGATCGTGTACGTGTTGAAGCCGTCGGCGAAGTCGTGTGCGACCACCGCGATGGCCACCACGGTGCCGACGGTGCTGCCGGCCTGGAAGGCGGCGCCGATCGCGAAGCCGTCCATCACGCTGTGCCCGACCAGGGCCAGCGCGGCGGTCAGGCCGACGCCCTGGCGTCCGGAGCCGTGGGCGTGGCCGTGCTGGTGGCCGTGGGTGTGCTCGGCGTACTCGCCCTCGTGGCCGCGGTGGATGGCGACGGCGCGCTCGATCACGTGGATGGCGAGGAAGCCGCCCGCGAACATCAGCAGCGCCTGGGGCACGCCGTGCACCTCGCCGGGCGCCTGGTGGATGGCCTCGGGCAGCAGGTCGAAGGCGACCACTCCGAGCATCAGTCCGGCGGCGAAGCCGAGTACCAGGTGGCGGCGGTCGCCGGTGCGCTGGGCGACGAAGCCGCCGATCAGCGTCATCAGGAACGCCCCGGCGGCGACCAGGACGGCAGTCATCGGGCCGCCTCCGCCGTCGGGCCGGCCGGTCCGGTCGGGTCTGCCGGTCCGGCCGGACGGCCGGGGCCGCCGTGTGGTCTGCCGAGCGCTCTGCCCATTCCTCTCCCCCTGGGGTCCGCCCGTGGCCGGGCCGACCGCCGACCGTACCGGACGCCCGTTCGATGCTGATCGCCCGGGGGTGCCGCTGACCGGACCGTTCCTCGGCCGCCGTCCCGCCGACCCGGTCCCCTCAGCCTTGGTCCGGGTACGGAGGGACGCCCGCCGGGTGGGCCGTCGGGGTGAACTCCGTGGTCGGAGTGGATGGGAGTCGATCGGAGTCGATCGGAGTCGATCGGCGTGGATCGGAGCAGGCCTCAGCGGGTCGGGGCCGGTCAGCGGCCGGCGGCGAGCGGCAGGCCGAGGTGGGTGCGGGCGAGTTCGCGGACGCCGTCGCCGTCGATCAGGTGGATGTGCCGGTGGCTCTCCTCGGCGGTGAGGTCCAGCGCCTCCTCGGCGAAGCAGCCGGTGGTCAGCCGCAGGCCGCGCTCGGCGGACTCCTCGCGGACCGCCTCGGCCAGGGTCTCGATCTGCTCCACGGTGACCTCCGCAGTGTCCCGGGAGGCCCAGACCACCCAGCGGCCCGGCAGCGCGCTACCCGGTCCGCCCTCCCCGGTGGCGACCAGCCCGGCCGGACCGCGCAGCCGTACGCTCCACTCGGCGAGCCCGCCCCGGGTGAGCAGGTCGCGCACCAGCTGGGCGAACTCGTTGGCGGACAGGTCGGGCGCGGCCGGGACGGTGGCGCCCGACCGGGCGAACGGCTGGACGGCGGCCCGGGCGTACGGGTCCGGGGTGACGGCGGCACCGAGCTGGCGCAGGCGGACCAGGGCCTCGTCCCGCTCGGCGTCGGCGTAGACGCCCTCGTCGTCGCGTTCCTCGTACGGGGTCTCCGGCGGCAGCAGTCGGGTGCGGGCCAGCGCGTCGCGGTCGGCGTCCACGCTGAGCAGGCAGAGCGGCTCAGCCGCCCCGGGATCGCGCAGCCAGCCGTTGAGGACGACACCGGCAAGTATCTCGTCGGTGTCCACGGCGTCGGCGGCCTGCAGGGAGCGCAGGGCGAGCCGGGCGACCAGCCGCAGGTAGTCGGTGGCCCGGTCCGCGGGCGGGCGCGGCACCGGGTGGATGTCGCCCTCGGGGGCCAGCCGGTAGCCGGTGAGCGAGGGCACCAGGTCGAGCGGGGGCAGGTCGAGGTCCAGCACGGCGGTGCGGGTGAGCGGGCGGAAGATCGCCCGGCAGGGGGCCGGCAGGTCCTGGGTCGCCGTCTCGGCGGCGGCCAGCGCCCGTTCCAGCAGCGACTCCACGGCGGCCGGCTCGGCCAGCTGGTAGGCGCGCCGGCACTCCTCCAGGCTCTCGTTGTACTCGCGCACGGCGCGGGCCCGGGCCTCCTCGGCCGCCTCGTGGGCGCGCCGGGACTCCCCGGCGGCCGGGCTGCCGGCCTCGGCCCGGCGGGTGCGCCACTCGCGCAGGGCGCGCTGGTGGGTGAGCCGGGCCTGGGCGAGTTCGCGCTGGTAGCCGGAGTCCAGCAGGCGGCGGGACGGGCCGCTCTCCGGGTCGGCGGCGGCCGGCCCGGCGGGGGCGAAGTCCTCCCAGCGGGGCTCGGTCCCCTCGGCGCCGTCCGGGCCGTCGGCCGGGTAGGGGCGGGGCTCGTAGTGGCGCAGCTGGCTCTCGAAGTCCATCGCCGAGACGGGCAGGGCGGCCCGCCGCAGCAGGTCGGCCAGCCGGTCGTGTTCGGCCTGGACGGTGAGCGTTCGGTGGTGGGTGAGGGCGGCGGCTCGGGCGTGGGCCGCGACGGCCTCGTCGGGGTCGGCGAAGCCGGGGCCCGGGCCGGCGCTGCCCGGGTCGGCACTGCCCGGGGCCGACGGGCCGACGGGCGCGGCGGGGCCGGCCCCGGTCGTCTCCGGGCCGGTGCCGTCGGGCGCGCCCCCGCCCGAGGCGCCGTCCGGCTCCGGGCCCTGGTCGGCGCCGAGGTCGCGGAAGACCGAGGCGAGGAAGCCCGGCCGGGGGAACTGGACGGTGGCGGTGCCGTCGGACTGGCCGTCTGCTGAGTACTGCATCGGTCGTCGTTCCCCCATGCTCGTCCGGCACCTGCCCGGGGCGGCAGACCGGACCGCGGCCCCGCCCCTGCCGGACATTGTCCACCGAACGGGCGCAGCGGTCAGCCAAGCCCGTCAGTTGGTCCGGGTGTTGGTGAGGTGCAGACCGATGTAGCCGACGTAGATCCGGCCACTGCCGGAGCAGTCGTCGAGGTAGTGCAGCCGGGGGGCGGTGCGGCCGCCGCCGATCCGCAGGTGCGCGCCCATGAACGCGCGCCGGGAGGCGTCGACGCATTCCGGCACCGGCAGCATCCGTTCGCGCTTCCACTTGGTGTGGCTGAACACCGTCCGGGACTCCCCGCGCACCGCCTTGCGCGGCGGGAAGCGGTGACAGCCGTCCGGGGTGTGCTCGCACCACTGTTTGAAGTCCCCGCCGGCCGCGCCGCGCACGGCCGCCTCCGCGTACTCCTGCAGGGCCGTCAGGCCGTCCCAGGCGAGCCGGGCCCAGCCGGCGCCGGCGCACTGGAGTCCGTCCAGGGCGAGCGCGTTCTTCTGGTCGCCGGTGAAGGTGAGCAGGGGGAACTCGCCGAGCCTGGTGAGGAGTTCGGTGAAGGTCTCGGGTCTGCCGGGGCACCCGGAGGGCGGAGCGGCGGCGAGGCGGCCGGCAGCGGCCGGGGTGCCGCCCGGTCCGCTGCAGTGACGGCCGGTCAGGGCGCTACGGGTGCTGGTGCGGAGGCGGCCCTCGTGGCCGTCCCTGGGCTGGCCGCGGTCCCGGCGGTCGAGGCGGAGGGTGCGCCGGACCCGCTCCAGTTCGTCGGCCCTGGCCTGCTGCTCGGCGCGGTCCTGCTGCTCCTCGCGGGCGAGCGCGGCCAGTTCGGCGGCCGGGTCTGCGGCAGGGTCAGTGGCGGGGCCGGCGGCCGGACCGGCGGTCAGCCGAGCGGGGGCCGGGCCTGCGCTCGCGGTCGCTTCGGCGCGGGTCTCCGTCTCCCCGGCCCGGTCCGCGGCCGGGCGCAGCTGCGGCGGCGGGATGCGCAGCACCGGGACGGCGGCCAGCGGGGCCGGGAGCGGCTGGTCGGCGGCGAGGCGGCGCGGTTCGCGGGCGAGCAGCCCGGCGGCGCGGCGGAGGTCCTGTTCTATTCGGCCCCGGGCGAGCACCGGATGTCGGGCGCCGTCCTGCCGGGAGGCCGGGTCGACCTCGGGCAGGTAGGTGCGCACCGCGCCGCCGTACACGGTGTGGTACTCCAGCGCGACGTTGAACCCGGTGCGGGCGCCCGGATCCAGCACGTAGGCGGTGGCGAGGCCGGGCAGCTGACGGCAGAGCGGGCGGACGACCTCCTCGACCCAGTGGTCGACCGGGAGGTTCACCGGCACGCTGGCGACCACCGTGGGCAGCCGGCGCTCCGGGTCGCACAGCTCGTCGATCAGGTCGTCGACCTCGTCGGCCGTGATCACCCGGGGGGCGGGGTGGACGGCGGCCGGGCCGTCGGCGGCGTCGAGCAGCGGGAGCAGGGTGCGGGCGAGTTCCGGCACCGGCACCCGGCAGGGGGTGCGCACGCCGCTGCCGGTGTTGTGGGTCTCGGCCTCCAGCCGGACCCAGGTGGGGCCGCCGGCGCCGGTGGCGACGGTGAGGGTCAGCTGTCGGGTGCCGTGCGGGGCCGGGGTGCGCAGGCGGCGGCGGTTGTAGCGACCGGCGCCCGGGCCGCCGCGCAGCGGTCCGTGGTCCCGGTCCAGCAGGACGCGCTCGCCCAGGCGCAGGCGCTCGGCGGCGGGGGGCGTCCCCGCGGCGGCGCCGGGGGTGGGCGGGGGTTCCTCGCAGCCCTCCTGCTTCAGCCAGGAGGCGAGCTGCTCGTCGGCCAGGGCGACGGCCTCGGCATGCGGGAGGGCGGTGGTGACGGTCATCCGGTAGGGCGTCGCGAGGGCTCGGGGGCCGGGTAGATCGGCACCGGCGAGCGACGGCGAGTGGTCTGAGGTCATGCGCATACCTCCGTGGTGCGGGGTGGGGTCCGTTGTCCTCCATCGATGGTTTTCGTCCGGTTCCGCCGGATCCTTGCCCAGGAAACGCCACAGCCGGGAGCGGAAGTTCCAACTCCGGGCCACGACACTACGTTCGAGTGAATCTGTTCAAGCCGTCTTCCGCGTGGCGGCGCCGCTCGGCTACGGGGCGCGACCCAGCGGGCGGGGCCGCGCGGGTCCGGTCAGGCCCCGGCGGTCCCGCCGCCGCTGCGGCTCCAGGCGGGTTCCGGGACGGCTACGGCCAGCGGGCGGCCCTCCGGGGCGGCGTAGTGGGCGATCAGCACCACGGGCTCGGTCCCGAGGTTGCGGCCCACGTGGACGTGGACCGGTCCGGCCTCCTCGACCAGCGAGTCCCCGGCCCGGCTGACCTCGACCCGGCCGTCGTGCAGGGTGCGGGTGAGCGTCCCGGCGAGCACCACCACCTCGACCCGGCCCGGGTGGTAGTGCCAGCCGGTGGTGGCCCCTGGGGCCAGGGTGATGGTCCGGACGACGGGCATCGGGGGCGGCTTCCTGCTCGACGGTCGGATCAGGCTAGGCGGGCCCGTCGGAGACCGAAACGGACCGGTCGCGTTCTGGCCGGATGTGTGGCCGAAAACCGCGCCCCGGCGGGGAGCGCGGAGCCCGTGCGGCCCGTGCGGCCCGTGGCTCAGACCGGCACCTCGACGTAGGTCCGGCCGGCCGGCACCGCCACCGCGGTACCGCCGGTCGCCTCGGCCAGCCAGGTGTGGAACCCGGCCACCTCCGGCTCCGGCACGCCCACCTCGATCCGCACCCCCGCCGCCTCGTAGGCGAGGTCGCTCACCGCGTACCCGGCGGCCCGCAGGTCATTCTCCACCCGCCCGGCGCGCACGTGGTCCGCCGACACCGCGAGCAGCGCGACCGGCCGCCGCTCCAGCAGGCCGACCTCGTCGACCGCCGCCGACACCGCGTTCCCGTACGCCCGCACCAGGCCGCCCGCGCCGAGCTTGATCCCGCCGAAGTACCTGGTCACCACCGCGACGGTGTCGGTGAGGCCGCGCCGGCGCAGCACCTCCAGCATCGGCACCCCGGCCGTGCCGCCGGGCTCGCCGTCGTCGCTGGAGCGCTCGCGGCGCTGGTCGTCGCCGACTACGAAGGCGGTGCAGTTGTGCCGGGCGTCCCAGTACTGCTTGCGGATGCCGGCGATGAAGGCCTGCGCCTCGTCCTCGTCGCGGACCCGGGCGAGGTGGCAGATGAAGCGGGACTTCTTGATCTCGGTCTCGTGGCTGCCGGCCCGCCGGATGGTGAGGTACGGCCTGGCGGTCGGTTCCGGCGTGGCGGACATGCGCGGTGGTTCTCCCGGGGACGGCGACGGCTGGCGGCGCGCGCCCGCTGTCGGGTGCGGCACCGCCAGCCTAGTTGGCGCGCGGCCGGGGGTTCAGCGGCCGGCCAGGGCGTCCAGCTGGGCACGGTCCAGGCCGGTCAGGGCGGTGACCTCGGCCGGGTCGACGGCGCCGCAGTCCAGGCCGCGCAGCAGGTAGCCGCTGAGCGCCCGGGCGGTGGCCGGCTCGTCCATCACGTCGCCGCCCGCCTTGGCGACGTAGGCGGCCAGCCGGGCGGCGGCGGCCGCCAGGCCCTCCCGGTAGAAGGAGTACACGGCGACGTAGCGGGTCGGCAGGTGTGCCGGGTGCATGTCCCAGCCCTGGTAGTAGGCGCGCGCCAGCGAGCGGCGGACCAGGCCGTGGTGGAGCTTCCAGGCGGCGTGCACCTGCCCGGTGGAGCCGGTGGGGATCACATTGGTCGAGCCGTCGGAGAGCCGGACCCCGGTGCCGGCGGCGGCCACCTGCATGACCGCCTTGGCGTGGTCGGCGACCGGGTGGTCCATGCTCTGGTAGGCCGCGCTGACGCCGCAGGAGGCGCTGTAGTCGAAGGTGCCGTAGTGCAGGCCGGTGGCGCGGCCCTCGGCGGCCTCGATCATCCGGGAGACGGTGGCCCGGCCGTCCGGGCCGAGGATCGCCTGGGTGGTCTCGATCTGGATCTCGAAGCCGATCCGGCCGGCGGGCAGCCCGGCCCGGCGCTCGAAGTCCTCCAGCAGCCGGACCAGTGCGGTGACCTGCTCCGCGTAGGTGACCTTGGGCAGGGTGAGGACCAGGCCCGCCGGCAGGCCGCCGTTCGCCAGGAGGGTGGCGAGGAACAGCTCCAGGGTGCGGATGCCGCGGGCGCGGACAGGCGCCTCCATGCACTTGATCCGGATGCCGACGTACGGCGGTGCGGCGCCCTCGGACACGGCGGCGGCGACCAGTTCGGCGGCCCGGACGGCCGCGGCGTCCTCCTCGGCGTCCGGGCGGGGGCCGTAGCCGTCCTCGAAGTCGATCCGCAGGTCCTCGACCGGCTCGTGCTCCAGCTTGGCGCGCACCCGGGCGTGCACGTCGGCGAGCAGTTCGTCGTCGGCCACACCGAGGGCGCGGGCCAGCTCGGCGGGGGTGCCGGCGTGGGTGTCGAAGGCCTCCAGGGCCTGGCAGCCCCACTCCCGTACGGTGTCGGCGCGGTAGGCGTCGGCCGGGACGTAGACGGTGTGCACCGGCTGCCGGGTACCGGAGTCGCCGGGGTAGCGGCGCGCCAGGTCGGCGTCCACCGGGGCGAGCAGCGCCTCCACGGCGGTGCGGGCGGCGGCGGAGAAGGAGGCCCCGCCCGTCGGCCCGGTTCCGTCGACCTCGACCTGCGACATCCGCGCTCCTCCATGCCGAACCAGCACTTCAACAAATTGTTGAGGCGACGGTAGCTCCGGCGGGGTCGGGCGTCAATGGCCGACCGAGCGGTGGACGCGGCGTGGCGGCGCGGGCTCAGTCCCTCCCGGCGGCCAGGTAGCGGTCGCGCAGCAGCGGGTAGAGCTCGGCGACCTCCTTGGGGTGGACCGAGCCGTCCTGGCCCTTGCCGGTGACGCCGTACTCGGTGGTCAGCCAGGCCGCGAGGCGCGGGGGGTCGGGCTGGTGGCCGTGGCTGTCCATGTAGGAGACCAGCGCGTCGTAGGCGATGTCCTGGTCGAGCGGCACGGGAGTCGGGTGGGGTCCGGGCTGGGTGGCTTGGGCGGGCTCCTCGGCCGGAGCGGGCTGCTCGGCCTGGGCGTGGTGCTCGCTCTGGGCAGCCGGCTGACGGTGCTGCGGCTCGACGGTCGGCTCGGCGTGCGGCGGCTGGGCGGTCGGGTGCTGGGCCTGCGGCCGGGCTCCGGCGGGGGCGGCGGCCGGGACGGGGGCAGCGGAAACGGGGGCCGGAACGGGGGCCGGAACGGGGGCGGCGGAAACGGGAGCGGGCGCCTCGTCGACCGGGCGCGGGGGCTTGAACCACGGCGAGGCCTGACCGGGCACCCGCCCGCCCGGAGCGGGGTCGACCGAGTGGCCGGTGGTGCGGACCGGGCGCTCCGTCCAGACGTTCAGCTCCTCGCCGCGCGGCTGCGGGGCGGCGACCACCTCCGCCTCCGGCTCCTGGGCGGCGCGCAGCCGGACGGCGTGCAGCTTCGCCAGCATCGGCGCCGCGACCTCGGGCGACAGCGGCGCGGGGGCGGGGGCCTCGGGCTGGACCTCGGGCTGGACCTCGGGCTGGGCCTCGGGCTGGAGCTGGGGCTGGTCGGGGTGTTCGGCCTGGGCCGGCTCGGGCTGGGGCTGCTGGACCGGCGGCTGGTGAACCTGCGGCTGCTGCGGCCGGGCTACGGCGGGGGCGGCGGCCGGGTGGCCGGCCTCGGGACCCGCCGGGGCGATGGCCGCGGCGGCACGGACCGGCTGGGGCTGGGACTGGGGCTGAGACTGGGTCCCGAGCTCCTGGGCCGGCTGCTCCGCCCGGGTCTCCTTGGCCTCGCGCTCGCGAGCCTCCTCGTCCAACCGGTCCAGCAGCGACGGGTCCAGCGGGACGCCGAACTTGGCCAGCTTGAGCGGCAGCAGCGCCTGGATCGGGGCCGAGCGGCGCCAGCCGCGGCCGTAGCGGAAGCGCAGCTGCGCCCGGTAGACCAGCCGGTTCTGCTCCAGCCGGATGACCTCCTCGTAGGAGCGGAGCTCCCAGAGCTTCATCCGCCGCCAGAGCCGGAAGGTCGGCACCGGGGAGAGCAGCCAGCGCATCACCCGGACCGACTCCATGTGACGGTCCGCCGTGATCGCCGCGATCCGGCCGACCGCGTGCCGGGAGGCCTCGACCACCACGACGAACAGCACCGGGATGACGGCGTGCATCCCCATGCCGAGCGGGTCGCCCCAGGAGGCGGCCGCGTTGAAGGCGATGGTGGCGACGGTCAGCAGCCAGGCGGTCTGGCGGAGCATCGGGAAAGGGATCCGCAGCCAGGTCAGCACCAGGTCGAGGGCGAGGAGCACCACGATGCCCGCGTCGACGCCGATCGGGAAGGCGTAGGAGAAGGCACCGAAACCTTTCTCCAGGGCCAGCTCGCGCACCGCGTTGTACGAGCCCGCGAACCCGATGCCCGAGATGATGCAGGCGCCGGCCGCGACCAGGCCGAGCAGGCCGCGATGGGCCTTGGTGAGCGTTGGGCGTGCCATTACGTCTATCAACCCCTGGATGTCGGCGCTGCCGTACGCGCCTCGGCTGCCGGTTCCCGCCGATCGGGCCGCCGGACGGCTGAGCAGCCTCCGGACTCGGCCCACCGGAGTTTACTCGTACGCCTGTTTCAGCGTTTCCGCAGCCTGGAGTGTCACCGTACGGGCCCTCATCCCCCGTGCCGGGGCCGGTCGGACCGTCAGCGGCTCTGCCCCGCCGTGCCGTTGAGATAGGCCAGCACCGCCATCACCCGGCGGTTGGCGTCCTCGTCGGGGGCCAGTCCGAGCTTGCTGAAGATGTTGGCGATGTGCTTGGCCACGGCGCCGTCGCTGACCGCGAGGCGGGCGGCGATCGCCGAGTTGGAACAGCCCTCGGCCATCAGCTCCAGCACCTCGCGCTCGCGCGGGGACAGCCCGAGCAGCGGACCGGGCCGGCGCGAGGTGGTCTGCATCAGCTTGGCGATCACGTCCGGGTCCATCGCCGTCCCGCCGGCCGCCACCCGGCGGACCGCGTCGATGAACTGTCCGGCGTTGAACACCCGGTCCTTCAGCAGGTAGCCGACCCCACCCGTCCCGTCGGCCAGCAACTCCCGCGCGTACAGCTGCTGGACGTGCTGGGAGAGCACCAGCACCGGCAGGCCGCGGATCTCCCGGCGTGCCTGGAGAGCGGCCTGGAGCCCCTCGTCGGTGAGCGTCGGGGGCAACCGGACGTCCACCACCGCCACGTCCGGGCGGTGGGTCAGCAACGCCTCCAGCAGCTCGGGGCCGGTCTCCACCGCGGCCGCGATGGTGAAGCCGTGCGCTTCCAGCAGCCGGATCAGGCCTTCGCGAAGGAGGTAGAGGTCCTCGGCGAGGACAACTCGCACGGCAACTCCAGGGTGATGGTGGTGGGACCGCCCGACGTGCTGTCGATGGCGAGGACACCGTCGAAGGTACCCAATCGGCGTTCGATCCCGCGCAGGCCCGTGCCCCGCGAAGGGTCTGCCACGCCCACTCCGTCGTCCGTCACCGTCACCCGGAGGGTCCCGGCCCGGTACAGGATGTCCACCCACACCTGGTCGGCTTCCGAGTGCTTGGCCGCGTTGGCCAGCAGCTCACTGATGCTGAAGTAGACCGCCGCCTCGACCGGGGCCGGCAGGCGGTCCGGCAGGCTCACGAACACCTCGGTCGGCAGCGCGCCGTCCAGCGCCAACGCCCGGACCGCGTCGCCGAGTCCGCGTTCGGCGAGCACCGGCGGGTGGATGCCGCGGACCAGGTCGCGCAGTTCCTGCAGCGCCCGGGCCGAGGACTGCCGCGCCTCGGCGAGCAGCTCCCGCGCGGCCGCCTGGTCGGTCTCCATCAGGTGCTCGATGGTGCCCAGCGTCATCCCGATCGCGACCAACCGCGCCTGGGCTCCGTCGTGCAGGTCACGCTCGATCCGCCGCAGCTCGGCCGCCTGGCTGCCCGCCGCGTCCGCCCGGGTCTCGGTCAGCACGGCCACCCGCTTGGTCAGCTGGGCGTGCGTCGCCCAACCGTCCTGGTCCAGCACCCGGCGGGCGACCTCCGCGTACCCGCGCACCGCGTACGGGGCGAGGAGTATCCCGGCGAGGACCATGCCGACCCCGACCACCAGGCTCAGCGTGACGCGCGTCATCCGCTCGCTCAACGGGCCGAATCCGACGGTCGGCACCGCACCACCGACGGCGAACGTGGTGCCCAGCACCAGCAACAGACCGACCGCGCCGGCCAGGGCCGTGACGAGGACCGGGTTCACGATCAGCCAGAGGATCTCGGCGCGGGTCGTCCGGTCCCGCAGGCCCCAGTGGACCAGCTGCGCGTACTTCGCGACCGTCCGCGAGCGGTGGTACGAGTAGCCCGTCCACCAATGCCCGCGGTCGTCCAGCTCCAGCTCCGGCAGCGACTGGTAGACCGCCGGCAGCCGGATGTCGTACCAGCGCTCCAGGAACCGGCGCGTACGGTCCGCCGTCCGACGGACGCAGGTGGCCGCCACCGCGGAGCCCACGACCGCGGCGGCCGCGAGGGCCACCAGGGAGGCCGGGAAGTAGTACTCCAGGAACTTGGCCGTCACCACCCCCGCGATGATGGCCGCCGCCACCGGGAGCACGAACCCCGGCACAGCCGCCAGCACCACCTGGGCCAGTCGGCCCAGGCCCTGGCCACCGGCCCGGAAGGCCTCCTGGGTCTGCGCACTCACGGACGTGCCGCTCGTACGGGTCTGTGTGGTCACGCGAGCTCCTGATGCCGGTACCGATCGTCCTCATCAGTGTTCACGAACGACCCGCGCGGGACACTGGCCGTGGCACCCCAATTCCGAGGTAGACCTAGGACCACCTGACGGTGGTCGGAACAACACCCGACCCCCGGGATGATCCGGATGATCTGGAAATGCGAAAAGCCCCTGATCCGTAAGGATCAGGGGCTTTTCTGAAGAATTGTTCGGCGGCGTCCTACTCTCCCACAGGGTCCCCCCTGCAGTACCATCGGCGCTGTGAGGCTTAGCTTCCGGGTTCGGAA